>CAZXKZ010000161.1:0-4936 GCA_964641825.1 uncultured Bauldia sp.
CTAACGGGTTCTCTGAATAGTCTCTGTTGTCCTGCCTGCCGGCAGGGCCCACGAGCCAGCACTTTTGCGCGGCCCGAGGAACCTTTCCCTTGCCCGCCTGACGGCGGGCTTGCAGGGGACGGCAGTCCAGTTAAGCGCCGGCCAGTTCCTTGGCTTGGCCGACCCAATCGTCGCGTGTCACGCGGCCCTTGTAGTTGAGCGCCGTGTCGACTTTCTCGACGTCCTCGTCGGAGAACGCGGCGATCTGGTCGTAACGCGTGATGCCGAGCGCATTGAGCTTGCGCTCCAGCGCCGGACCGACGCCGCCGATCTTCTTGAGGTCGTCGGCTTTGCCCTCGGGCGCGGCGAACAACGGCGTCACCGGCGAGGAGGCCCGGCGCTTCGACGACCGCTCCAGGCCGCCCTGCGGCTCGACCGCCTCGGCCTGCGACATATCGGCATCGTCGGCGGCCGCTTCAAGGATCGTCGGCTCGTGCACGTCCTCGGCGGCGCCGATGTCGATGCCGGCGTCGCCCTGGGCGCGGCCGATGCCATCGATGGCGGCGCGCGCGATCAGGTCGCAGTAGAGCGTGATGGCGCGGCCGGCATCATCGTTGCCGGGGATCGGATAGGCGATGTGGTCGGGATCGCAGTTCGAGTCGATGATCGCGGCGACGGGGATGCCGAGGCGGTTGGCCTCCTCGATGGCGATCTTCTCCTTGTTGGTGTCGATCACGAACAGGAGGTTGGGCACGCCGCCCATGTCCTTGATGCCGCCGAGGGCCTTCTCGAGCTTGTCCTTCTCGCGGGTGAGCGTGAGGCGCTCCTTCTTAGTGAGGCCCTGCGCCTCGCCGCCGAGCAGCGTCTCCAGCTCGCGCAGGCGCGCGATCGACTTGGAGATCGTCTTCCAGTTGGTGAGCATGCCGCCGAGCCAGCGCGCGTTGACATAATACTGGGCGCTGCGCTTGGCCGCCGCGGTCAGCGGCTCGGCCGCCTGCCGCTTGGTGCCGACGAACAGGATGCGCCCGCCGCCGGCGACCGCATCGCTCACCGCCTGCAGCGCGCGATGCAGCATCGGCACCGTCTGGGCGAGGTCGATGATGTGGATGTTGTTGCGGACGCCGTAGAGATACGGCGCCATCTTGGGGTTCCAGCGATGCTTCTGGTGGCCGAAGTGCACGCCAGCCTCGAGTAGCTGACGCATGGAAAAATCGGGCAGTGCCATGACTACCTTGCTCCTTTACCGGTTGTTTCCGCCGCAGGGAGCTTGAGCCCTTGTGAGGCACCGGAAGGGTCGTTCGCCCGGTCAAGGCCGGCCGATTGACCCAATCCCCGCGTGTGAGATGGCGCGGGTTATAGGGATGGAGCGGGCGGGATGCAAGGGTTCCGGGCGCGGGCGCGCGGGGCCTCAGACCAGCTCCACCTCGACCACCCCCCTGACGGCGCGGAGGGCGGAGGCGATCTGCGGGGTAACGGCATAGCGGCCGGGAAGCCGCATCTCGATCTCGCGCTGGCCCTGGTCGAGGAGCAGGATCAGGCTCGCCTTGCCCTCGCCGCGGTTGGCCAGGTGCTTCTCGACGCTGGGCAGCGGCGCCGCGTCGCGCACGAACACCCTGATCTGCTTCAGCCCGGCGACCGCCTTGTCGAGGGATTCGACTGACTGGATGCGGAGATTGATCCCCTCCGGCCGCTCCTCGGCGGCGACCACCACGATCGCCGATTTCCCCGGCTCGAGCATGTCGCGGTAGGTGTTGAGCTCCTCCGAGAAGGCGACGGCCTCGAAAGCGCCAGTGGAATCCGAAAGCTGGAGCACCGCCATCTTGTTGCCGGTGCGGGTCCGCCGCTCCTGCTTGCTGGTGACGGTGGCCGCCAGCCGCCCGGCGGTCGAACCGCGCCGGACGGATTCGGCGAACTCGGCCCACGTCTGGACGCGGAGCTTGCCGAGCACGGTGCGGTATTCATCGAGCGGGTGGGCCGACAGGTAGAAGCCGACCGCCTCGTGCTCGCGCTGCAGCTTCTCTGCGGCGAGCCAGGGCTCGACCACCGGCAGGAGCAGCGGCTGGTGCTGCTCGACGGCGCCGAACATGTCCGCCTGCCCGACGGCGGCGCTCTCCTGGATGCGGCTCGCCATCCCGAGGATGCGCTCGACGCCCGCCATCAGCCGGGCGCGGTCCGCTTCCAGCTCGTCCAGCGCGCCGGCGCAGATGAGGTTCTCCAGCGTGCGCTTGTTGATGATCTTCGGGTTGATGCGGCGGCCGAAATCGGCGAGGTCGCGGAAGGGCTTGTCGCCGCGCACCTCGACCAGGTGCTCCATCGCCTGCCTGCCGACGCCCTTGATGGCGGCGAGCGCGTAGAAGATGCGCCCGTCAGCAACGTCGAAATCGACACCGGAGCGGTTGACCGAGGGCATCTCGACGGGAATCCCGAGCCGGATCGCCTCGCGCCGGAACTCGGCGATCTTGTCGGTGCTGCCGGTCTCCAGCGTCATCGACGCGGCCATGAACTCGACCGGGTAGTTCGCCTTCATGTAGGCGGTCTGGTAGGCGACCAGCGCGTAGGCCGCGGCGTGGCCCTTCGGGAAGCCGTACTCGGCGAACTTGGCGAGCAGCTCGAAGATGGTCTCCGCGTGGTCGCGGTCGACGCCGTTCGCCACGGCACCCGAAACGAACCGATCGCGCTGTGCCTGCATCTCGGCGCGGATCTTCTTGCCCATGGCGCGGCGCAGGTTGTCGGCTTCGGCCATCGAGAAGCCGGCGAGGATCTGCGCGATCTGCATCACCTGCTCCTGGTAGACGATGACGCCGAAGGTCTCCTTCAGCACCGTCTCCAGCCGCGAATGGATGTAGTCGGGTCGCTCCCTGCCGTGCTTGCGGTTGCAGTAGGTCGGGATGTTGGCCATAGGCCCCGGACGATAGAGCGCGACCAGCGCGATCAGGTCGTCGAAGCGGTCGGGCTTCATGTCGATGACCGCGCGCCGCATGCCGCCGCTTTCCAGCTGGAAGATGCCGACGGTCTCGCCGCGCGAGAGGGGCTGGTAGCTCTTCTCGTCGTCGAGCGGGATGCGCGACAGGTCGACGTCGATGCCGCGCGCTTTCGCCAGGCGGACGGCGAGATCGAGCACAGTCAGCGTCTTCAGGCCGAGGAAGTCGAACTTTACGAGCCCCGCCTTCTCCACCCACTTCATGTTGAACTGGGAGACCGGCATGCCGGAACGCGGGTCGCGGTAGAGCGGGACAAGCTGATCGAGCGGCCGGTCGCCGATCACGATGCCGGCGGCGTGCGTCGAGGCGTGGCGGTAGAGGCCCTCCAGCTTCTGCGCGATGGCGAGAAGCCGGCCGACCCGTTCGTCCTCCTTCGCCGCAGACTGCAACTGCGGCTCGCCGGCAATCGCCTGCGCCAGCGTCACCGGGTTGGCCGGGTTCTGCGGCACCATCTTGGCGAGCCGGTCCACCTGCCCGTACGGCATTTGCAGGACCCGCCCGACATCGCGGAGCACGGCGCGCGCCTGCAGGCTTCCGAAGGTGATGATCTGCGCCACCTGGTCGGCGCCGTACTTGTCCTGGACGTAGCGGATGACCTCGTCGCGCCGGTCCTGGCAGAAGTCGACGTCGAAATCCGGCATCGAGATGCGGTCGGGGTTGAGGAAGCGCTCGAAGATCAGGTTGAAACGGAGCGGGTCGAGGTCGGTGATGGTGAGCGACCACGCCACGACCGAGCCGGCGCCGGAGCCGCGCCCCGGCCCCACCGGGATGCCCTGCGATTTCGCCCACTGGATGAAATCGGCGACGATCAGGAAATAGCCCTGATACTGCATGCCCTCGATGACGCCGAGCTCGTAGTCCAGCCGCTTGCGGTAGTCGTCCTCCGCGAGGGCGGGAGCGCAGCCGTGGGCCGCGAGCCGGCGGGCAAGGCCCTCGCTCGCCATCTGGCGGAGCATTGCCGCCTCGGCCCTCATGGCTTCCTCGGGATCAGCGTCCTTGCCGGCGAAGCGCGGCAGGATCGGCTTCCGGTTCTCCGGCCACCACACGCAGCGCATGGCGATTTCGACGGTGTTCGCCACCGCCTCGGGAAGATCGGAGAACAGCGCCTTCATCTCGGCGCGCAACTTGAAATAGTGCTCCTCGGTGAGCCGCCTCCGGCTGCCGTCCGCCACGACCGCGCCTTCCGCAATCGCGATCAGCGCATCGTGCGCCTCATAGTCGGCGCGGGACGGAAAGAAGGGCTCGTTGGTGGCGACGACCGGCAGCCCGCGCTCGTAGGCCAGCGCAACGAGATGTGCCAGCACCGCCTCGCCGGACGCCGTGCCATGCCGCTGCAGCTCGACATAGAGCCGGTCCCCGAACAGCGCCGCCAGCCGATCGAGGCGCTCGGCGGCAAGCTCCATCTGTCCCGCGGCGAGAGCACGGTCGATCGGCCCGCTCGTCCCGCCGCTGAGCGCGATGAGCCCTTCGCCACGCTCCGCCAGCTCGGCGAGCCGGACATGGGCGCGAACGGCGGGGTCGTTCCGCATGTAGGAGTCCGACACCAGCCGCACGAGGTTCCAGTAGCCGGCCTCGGTCGCCGCGATCAGCACGATATCGGCGAACGGGCTTTGTCGCGGCGCCCCCGGCCGCGTCTCCTCGCCGCCGTCCTCAAGCGAGAGGGCGACCTGGCAGCCGATGATCGGCTGGATGCCTTTCCCGGCCAGCGTGTCGGCGAATTCGAGCGCACCGAACAGGTTGCCCGTATCGGCGATGCCGAGCGCCGGCATCCGGTCGGCGGCCGCCAGCTCGGCGAGCCGCTTGATCGGCAGCGCACCTTCCAGAAGCGAATAGGCCGAATGGACCCTGAGGTGGACGAAATCCACCTCCTTGCCGCGACTCATCGATGCCGGTCTCCTTGCAGGCGTCAGTCTTCGGCAAATGGACGGGCCGAGTCCATGCGGCGATGGCGCCTCCCCGGCTGCCTGTGGACGACG
>CAZXKZ010000162.1:0-4921 GCA_964641825.1 uncultured Bauldia sp.
GTCACGCCCATCTGCTCGGCGATCGACATGAAGAGGTTGTTGAACACCTCCAGCATCACCGGATCGGCGTCGGTGCCGATGGCGTGCTGCTTCGGCGGCGGTACCGCGCGCCGCATAATGATGTGATCGCGCGGCGAGACGCTCGCGCGCCAGCCCGCTTCGACCACGATAGTCTGGTGCGCCTCGATGATGAGCGCCGGACCGGCGATTTCATGCCCTGGCAGCAGATCGGAGCGGAGGAAGATCGCCACGTTGTGCCATTGTCCGCCGGAGAAGAACCGCGTGGTTCCCGACGGATTCGCTTTGGTGCCGGAAGCGGTCGCCTCGTGTTCGCCGATCTCCGCGCCACCGCCGGAGGCCTGCACCTCGACCGCCTCGACCAGGATCGGCTTGTCCTCGAACACGAAGCCAAATTGCTTCCGGTGCGCCGCCTCGAAGTTGGCGGTCATCTCCGCTATCACGCCGCTTTCGAAGGGCACCGCGATCGGCGTGTCGGTGCCCTCGTAGCGCAATTGTGCGCTGGCGGCGGTGCTGACGGCGGCTTCATCGACCCCCTGGACGAGAAGTTCGTCCCTCACCTCGGCGCGCAATTGTTCGCGCAGCTCGGCGAGGCGCGTCACCTGGGCCTCATCGAGGTGGACCATGGCGGCACGCGTGCGGAACGCGCGGATATGCGCCAATCCCATCCCGTATGCCGACAGCACGCCGGACAGCGGATGGATCAGGATCGTCGTCATGCCGAGTGCATCGGCCACCGGGCAAGCATGCTGGCCGCCGGCGCCGCCGAAGCAGTTCAGCGCATATCCGGTCACGTCATAGCCACGCTGGACCGATATTTTCTTGATCGCGTTCGCCATGTTCTCGACCGCGATCTTGAGAAATCCATCGGCGATTTCCTCGGGCGCGCGTCCGTCACCGATCTCTGCGGCGAGTGCGGCAAATCCCGCGCGGACGGCGTCCCTGTCCAGCGGCTCGTCGTGACCTGCACCGAAGATCCGCGGGAAATGCTCTGGCAGGAGCTTCCCGACCATCACGTTGGCGTCGGTGACGGCAAGCGGGCCGCCGCGCCGGTAGGCGGCGGGACCGGGGTCGGCGCCGGCAGATTGGGGCCCGACCCGGTAGCGGCCCTGCTCGAACTTCAGGATCGACCCGCCACCGGCTGCGACGGTGTGGATGCGCATCATCGGCGCGCGCATGCGGACGCCGGCGACCTCGGTTTCGAAAGCTCGCTCGTAGTCGCCGTCGAAATGCGAAACGTCGGTCGAGGTTCCGCCCATGTCGAAACCGATCACCTTGCGGAAGCCAGCAAGGCCAGCCGTTTCGACTGCGGCCACGACGCCGCCGGCGGGGCCGGACAGGATAGCGTCCTTGCCGCGGAAGAGATCGGCCGCGGTCAGGCCGCCGGACGACTGCATGAACATGAGCCGTGGACCTTTGCCGAGTTCGCGCGCGACCTTGTCCACGTATCGCCGCAGGATCGGCGACAGGTATGCGTCGACCACGGTCGTGTCGCCGCGTCCGACAAGCTTGATGAGGGGCGAGACCTCGTGGCTGGCGGAAACCTGCGGGAAACCCATGTCGCGTGCGAGCGCGGCAAGCTGCCTCTCGTGTCCGGGGTGCTTCCACGCGTGCATGAGCACGATAGCAACCGAACGGATGCCGTCGCGCCGCGCCGCGTCAAGATCGTTACGGACGGCATCGAGGTCGGGCGCCGCCTCGATCGTCCCGTCGGCGTGCACGCGCTCGTCGACCTCGACGACGCGTTCGTACAGCATCTCGGGCTTCACGATCTTCTTCGCGAATATTTCCGGGCGTGCCTGGTAGCCGATCTTGAGAGCGTCCCTGAACCCGCGCGTGACCAGGAGGAGTGTGCGATCGCCCTTCCGCTCCAGCAGCGCATTGGTCGCCACCGTGGTTCCCATCTTCACCGAGGCGATGCGGCCAGAGGGGATGGTGGCGCCGGGCGGGACACCCATCAGCTCGCGAATACCGGCGATGGCTGCGTCGTCATACGCGCCGGGATTCTCGGAGAGCAGCTTGGCTAGGCGCAGCGCGCCAGAAGGGTCGCGCGCGACGATATCGGTGAACGTCCCGCCGCGGTCGATCCAGAAGTCCCATTTGCCCGTTCCCGCGGCGTTCATGCCTACCTCCGTCGTTTCCTTCACTGGCATGCGCGAAGGCGGTTGCTCAAGCTCCGGTTCCGCCGCTAGGAATGCCGCCCGGCTGGCGGTAGCATCGCCGGCCTCCGGAGTCTGGTTGATGTTCGCCCGCAGTCCTGTTCTTGCCGCCGCGCTTTTGCTTGCCGGGTTGGGTCCGGCTGCGGCGGTGTGCCCCGGTGTCGAAGTGCTGGTCCAGGATTCCTTCCAGTCGTTCCAGCCGACATGGGGGCAGGCGGGGACCGTGATCAGGGTCGAAGCCGGCCAGCTCGTCATCGCGCCTCCACCGGGCGGCGACGCCTGGGTCGTGGACAACGGCGGCCTTCGCGACGACATCGACATGTGCGTGACGATCACCACCGTCGCGAGCGGCGAGCCGACCGAGGCGAAGGCGGGTCCGATCTTCTGGTACGAGGACGTCAACAACTTCTACGTCTTCGAGATCGCCCCGAACGGTCGCGCCTCCGTATGGCGGCGCCAGCGCGGCCGCTGGCTTGTGCAGGTCGACTGGACCGATGCCGACGGCGCCAACGACGGTGATGGCGGCATCAACGAGCTCCGCGTCACGACGGTCGGCAGCGATGCGACCTTCTATGTCAACGGTGCCGAGTTCGCGACACTTTCCGGATCGCCGCCTGAGAACGGCCAGCAGATCGGGCTGTTCGCAGGATCGCCGGACGAGAGCGAGGCCGTGTTCTCTTTCGACGGCCTTCGCGTCACCGCCCCCTAGCCGGCGGCGCCGGGCCGCTGGCGGATGGTCGTGCGGCGCGACAGCGTCACGATGATGACAATCGCTATCGCGAACAGCACGGTTTCGGCATCGACCGCCTCGCCGAGAACGAGCGCGGCTATCGCGATGGTGAACAGCGGCTGCAGCACCTGAAGCTGGCCCACGCGCGCAACGCCGCCGACAGCGAGTGCCGCGTTCCAGCAGGCGTAGGCGATGAATTGCACGACGATGCCGCCGTAGAGCAGGCCGGCCCACGACCGCCAGTGGACTTCGTTCGCCGGCCAGAAGATCCACGCCGCTACGAGTGCCACGGGAAAGGTCAGCACCAGTGCCCAGGAGATGACCTCCCACCCCGGCATGGCCCGCGACAGCATGCCGGACAGCGTGTAGCCGATCCCGGTCAGCAGCACCCCGAGCAGAAGGTAGATGTCGCCGGCCACGATGTCGGTATCGCCGCCGCGGAGCGCATAGGCGCCGACCAATACTGCGCCGGCGACGCTGAGCACCCAGAACCAGATCGAGGGCCGTTCGCCCGCCAGAGGGACGGCGGCGATCGCGGTGGCCAGCGGCAGCAGCCCGAGCACAACGGCGCCGTGGGACGATGGAACTGAAACCGAGGCCACCGCGATCGATGCCGGAAAGCCCACCACGAGGCAGAGCGCGATCAGTGACAGCCTCGGCCATGAGCCGTGCGGAAGTTCAGGGCGGCGGATGGCGAGGATCGCGATTGCAATGATGCCGCCGATCGCGGCGCGGCCGGCTGTCACGAACCAGGGGCTGAGGTCGGCGACGGCTTCGCGGTTGGCAGGCAGCGAGCCCGAGAACATGATGACGGCGATGATGCCGAGGATGAGGCCTAGCGATCGGTTGGAAGGGTTCATGTCAACGAGCCAATCCCCGGCAGGCGCCACGTGCAGCGTGTGTGGCGCGACCGTCTCGCAAGCTTTCCATGATTCGCCTAGTCTTACGCCATGAGCGCATGGAACTGGATAGGCGGGCTGGCCGAGGGTGGCGCCGGTGCGGTCGGGGCGCTTTTCGAATGGCTCGGGGGCGTGGTGTCGGGGATCGGCGATCCCGTCGCCCGGCGGCAGGTTGCATTCTCCGTCGCGCTCATCGCCCTGTCGGCCAAGATGGCCAGAGCCGACGGCGTGGTGACGGCGTCGGAGGAGGGCGCTTTCCGCGGCATGTTCGTGGTGCCGCCGGAGGAGGAGCGGAACGTCACGCGTCTCTTCGACCTCGCGAAAGGCGACGTCGCCGGCTACGACACCTATGCCGCGCGCATCGCCCAGATTTACGGCAACGACCGCGAAGCTCTCGTCGACGTGCTGGATGGTCTGTTCGCTATCGCCAAGGCCGATGGCGCTGTGCATGAAGCGGAGCTGGCCTACCTCGAGGCGGTCGGCACGATCTTCGGCTTCGAGGGCGCGGCCTTCGACGCCATCGCCGCGCGCCACGTCGTGGCGGGCGAGGGCGATCCCTACCTCATCCTCGGTGTCGACCGGTCATGGGAGCTCAGCCGCATCCGGCGCCGCTACCTGAAGCTCATCGCCGACAACCATCCCGACAAGGCGATCGCGCGCGGGTTGCCCGAGGAGTTCCTCGCCATCGCCAATGCGCGCACCGCAGCCGTCAACGGCGCGTGGGCGCGGATCGAGTCGGAACGGCGGCTGCGCTAGCCGAGGCCGACTGCCAGCACGAATCCGGTCAGGAAGCCGGCCGCAGCGATCAGGCCCGCGGCCTCGTGAGTCTCGGAGAAAGCCTCCGGGATCATCGCATCGACGATCAAGACGAGCAGCGCGCCGCCCGCGATCGCCTGCGTGAGGGCGGCGCTTTCGCGCGACAGGCCGTGAAGCATGAGGTAGCCGGCGAGCGTCGCGAGCCCGCCGGCTACTGCGACCGCGAGCCAGATCAAAACGACGTGGTAGCCGCTGTAGCCCGCAAGGCGCATGCGCGTGGTCGATGACGTGCTCTCGGGGATGTTGGACAGGAAGACCGCGGCGACCGTCGCTAATGCGACGCGCTCGCCGTTGAAGAA
>CAZXKZ010000163.1:0-4920 GCA_964641825.1 uncultured Bauldia sp.
TGGAGGTAAAGGTCAGCGCGAACAGGAACTCGTTCCATGCGCCGATGAACGCCAGCAGGCCGGTGGTGACGAGCGCCGGCCACATCAAAGGCATGAACACCTTGGTGATGATGACCCACGGCGTGGCGCCGTCCACGATAGCCGCCTCCTCGATCTCGATCGGCAGGTCGCGCACGAAGGTGGTGAGCACCCAGACGGTGAACGGCAGCGTGCCGATCATGTACGAGAAGATCAGCGCCCAGGGCGTGTTGAAGATGCCGAAGAAGCGGATCAGTTCGAACAGGCCGGCGAGCACCGCGATCTGCGGGAACATCGACACGGACAGGATGGTGAGGAGCAGCAGGCTGCGCCCGCGGAAATGAACCCGTGCCAGCGCATAGGAAGCGGTCACGCCCAGGAACAGCGACAGGGCGACGACCACTGTGGACACGAACAGCGAGTTCCACAAGTTGCGCGGAAACGACCCGGTGGTGAGCACGTTGGCGTAGTTCTGGAGCGAAAGGCTCTCCGGCCAGTAGTTGATGCGGAACAGCGCCGTGCCGGATTCGAAGCTCGTCAGGATCGCATAATAGAAGGGGAACACCGCAACGACGACGATCACCGCAACGAGCAGGTAAAAGGCGACGTTCTTGGCGAGGGTCCAGGCGGCAGGCATCAGCGATCCGTGAGCCGGACGCGGCCGACGACGATGTACAGAATCGTCAGGAGCGCGATGATGAGGAACAGCATCGTCGATGCCGCCGAGCCATAGGCGAACTTGTCGAAATCGAACAGGTTCTCGCGCGCGAACACCGACATGGTCTTGGTCTGCGCATTGTTGGGCGTCAGCACGTAGACGAGGTCGAAGATGCGCAGCGCATCCAGGCCACGGAATATGACCGCGACCATGAGCGCGGGGCGGATGAGCGGCAGCGTGATCTTCCAGAAGACCTTGACCGGGTGGACGCCGTCGATCTTCGCGGCCTCGTAGATATCGCTCGGCACCATCTGCAGACCGGCGAGGATGAGGAGCGCCATGAAGGGCGTGGTTTTCCAAACATCGACGATCAGGATGGCGATCAGCGCGGTATCCGCGTTCGCCGTCCAGGCGATCTTCTCGGTGATGAGTCCGAGCCTGAGCAGGATGTCGTTGAGGATGCCGAACTGGTCGTTCATCATCCATCCCCACATCCTTGCGGAGACGATGGTGGGGATCGCCCACGGGATAAGGATGGCGGCGCGAACGATGCCGCGGCCGCGGAACTCCGCATTGAGCACCAGCGCGACGATCGTCCCGAGGATGGTTTCCAGCGTCACCGAGATCAGCGTGAAGCGGACAGTGTTCCACACGGCGCGCCACCACACCGGGTCGACCAGTAGGCCGTCGTAGATAACGCGACCGCTCGGCATGGTGAGGACGGAGAAATAGTTGGTGAAGCCGATCCACTGCCGGTTCTCGAAATCGGCGAGCGAGGCGTTGGTGAAGCCAAAATAGATCGTGCGCAGGAGCGGCCAGCCGGCGACAGCGGCGAGCACGATGAGCATGGGAAGCAGGAACAGCCAGGCGGCGCGAACGCGCTGGCGCATGAGTTCGGAGCGGCGGGGAGCCTCAGCGACCACAGGTGCGGCGGTCGTCAGTTCGGCTTGAGCCACGGCGCGGTTGCCCTCCCCCTTACCGCTTAATACGGGCCGCCACTGAATGAGCGGCTTCGCTCTACCCTAGCTTGGCGATGCGCCTCTGTCGCCCCATGGCGCGCATGCCACTGTGCAAAAGACCGGCGCCGGCGGCTCTCGCCGTCGGCGCCTGTTTCATGGATGGTGGGCTACCAGGCGGCGCCCTGAAGCTTGACCAACTCCTCTTCGAGGGTGGCGAGATTCTCGGCACCCGAACCGTTGCCGGACAGCGTGGCGTGCACGGCGGTCCAGAACAGGCTCGACACCTCATTGTACTTGATCTTGGTCGGCGCAGACGGGCGCGGAACCGCATTGATGAAGACATCCTTCCAGCGCGGGATGATCGGCTGCTGGGCGGCGATGTCGGCGTCCTCGTAGAGCGCCTCGATCGTCGGCAGGTTTGAGGATTCCAGCGCGCGACGCTTCTGCATCTCCGGCGAGCCGAGGAAGCGCACGAGCTCGATCGCGGCTTCCTGTTCGTCGGAGTAGCGCGACACTGCGAGGTTCCAGCCGCCGAGCGTGGCAGCCGAACGGGCACCTTCGCCCGAACCCATGGGCAGCGTCGTCACGTCGAACTTGCCCTTGACCGCCGAGTCGTCGCCGTTGCCGAGCGCGTAGGCGTAGGGCCAGTTGCGCATGCATACGGCGTTGCCCTGCTGCCAGACGCCGCGCGACTCTTCCTCCTGGTATGCGAGGACACCCGGGGGCGAGATCGTGCCGACCCAGCCCTTGACCGTATCGAGCACCGCAGCGGCCTGCGGGTTGTTGATCGAGATCGAGCCGTCGGCCTCGACGATCTGTCCGCCGCCGTTCGACTTCACCCACTCGAGGGCATCGCAGGTGAGACCCTCGTAGGCGTTGCCCTGGAACACGAAGCCCCAGATGTCGGCATTGCCGGCCGCACGCTCGGCGTCCTGGATGGTCTTGGCGATGGTCGCCATCTCTTCCCAGGTCGTCGGGACCGACATGTTGTACTTCTCGAGGAGGTCCTTGCGGTAGTAGAGCGCCGGGGCATCGGTGAAGAGCGGCAGCGCGACGAGCTTGCCGTCCACGGTCTGCGACTCGACGATCGATGGGAAGTGCGCGCCGATGACGTCCTTGGTGGCCTCGGTCAGGTCGACAAGCTGGTTGGCGAGCTGCGGCGCCCAGATCACGTCCGTCTGATAGACGTCGATGTCGGTGTTGCCGGCGGCGAGCCAGAGCTTGTACTGGCCGAACTGGTCGGTGGTCGAGGACGGCATCGGGACGACCGTGACCTTGTGGCCGGTCTGCTCCTCGAAGGTGTCGAGCATGGAGCGGAGAAGCGCCAGGCCGTTGCCGGTGTCGCCGGAGACGATGGCGAGATCGGCGGCCATGGCCTGACCGGCCATGATTGCCGTCGCGCTGGCAACGGCGAGGAATGCGTGACGAAGCTTCATCGTTGAGAACCTCCCTTGAGAGAACGCTCAGAAAAGGAGGAGGAATGCCTCTAACGGCAACGGCCTCGGCACTGTCCTCCCGAAAGCGCCGGCAAACTCCACTTGGCGTGGATATTTCAAAGCGCTTTGAGATTCATCTTTGGTCTTGCAGCGCGACCGAGTCAAGGCGGAAATATCGGCACCACACTGCGCCGCAATATCCGAAACATGAGAATCGGCCAAGCTCCCCAAGGCAGTCCTTTGATTCTCCTGTTTGAAACCGCAATCATCGCCGAATGATGCGTTGCCGCATCGAAACGCCGTCATCCTTCACCTCTTGCGCCCATCATTGAAAGCGCTTTGAATGAAGCGGGAGGCAGTGCACGCGCCAACAATGAAACTCAAGGATCTCGCCGACACGCTGGGCCTGTCGCAGACGACCGTCAGCCGTGCGCTCAACGGATACCCCGAGGTGAGCCCGGCGACGCGCGAGCGCGTGCGCGACGCGGCGCGGCGGTTCGACTACCGGCCTAACGCCAGCGCGCGGCGACTGGCGACCGGCCGCGCCGGCGCGATCGGTGTGGTGCTGCGGACTGACCGCACTCAGATGTTCGATCCGCATTTCGTCGAGTTCCTCGCGGGGCTTGGCGAGCGGCTGGCCGAGCGGGAGATCGACATCGTGCTCGGCACGTCGCGGACAAACGATGAGATGGGCGGCTATCGCCGCATCGCGGCGGGTACGCGCGTCGACGGAAATCTCTGATGACCGGCTGAAGCTCCTCAACAAGCTCGGCATGCCGTTCATCCTGCATGGCAGGACGATCAACCAGCCGCCCCATGCCTGGCTCGACATCGACAACGAGGGCGGCTTCCGTCATGCCGCCAACCACCTGCTCGACCTCGGGCACACGCGCATCGCGCTCATCAACGGATTCAAGCGCCACACCTACGCCGCCGACCGCGAACGCGGCTTCCGGAGCGCGCTTGCCGATCGCAACGTCACGGTCGACGAGCGGATGATCGGCGAAGGCATCATGACCGACGAGGTCGGCTACCGTTTCGCCGAGGCGTTCCTGCAACTGACGCCGCGACCAACGGCTATGCTGGTGTCGTCGATGATGATGGCGCTCGGCGCTTTCCGAGCGATCCGCGCCGCCGGGCTGACGCTGGGCAAGGACGTCTCGATGATCGCGCATGACGACGTTTTTCCGTTCCTCAACGCCGACCGCATGGTGCCAACCATGTCGACCACGCGATCCTCGATCCGGGCGGCGGGAACGCGGATCGCCGAGCTGACGCTCGACATGCTCGACGGGCGGCCGCCCGAGACGATCCACGAACTATGGCCAGTCGAACTCATCGTGCGGGCCTCAACCGGACCTGCGCCGGCTTGACGCGAACCCGCCACTCCACCAACAAGGTCGGCGCATGCCGCCCGACCTTGCCGCCAGCGGAAAACTGATCGCCGTCGACTGGGGAACCAGCCGGCTCCGCATGTGGCTGGTTGACGAGGCCGGACAACCGATCGCCGAGCAGGACAGCGACGAGGGCATAGCGCGCCTCACCGGCGGCCATGCGGCGGTATTCGCGCGATTGACCGCGCGTTGGCCGCGCATGCCGGCGATCATGGCGGGCATGGTGGGGAGCCGCCAGGGCTGGCGCGAGGCGCCATATGTGCCCTGTCCGGCCACCGCCGCCGCGATTTCGGCCCGACTGATGCGCTTCGAGACGCCCGATGGGATACCGATCGCGATCGTTCCCGGTGCGGCCGTGACCACCGGGGACGCCGACGTGATGCGCGGTGAGGAGACGCAACTGCTTGGCCTCATCGCGCGAACGCCGGAATTCTCCGGCACGGTCATTCTTCCCG
>CAZXKZ010000164.1:0-4918 GCA_964641825.1 uncultured Bauldia sp.
TCCCAGGCGTCCTCGGTCAGCTCGCTTCCCGTCAGGCACGCGATGTCGATCCCGTCGGCGATGGCGTCGCGCCGCTCGCGCTTGATCGTCTTCCGCTTCCGCGATGATAGCGCCGAGAGGAAATCCTCGAAGTCGCGATAGCCCTCGTTGATGAAATGGAACTGCTGGTCGGTGCGCTGCAGGTAGCCCGCCTCGCCGAGGGCGTCCCATTCGTCTTTGGGCGCGAACGTGACGTGCAGCGAGGAGACGCCGAGACGCGAAGCGAGCGCCGTGCCCGCCTGCGCGAGCAGAGCATGCATCGCGGCGCGGTCGTTCCCGGCGGCGACCAGAAGGCGCGGCCCCGTGGCCGGAGTGAACGGAACCGAGCACTGGAGTTTCGGATAGTAACGCCCGCCGGCTCGCTCGAAGGCCTCGGCCCAGCCATGGTCGAACACGTACTCGCCCATGGAATGCGACTTGATGTAGGCGGGCAGGATGGCCGCCGGTCTGCCATCGCTGCCGTCGAGAACGAGGTGCTGCGCCATCCAGCCCGATTTCCGCGTGGCGCATCCGGATTCCTCCAGCGACCACAGGAAATCGTGGGAGACGAACGGGTTGTACGGCTGGCCGGCAGGGTTGGCGACGCGGTCCCAGTCGTCACGGGCGATCTCGCCGAGCGAGCCGACGATGCGAAAGGTCGCTTCCGCATCCGATGTTGCGGCCAAGGTATCGTTCCGGTGTCTGCTGAACCTGCTCAAGGCTCAGAACTTAGGCCTGCTGTGGGCTGCTGCAAGTCATCCGGCGTCGGGGTCGAAGCCCTCGAAGATGATCTGGTCGGCCCATTCCGCTGCTGTGGCGCGATCCTGCGGCGTGCGCACGGTCCAGGTCAGCAGCCTGACGCCGAAGAAGTGGCGGAGCGCGAGAGGCGCTGAGGCGGGCAGGGCGGTCACGTCGTAGGCGACGAAGGCCGGGGCGACCAGCGGCGCGGCGACGAGCCAGCGATTGAGCAGACGCCGGGTCGCGGTCAGCTCCGGCCATTCCTTCGCGGAAAACTTGTCCGCGGTCATTCCGCGGGGTAGGCCGGGCGCCAGCCTCCGCATCGCCGTGACGGAAGCCGGATCGAAGGACATGATCGCCACAGGCCCGTCATAGTCGCTCAGGATCGCGGCGGCGGCGGCCTCGAGCGCGCGCTCGCCGGTCCAGCGGCTTTTCAGCTCGATCACCAGCGGCACCTTGCCGTCGACGAGATCGAGAAGGTCGCTCAACGTCGGGATTGTGCCGTTGCCGGACCGGAAGCGCACGGCGCGGATTTCGCTCAGGCTCTTGCCGGCGACATCGCCTGATGACGTTGTCAGGCGGTCGAGCGTGTCGTCGTGAAACACGACAACCTGCCGGTCGGCGGTAAGCTGCAGGTCGCATTCGATCGCGAAGCCTTTCGCGATCGCTGCTTCCGCCGCCGGCAGCGTGTTCTCGATGCGGCCGGCGGTCGCATCGTGATATCCCCGGTGCGCGATGGGCCGCGCTGTGAGCCAGGCAGGCGCGGCCACGGCAGGGCTTAGGCTACTTCGACGATGGCCTCCACCTCCACGGCGAAGCCGAGCGGAAGGCTCGCCATGCCGACGGCTGAGCGTGCGTGCTTGCCGCGATCGCCGAGGACGTCGGTGAGGACGTTCGAGCAGCCGTTGATGACCTTGTGCGGGTCCTCGAAATCGGCCGTGCAGTTGACGAAGCCGGTCAGCTTCACGATCCGCTTGACCTTCTCAAGGTCGCCGACCGCTCCCTTGACGTTGGAGAGGATGTTGATGGCGCAAAGGCGTGCCGCTTCGATCCCTTGCTCGACGCTGGTGTTCTGTCCGAGCTTTCCCTTGATCGAGGCGTCGGGCGTTGCCGAAACCTGCCCGGAAATGAACAGGAGGTTCCCGACGCGCACGGACGGCACGTAGTTGGCCGCCGGAGGGGGCACGTCGTGAAGTTTGATCCCCAACGCCTTCAATCGCGATTCTGCAGTTTCGGCCATTGCACTCGTCCTTGGTTCGCCCGACAGTAGGCGGGCTGTTTCGCTCAAATATCGGCTCGCTGCAAGGGCCGGTCAGGGTGGGTATGCGCGCCATCCGTATGGTGTCTTTGGGATTCGTGGCTGTGGCGATTTCGGCTTTGCCGGCGCTGGCCGCGATGCCGCTCGCCAACTATCGAAGCGTCCACGACCTTACGCTGGCGGAGGGCGGCGATCTCGACGTCGGCTCGGTCAAGGGACGCCTGGTGACGGAGTTCACCGGGTCGGCCTGTTCCGGCTATACCACGCGGACGCGGTTTGTGACGCGCTATTCCAACGACGAAGGTGACCTCCGCACCGACGATGTCCGGTCGCTCATGTTCGAGACGGTGGACGGCTTTTACGAGTTCACGCACGAGACGTTCGAAGGCGAGGAGCTTGTCGAGCGCACCGCGGGAACCGCCCGGCGCGACGGCGGAGCGCCGCAGGTGGACCTGACCGAGCCCGAGGAGAAGAGTTTCGCGCTGGCGCCCGATACGGCGTTTCCCACCGAACAGGTGGTTCGCGTCCTCGATGCCGCGCGCGCTGGAAAGAAGTTCCTCACCATGGACCTCTACGACGGCTCCGAAGGCGGCGAGGTCGCGTACAGCACCTCCGTCGTGATCGGCGAGCGGTCGACGGCCGCCGACGATCTGGACGGCGAGACCGCGATTGCCGAGGCCGGGTTCGCCGGCCAGCCCCATTGGCGGATGACGATCAGCTATTTTCCGCAGCCGGCAGGCTCGGAGATGACCCCGGACTACACGATGTCGCTGGTTGTCTATGAGAACGGCATTTCCCGCGACGTGAAGCTCGACTACGGCGTTTTCGCGCTGGTGGGGAAGCTCACCCGCCTCGAGATGTTGCCGACGCCGGCTTGCCCGAAATAGAGGTGCCGCCTTTCCGGTCCGCTTCTGGCTTTCCGGGCGCCGGTTCGAACGTGAGGCCGAGTTCGACAGCGCGGTTTCCGAACCTGTCGCGGATGTGGTCGATGGCGGCTTCCGCCGCGGCCCGCTTGCGGGCGCCGGCGTCGACCAGGTCGTCGGGATCGGCGAGCCGTGGATCGGCAAAGTCGGCAACACCGATCCCGAGCAGCCTGAAAAAAGTCCCGTCCGTTTCGTGGCTCAGCAGGTCGGCTCCCACGGCGTAGATACGGTCGGCGAGCTGCGTCGGGTCGGCGAGCTGGCGGCTGCGGGTGCGTATCCGGAAGTCCGGCGTCTTCAGCTTCACCGATACGGTCGTGCCCGCAAGGCCGGCGCGCTTGAGCCGCCGGGCGACCTTCTCTGAGAGAGCCCTCAGGATGGACTTCAGTTCATGGGCGTCGGCGATGTCTTCCCCGAACGTTGTCTCCGCGCTGACGCTCTTGGCTTCGCCGTGTGGTTGAACGGTGCGCGAGTCACGCGCGTGCGCGAGCCGTGATAGCCTGACGCCGATGGAGCCATAGCGGCGTACGAGTTCGGCTTCCTCTATGCGTTGCAGGGCGCCGATCGTCCTTACGCCGTCGCGCGCGAGCCGTTCCTGCATCGCCTTGCCGACGCCCCAGATCAGGCTCACCGGTTTCGGAGCAAGGAACGCGACCGCTTCGGCTTCCCCGATCACCGAGAAGCCACGCGGCTTTTCGAGATCGGACGCGACCTTGGCGAGGTACTTGTTGAACGACAGGCCGATCGAAACGGTTATTCCGATCTCGGCCTCGATCCGCTTCTGGAGCCGCGCCAGCGACAGCGCGGGCGGCGCATGGTGAAGGCGCTCGGTGCCGCCGAGATCCATGAAGGCTTCGTCGATCGAAACCGGCTCGACCAGAGGCGTCAGCTCGCCCATGAGCCGGCGCACCTCGCGTCCGACGGCGACGTATTTCTCGAAGTTCGGCCGGATCACGACAGCCTCGGGGCAGAGCTTCAGCGCCTGGTACATGGGCATCGCCGAGCGGACGCCGCGGATCCTGGCGAGGTAGCAGGCGGTCGTGGCGACGCCGCGCTTGCCGCCTCCGACGATCACCGGTTTGTCGGCGAGCGAGGGATCGTCGCGTTTCTCGATCGCCGCGTAGAAGGCGTCGCAGTCGAGGTGGGCGATGCCGAGCCGTCCCAGTTCGGGATGGCGGAGGAGCCGCGGGCTTCCGCAAGCGGAGCAGCGCCGCGCCTCGGGCCGGGCAGGGGCCAGGCAATCGCGGCAGAATTCTGAGATTGCTGACTCCCGGTGCATTTATCTCGACAACTCCGAGGGAGATGCCCTAGCGTGCCGACACCACGAAGAGGAGGCGCAATCGCCGGTGAATCGCGGTCCGGTCATCAGCGTAGCGGTCGGTTTCGCCATTCTGGCGGCGATTTTCGGAGTCGCAGTATACTTCATTGCGGAGCTGCAGCGCGCTGCAACAGAGGTACGCCACAATTTCACGGTTACCACCCAGCTCCTCGAACTGCTCATAGCTGTTCAGGATGCCGAGACCGGCCAGCGCGGCTATCTGCTCACCGGCGAGCGGGCCTACCTCGATCCGTACAACGACGAGATTAGTGAAATCGGCGAGAGGCTGCAGGCACTCCGCGAGTCCACCGATGCCGACAGCTACCTCGCCGCCAAGGCCGCCGAGTTGACGTTCGCTGTCCGTGGCAAGCTCGCCGAGCTTGCCAGCACTATTGAAGCCTACAACGCCGATTCTCCCGCCGCTGCTGTCGATATCGTGCGCGGCAATATCGGTCTCGATCAGATGACAGGCATCCGCGCGCTACTTGGCGACATGCGGGTGTACCAGTCCGACGCGCTCGACGCTTCAGTCGCCTTCCGCAACCAGACGGCATGGCGTCTGCAGGTCGCCATCGGGCTCGGCGCTGTTGCGGTGCTTATCGTTGGGTTGTTCGCAGTCATGCAGACGCGCCGCAGCGTTATCAATCTTGCCGCACAGACACGTCT
>CAZXKZ010000165.1:0-4839 GCA_964641825.1 uncultured Bauldia sp.
ACAAGGCCAAGCACTCCGGCGTCGTGGTGGTGTGAACTGCACCGGCCTAGGTTCGGCCTTGGCCGGTAAACCGCCCTCCGCTCATCCCCGCGAAAGCGGGGATCCAGTCAAAGCAGCTCCTCCCTGAGGGTACGGGCACAGGTTCGGCCGCCAACCTCTACTTGACCGAAATCGTCAGCGTGAAGCTCGCGTTGCCGCGATCGCCGCCCACCTCGACGTAGTAGGCCCCGCTGGCCGGCAGCGCGCCGCTCCACTGTTTCGTGTCCTCGGCCATCGCCGTGCCGTTCACGTCGAGCCCGTCGTCGGAATGGGTGACGCTCGCCGGCGGCTGGTAGAGCGCGAAGCTCGCGTTGTCCTCCAGCGCGGTGATGGCGATGTCGGCGGTCTGTCCGGCATTGGCCGAAAACGAGTAGATCGCGCGGTCGCCGCGCACGAGCGAACCCTCGATTTCGGTGCCCGATCCGCCGCGCGGGAAATGCACTGCGGTCAGCGTGGTTGCGGCCTGTGCGAGGAGGGCCGCCAGCAGGACGGCCGCACCCAGCGCACCGGCGACGATCCCAGCAGTCTTTCGCATCCGAAGCCTCCTGCGCGCCATGCCCGCGCCCGGCGTCCGGATGGCTTTTAGCCTCGAAATGTTAGCGATCAGTGCCGCCGCGCGCGTGTATTTTAGGAGCCGGCGCAGGAAAATAATCCTAGCATCCCAATTCCGCCTCTGGTAAACTTCCGCCGTCCTTGCCCGATGAAGGGGCGCGCTCTGGAGGCGTCCTATGCGTGGGCAGGGATTGGCGCCTGCGACGCATCCCCTAAAGGGATGACGGCACGATTGTCCGCTATCGGCGGCTCGCTGCCGGACAGGGACGACGGTCCCGAACGTCCCGGGAGGCCTCCGTCAAGCTCGCCCGCGGGTACTACGGCCCGACGCCAGGAGCTGGCTTAAGGGCGGAGCCGCCGGTGCCGTCACGGCAGCGGTGGAGCTTCGCCCGAAGCGTGAGGACGGAGGTCTGACAAGACGCCAGGCGGGCGTTCGGCAGAACGCCCCATAGCACTACCTGGCCCGCGTTCCGCTGAACGCCCGCCGCCCCTTCGCCGCGCGCGAAGGCTGAAAAAGAGGAGGGGGACCGGAAGCCTGCACCACCCGGAGCGCCGAACCGCTCGCGGGAAGGAGAGCGCATGTCTGCTTGTCCCGCTCATGTCCCGAACGCTGTCAGCGAGTCGCTGTTGCTTTCTCTGCGCTCACATGCCGGGGCCTGATCCGGATCAATGTGCGCAGCCCGTCGAGGCGTATGCTGTCGCCCGAGATTCACAAAAGCGCTCGGCGAGCCTCATCGTCTATCCCCCGATGCTGTGGCTCATGGCGGCGGTAGCCGGGAACTAAGAGGGCGACGCGATGCAGGCCTATGACGAAGCCGCGGCTGCAATCCGTGCACCGCTTCCTGGCGATGCCGGCCCGCGCGATCTCGTCCGCTATGCCACGCTCGCCGGCAACAGCCACAATACCCAGCCGTGGCGTTTCCGCGTCGCTGTCGGCCGAATCGACGTCTTGCCGGATTTTGCGCGCCGGACTCCGGCGGTCGATCCCGACGACCATCATCTTTTCACGAGCCTCGGCTGCGCCACCGAGAATCTCGTGGTCGCGGCGGCGGCGCGCGGGTTCGCCGCAACGCCGGTGTTCGACTGGCGGGACGGCGGCAGCGTCGCGGTCGCGCTCGACAGGGCCGCGCCGGTGGAAACCGAGGCGTTCGCCGCCATTCCCCGGCGCCAGGTGTCGCGCTCGGTCTATGACGGCCGGCCGCTCGCGGCGGCCGATGTCGCCGTCCTCGAGGCTGCGGCCCGTTCCGATACGGTCGATGTCGTCATGGTCACCGACCGGCAGCAGGTGGGCGTGATCCTCGATCTCGTGCTCGCCGGCAATTCCGCTCAGTTCGCCGATCCGGCCTTTATGGCGGAGCTGAAGCACTGGATTCGGTTCTCCGCCTCCTCGGCGCTTGCCAGCGGTGACGGCCTGTTCTCGGCGACGGTCGGCAGTCCGGCGATCCCGGACTGGCTCGGTCGCCTGATCTTCCCGTTCGTCGCCACCGCGAAGTCCGAGAACGACAAATACGCCGAACAGGTCAGGAGTTCGACCGGCATCGCCGTCTTCGTGGGCGCCCAGGCTGACAAGGCGCACTGGGTGGAGGTTGGCCGCAGCTACCAGCGCTTTGCGCTGGCCGCCACGGCGCGCGGCCTCCGTCACGCCTTCATCAATCAGGCGGTCGAGGTGCCGGTGGTCCGTGCCGAGCTTGCCGCGGCGCTCGGCCTCGGCTCCCGCAGGCCCGATCTCATCGTCCGCTTCGGGCGCGGCCAGGCCATGCCCCTGTCGATGCGCCGCTCGGTCGAGGCCGTGATCGACTGATCCGGCTGCCAGACGATGATCCTCAACGCTTCCTTAATCGAAACCCTGTCATTTGATGCGTCATGCCCCGTCGCGTTGCGTATCTGGCGGTTTCTGCCGGCGTCGTGCTCACGCTCGCCGGATGCGCCTTCTCCTTCTTCGGTGCCGAACGGCGCGCCGAGTGGCGCAATCCGGAGGAGCGCGCCTGCATGGCGAGCGGCGCGGTGCAGGTTTCGGCATGGATAGCGCCGTCCTCGGCGGTCAACGACCGCGGCGCGTGCGGCATCATCAAGCCGCTGAAGGTCTCGGCGGCCGGGCAGGGCACGGTCGCCATTACGCCCACCGCCACGCTCAACTGCCCGATGACCAACTTCGTCGAGCGCTGGCTTTTCGAGTCCGTCCAGCCGGCGGCTATCGCCTGGTTCGGCGCGCCGGTCGCCTCGATCAAGCAGATCTCGTCCTATTCATGTCGGCCGCGCAACAACGAGCGCGGCGAGAGCCTGTCGGAGCACGCCTTCGGCAATGCGCTGGACGTGGCCGCCTTCACCTTCGTCGACGGGCGCACGATCACGGTCAAGCGCGACTGGGATGGCGCCGATCCGAACGCGCGTGGCTTCCTGCGCGAAGTCTTCGCCGCCGGCTGCGCCCGCTTCAAGACGGCGCTCGGGCCGGGCGTGAAGTACCACGACGACCACTTCCACTTCGATCTTGCCCATCACAACGCCGGCGGCACCTCGCGCTATTGCCGGCCGCGCCTCGATGTTGCCCCGCAACGTCCCATGGGCAGCGGTCCGTGGCTGATGTCGCAGGCGCCGGGCGGGGTCGACTATGGCCTCACCGGCTCGGTTTCGTCCTATGCCGAAGGCGACATCGGCGAGTTTTTGTCGGAGATGCCGCCGGCTGTGGCGGCCGGCCTCGACGATCCCTTCGGCGTGTCGCAGATCAACGGCGCCGCCCCGTTCGAGTAAGGCGGCACCGTTTCCCGTATCCGCCGCCGGTGGGGGTGGTGAGAATCACCGCGTCGCCGGGGCGCATCACCGTCTGGTCGGTCCCGCTCAGCGTCTCGACGGTGCCATTGACGCGGCGCACGCGCGTCATCCCGCATTCCCCGGCTTCGCCGCCCATTAGTCCGTGCGGCGGCACCGCCCGGTGGGACGACAGGATGGCGCAGTCCATCTCCTCCAGGAAGCGGATCGTCCGCTCCGTGCCGGAGCCAGCCGACCACCGGCCCTTGCCGCCGGAGTCCTCGCGGATATGAAAGTCCTCGAGCAACACCGGATACCGGAACTCCAGGATTTCCGGATCGGTCAGGCGCGAGTTGGTCATGTGGGTATGCACCGCGTCGGTTCCGTCGAAGCCGGTGCCGTCGTTGAACACTCCGGCCGGCGCGCCCGAGCAGATCGTCTCGTAGTACTGGTACTGCGCGTTCCCGAAGGTGAGGTTGTTCATCGTGCCCTGTGCGGATGCGAGCGCGCCGAGCGCCCCGAACAGGCAGTCGGTGACATGCTGGCTGGTCTCGACGTTCCCGGCCACCACTGCGGCAGGATACTTCGGCGACAGCATCGACCCCTCAGGGATGACGATATTGATCGGCCTGAGGCAGCCCGCGTTCATCGGGATGTCGCCTTCCACCATCACGCGGAAAGCGTAGAGCACGGCCGCGCGCGTCACCGGCTCCGGCGCGTTGAAGTTGCCCGGCTGCACCGGGCTCGTCCCGGTAAAATCCACCGTCGCTTCGCGCCTGGCCTTGTCGACGGTGATCTTCACCCTGATCGTGGCGCCCTGGTCGGTCTTCACTTCGAAGGCGGAGTCGTGGAGCGCGTCGATCACGCGTCGCACGCTCTCCGCGGCGTTGTCCTGCACGTGCCCCATGTAGGCGCGCACTAAATCGAGCCCGAAATGCTCGACCATCTTGCGGATTTCCTGCACGCCCTTCTCGTTGGCGGCGATCTGGGCGCGGAGGTCGGCAACGTTCTGTGCCGGGTTGCGGCAGGGGTAGGGGTGCTCGATGAGGACGCGCATCAACTCGGCCTCACGGAAGCGTCCGCGCTCGACGATCCTGAAATTGTCGATGAGCACGCCTTCCTCGTCGACGGTCGTCGCCCGCGGTGTCATGGAGCCGGGCGCGGTTCCACCGACGTCGGCGTGGTGGCCGCGCGAGGCGACCCAGAACAGGATTTCCTGTCCGCCATTGTCGAACACCGGCGTGCACACGGTGATGTCGGGAAGGTGCGTGCCGCCGTTGTAGGGTGCGTTGAGCGCGAACACGTCGCCGGGGTGGATGTCGCCTGCGTTCAGCCGCACGATCGTCTCGACCGAACGATCCATCGAGCCGAGGTGCACGGGCATGTGCGGGGCGTTCGCGACCAGCCGTCCGTCGCCGTCGAAGACGGCGCAGGAGAAATCGAGCCGTTCCTTGATGTTCACCGAATAGGCGGTGTTCTGCAGCGTCACGCCCATCTGCTCGG
>CAZXKZ010000166.1:0-3461 GCA_964641825.1 uncultured Bauldia sp.
TGGCGATGCTCGAAAGCGGCCTCGACGTGCGCAAGGTCATCACGCACCGCATGAAGGCTGAGGACTATGCGGAGGCGTTCCGGATCGCCGCCTCCGGCACCGCCGGCAAGATCGTGCTCGAGTGGTGACGGATGGTCGGACCGTCAGTACATCCTGCCGCCGTCAGGCACCTTGTCTGTCGGAGCGAGCAGCATCACCTCGCCGTCTGCGTCGGGAAGGCCAAGCGTCAGCACCTCGGACATGAACGGGCCGATCTGGCGAGGCGGAAAGTTCACAACCGCGACCACCTGCCGGCCGACAAGCGCGTCGAGGGCGTAGTTGCGGGTGATCTGCGCGGACGATTTCCTGCGCCCGATCTCCGGCCCGAAATCGATCACCAGCTTGTAGGCCGGCTTGCGGGCCTCCGGAAAAGCCTGCGCCTCGACGATGGTGCCGACGCGGATTTCGACTTTCAGGAAATCGTCGAAACTGATGGGTGCTGCGGCGCCGGCCATTTGGAGTTTCCCCGGGAACGTTCGAAGGCCGGGGCGCATAGCACGGAGCCGGTCAGCCGGACAATTCGCGCGAGCGCTTGCGGGCAGCGGCGACCGCCTTCTTCATCAGCGGCGTCAGGCCACCCTTCCCCATCAGGATCTTCAGCGCCGCCTCGGTCGTGCCCTTCGGCGAGGTGACGTTCTGGCGGAGCGTGCCTGCCGGCAGGTCCGACTGGTGCAGCAGTTCGCCGGCGCCCGTCACCGTCGCGCGCGCCAGCTTTTCGGCAGCGGCCTTGTCGAAGCCGACCGAGACGGCGGCGGCGGCAAGCGCCTCGGCGAGATGGAACACATAGGCCGGGCCTGACCCCGAAACCGCGGTGGCGGCGTCGATCATGCCTTCCCTGTCCACCCACACCACGCCGCCGGCCGCTTCCAGCAGCGCATCGACCAGCGCGCGGCCGGCCTTCGTCACGTTGGCATTGGCAATGGCGACCGTGATCCCACGCCCGACCTGCGCCGGCGTGTTGGGGATCGACCGCACGATGGCGGCGTCGCCGACGCCAGCCTTCAGGTTCTTCAGCGTCGTTCCGGCGGCGATGGAAAGGACCACCGTGCCCTTGCCGACCAGCGGGCGCAATGCCGGCAGCACGTCCCCAATGATCTGCGGCTTCACCGCCACGACGACGACGCGCGCCGTCATGCCGGCGGGCGGCGTTGCCACGGCGCGGATGCCGGCTTCGGCGAGAGCCGCGGCGCTGTCGGCAGGCGGCGCCGGATCGATGACAATGACCGCGCGCGGATCGAGCCCTGCCGCGAGCCAGCCCCTGAGGAGCGCGCTCCCCATCTTGCCGGCGCCGACCAACACGAGGGGGCGCGCGGGCGTGAACTGGGATGCGAGGCTCATGGGACGGCGTTCCGGTCAGGGGACGCCGGACAATAGCCGACGATGGCGGCCCGGACTACGCCTCGCCGACCGTCTCGAAGAGCACGGTCGCCAGCGCATCCGGGGCGGACTTTCCGGCCCAGACCACGAACTGGAACGCCTGGAAGTAGCGTTCGCAGGCCTCGATGGCGGTCAGCAGCAGCTTCTCGATCTGCGCACTGGTCGGCTCGGCGCCACCCGACAGCAGCAGCGCCTGCCGGTACATCACCACGCCTTCCTTGCCCCACAGGTCGAAATGACCGATCCAGAGCTGCTCGTTGACGCCGGAGATCAGGCGAAGGACCTCCAGCATCCGCGGCTCCGGCACCTTGAGGTCGAAGGCGCAGGCCAGATGAACCGCCTCCTTCTCCTCCATCCAAGAGAAGGAGACGTGGTAGTCGCACCAGTCGCCGGCCACCGAGATGGTGATCTCGTCGTCGCCGGCGCGCTCGAACGACCAGTCGTGAAGCGCGGCGATATGCTCGATGACGTCAACCGGGTTTGATTGACGGTCCAGTTCGATGTCGATGAGGCTCATGCTTGGCCCGCGGTTCGAGGGTCCGGAACTCCAGCTACGCAATCTGCAACAGCGAGCTCGACCGACCGGGCGGACAACTGATTCGAGATCGGCCCCCGCGACGAATCTCCGTTACGAATCAGTATATAGCCCGCGACTCTTCGAGCATGGTGCAATTCGCTGTGGACGGCTTATTTCTTCACAGGTGAGATATTTCAGACTCACCCGCGTCAGGCGTGGCGCCTAGAAGGGCGACTTCGCCCTGAGCTGCGCTTCGAGGGCTGCGATCCGCGCCTTCAGTTCCTCGTTCTCGGCGCGCGCCTTCGACACCATGTCCTTGACCACGTCGAACTCCTCGCGCTTGACGAGGTCCATGTCGCCGACGAACCGCTCCATCTGCGTGCGGAACAGCGTCTCGGCCTCGCGCTTGACCCCCTGCGCAACGCTGGCCGCGTCGCCCATCAGGCGGGACATCTCGTCGAAGAGCCGGTTCGAGGTCTGGGTCATCGTTGCCCTCCGGAGGCAAAAATCGCGGATTTCGCTACTATGGTGCCGCGACGAACGGCCTTCAAGCCGCATGGCTGCGCTACCTTGACCTTGGCAGGAGGACCGGCGCAGGTTCCGCCTGAATCTGAGGAGCCCACCGTTGCCACTTCTGGCGCTGCCGTTCCCTGCGATCGACCCGGTCCTGATCGAGATCGGGCCGTTCGCCATTCGCTGGTACGCCCTGGCCTACATCGCCGGCATCTTCTTCGCATGGTGGTACGGCCGGCGGCTCGCCTCCACGCCCCGCCTCTGGGGACCGGACGGAGCGCCCATGACCACCGGCGACCTCGACGATTTCGTCGTCTGGTCGGCGATCGGCATCGTACTCGGCGGCCGCCTCGGTTTCGTCCTGTTCTACGACCTGCCCTACTACCTCCAGAATCCGGCGGACATTCTCGCGGTCTGGAACGGCGGCATGTCGTTCCACGGCGGTTTCCTCGGCATGATGGTCGCGATGACCGTCTTTGCCCGGCGGCGCGGGATACCGGTATGGTCGTTCATCGACGTCATCGCACCCGGCGTGACCATCGGCCTGTTGCTGGGCCGACTGGCGAACTTCGTGAACGGCGAGCTGTTCGGCCGCATCACCGACGTCCCCTGGGCAGTGATCTTTCCCGCCGGCGGCGACCTGCCGCGCCATCCGAGCCAGCTCTACGAGGCGGCGCTGGAGGGCCTGGCGCTGTTCCTGGTCCTCCGCCTGCTCACGCACCGCTACCATCGCCTCGCGACCCCCGGCTTCGTCTCGGGCGCCTTCTGCGCCGGCTACGGTGTGGCGCGGACGTTCGTGGAGTTCTTCCGCGAGCCCGATATCCAGATCGGCTACCTCGCCGGCGGCCTGACCATGGGCATGCTCCTTTCCGTTCCCATGATCCTGTTCGGTATCGGCCTGATGATCTGGTCGGCGCGCCGCGGAGCGCCCGCGGTGAACCGGGCGTGACCCCGCTCGCCGAAAAGCTCGTCCGGCATATCCGCACGGACGGCCCGATCAGCATTGCCGACTTCA
>CAZXKZ010000166.1:3471-4798 GCA_964641825.1 uncultured Bauldia sp.
CATGCGCCGCGAAGCGTTCGGGCGTGCCGGCGACTTCATCACCGCGCCGGAGGTGAGCCAGATCTTCGGCGAGCTCATCGGCATCTGGGCGGTCGCCGTCTGGGAGATGATGGGAAGCCCGAAGCGCTTTGTCCTCGCCGAGCTTGGCCCCGGCCGCGGCACGCTGATGGCCGATCTTCTGCGCACGGCACGGATCAAGCCGGCGTTCCTGAAGGCAGCCGACATCCATCTCCTCGAGATCAGCCCGCGGCTGCGCGATATCCAGCGCGAAACGCTCCTGCGCTCCGGCCTCCCCATCCAGTGGCACGGACGCATCGACGACCTGCCGGACGGCCCGGCGATCTTCATCGCCAACGAGTTCTTCGATGCCCTTCCGGTCCATCAGTTCCAGTGGTCCGGCGGAAAGTGGTCGGAGCGCGTGGTGGGGCTCACCGCCGAGGGAGCGCTGGCATTCGGGCTGCGGCCGGTGGACCAGCGGCCGCCGGGCGTCGCGCTGCCGGACGGTGCCGTCATCGAAACCTCGCCCGCGGCCAAGGCCGCGATGACCACCATCGCGACCCGGCTGAAGCGTTCCGGCGGCGCCGCGCTCGTCGTCGATTACGGCAGCGACCGGCCGAGCGGCAAGAGCACGCTGCAGGCGGTGCGCGCCCACAAGTACGACGATCCCTTCGCGGCCCCCGGCGAGGCCGACATCACCGCCCACGTCGATTTCGGCACGCTGGCGCGCATGGCATCGGAGGGAGGCGCGGTCGCGCGGCCGCTCATGCGGCAGGGCGAGTTCCTTATCCGCCTCGGCCTCGTCGAGCGCGCGAACGTGCTCGGCCGCGACAAGGACACAAAGACGCGCGACGCCATCGCCTCGGGGATCGAGCGGCTTGCCGCGCCCAAGGCGATGGGCGACCTGTTCAAGGTGCTGGCCGTCTCCGCGCCCGGCCTGATGCTTCCGGTGTTCGACCCCTGGCCGGCAGAGGCGCAAGCATGATTGCGCCGATCGCCGCACCGGAACTGACGGCGCTCCCCGGCATCCGCCACGGCTTCTTCACGCGCGCCGGCGGCGTCTCGGACGGCGTCTACGCCAGCCTCAACTGCGGCCTCGGTTCCCACGACGAGCCGGCGAACGTCGCCGAGAACCGGCGGCGCGTTGCCGAAACGATCGGCGGCAGCCATGACGGCCTCGCCACGCCGTATCAGGTCCACGGCACCGACACCGTCGTCGTTGACGGGGCGTGGCTGCCCGGCGCCGGACCGAAAGCCGATGCGACCGTCACCAACCGGCCCGGCATCGTGCTCGGCGTCGGGACCGCCGATTGTGGCCCGATCCTGTTCG
>CAZXKZ010000167.1:0-4783 GCA_964641825.1 uncultured Bauldia sp.
GGCCGTCGAGGAAGCGCGCATCGTCGAAGCAGATGAAGAACTGGCTGTCGGCGGAGTCGGGGTTCTGCGCCCGCGCCATCGAGGCGGTGCCGCGCACATGTGGCTCGCGGCTGAACTCCGCCTTCAGGTTCTTGCCGGAGCCGCCCATGCCGGTGCCGGTCGGATCGCCGGTTTGCGCCATGAAGCCGTCGATCACGCGATGGAAGACGATGCCATCGTAAAAGCCCTGGCGTGCCAGCTCCTTGATGCGGGCGACGTGGTTCGGCGCAAGATCGGGACGCAGCGCGATCGTCACCGGCCCTTTCGTGGTTTCCAGCAGCAGCGTGTTTTCGAGGTCGGCCACGGCGGGGCTCCTTCCGTTATCTTGAGGGGAAATGGCTATTGCGCGTCGGCGGCGACGCGGGCGCTCACGATGCTGTCGGGGCTCGGCGGTGGCTCGCCCTTGGCAAGCGCATCGACCACGTCCATGCCCTCGATGACCTCGCCCCAAACCGTGTACTGCCTGTTGAGGAACGAGCAGTCCTGGAAGCAGATGAAGAACTGGGAGTTGGCCGAATTGGGATCGCTTGTCCTGGCGGCGCCGACGACCCCGCGCCCGAAATTGGTGTCGGTGAACTCGGCGGCGAGGTCGGGCTTGTCCGATCCGCCCATGCCGGTGCCGGTTGGATCGCCGCCCTGCGCCATGAAGCCGTCGATCACGCGATGGAACGGCGTGCCATTGTAGAAGCCCTCCCGCGCCAGTTCCTTGACGCGGGCGACGTGGTTCGGCGCGAGATCGGGGCGAAGCTGGATCACGAACATGCCCTTCGTCGTCTCTACGAGGAGCGTGTTCTCCGGATCGGAAGACTGCGCCGAGGCCGCGAGCGGCGCGGCAACGACGAACGCGAAGGCAATCGCGGCAAGGAATCGGAACAAGGGGAATCTCCGGGGCTGGCTGGAGGGAAGGCTAGGTCGAGCGGCGGGCGGCGATCATCCGGGCCACGGCGGCCGGCACGAAGGGCGTCACGTCGCCGCCCATCCCGGCGATCTGGCGGACAAGCGTGGCGGTGATGTGGCGGACAGCCGGCGACGCCGGCAGGAAGACCGTGCGGAGGTCTGGCGCCATCGCGCCGTTCATGCCCGCCATCTGCATTTCGTAGTCGAAATCGTTGGCATCGCGCAGGCCGCGCACGAGGATCGCCGCGCCGGCCTCGCGCGCCGCATCCACGGCAAGGCCGCTGAACGTCACATGAGAAACCCTGCGGGCATCGTCCGCCGGCAGTGCGGCGATCATGCCGGCCACCATCGCCTGCCGCTCGGCGAGGTCGAACAACGGCGATTTTCCGGGGTTGACGCCGATCCCGATCACCACCCTGTCGGCGAGCGCCAGCGCGCCCGCGAGGATGTCGAGATGGCCGTTGGTGATGGGGTCGAAGGTCCCGGGATAGAAGGCTGTCCGCGTCATCGGCCTCGACCGCTTGCCCGTCCGGCCGGCTTCTTACCGGCAGCGGCGCGCAGCGGCAATAGCGGCGCCCGCACCCGCGATCAGTGCCGGCCCTATCGCGTGATGGCGCTCAGTCGCAGGTGGAATCGACCACTATGCAGGCGGAGGCGCGGTTCCCTGCGGTTGCCCGGCAATTGTTGAGCGCCTCGTAGCGCGACTGCGTCGTCGTGAAGCCCTTGCCCCAGCCGAAGCCCGCTGTTCCGGCCTGCGGATCGAGCGCGACAGACACGCATTGTCCCTTGAACGTATGGACGACGCGGCAGAGGCTCCTCGTGGATTGGGGCACCCCGTCCGCGGCCCTGCAGCCGGTCATCGCCGCCTCGCCTGCCGCCGCCGGCGTGGGCTCATCCCATGACACCCCGAAAGCGACGCCACCGGTTGCGATGTTGGGCGCAGCGCCCACGGCAAGCGCACCGTCCGCCAGGGCCGGTCCTGTGATGCCGGCGGCCACGATGACGGTCACGAAAGCGAGTGCCAGCCTGTTCATGGGGGACCTTCCAGCTTCATCGTCAATCCAGTGTGTCGTGGCTCGAACGGCCGGGCAAGGCCCGGCCGCTCGATGTGTTGAACTACTGCGTCTGACTAGCAGCCGCTGCCCGCGCACGAGCCGGCTGCCGTGGCGCCCCAGGCGCTGGCCGCCGACGACGTGGCACCGCCACCGCTGGCGGTGGTGTAATTGCTGCCGGTACCGGCGCTCGCGTTGCCGCCGTTGGCCGACGACTTCGAGGCCTGCGCGCCGCCCAGCGAAAGGGCGAAGCCGCCCGCACCACCACCGCCTGACGCACGCGAGACGCTCTTCGAGCCCTGCAACGTCCCAGCGATCGCGGGATCGGTGCCAATGCCCACGGAGAGCACGCCTGCCGACGAATAGTTGGAGCCGGAGCCCTTGGAGCCGCCCTTGTAACCGGCGACAGCACCGGCGGAAGACCCTGCAATAAGTGCCGCGGCGGCAACCGCGGCCAGCACATGACGAAGACTCATGATTTCACTCCTTGTCGCATTTTCAAATGTTTTCTGAACCCCCCTCCGTGTCTTCCCCGGCGCCCTGGCGGGCGTTCTTTCACCAGGCCGCCGGTTCTGCACTCGCGGACGCCGGCGGCCGTGGAGGACCGCCAACGTCACCGAAAAAACCTGCCGCTCACCCGGCGGCGAACACCGCCGAGAAGATCTCCCGCGCATTCCGCGGACACTGCGGGTTGCTCGCCGTGAACCGCTGGAAGAAATCCTTGTGCGTCGGGCAACCGCACATGGCCGCGAAAGCGCGCTGCTGCTTCGGAAGCTGCAGCCAGAGGTGTTCCGATATGACCGTCACGGTGCACTTTGCAGCGACGGTCGAGCCGCCTCCTCCGCCGCCATTTCCGTGATGATGCGGCTTGATATCCACGCGCACGCTCGCGCCCGCCTTCGATGCGCTGGCCGCCGCGGAGAAGCCGAACAGCGTGCCGCCGGCACCGGCCGCAAAGGACGAAGCCGAGGCATGCGCCGAGTACCGGCTCGCCGTCGCAAAGGCGCGCGCCGCGCTGACAGCGGCGGCATAGACATCGGCAGCGCTGTACGCGCCTGCGAGGCCAGCCGTCTCGGAGAATGCGGTTGCGCTCTTCCGCGTGGCGATCGCGACGCTGTACGAGCCGGACAGCGTGTAGGCGATCGTGATGGTCGTCTTCTTGTTGACGATGGTCTCGTAGATGGAATCGGAGCCTGCGCTGGCCGACGTCTGCGGCTTCTTCCCGCCGATGGCGAGCGCATACCCATCGGTGCCTGACGTCGCGTACGCCGTCGGCGCCTTGCCGCCCTTGGCGGCCGCGAATGCGTCGGAGCCGGTCCCGGCGAGCGCCAGTCCGTCTTCGGCGACTGCCGCGCCCGCGCCGGTGCCCGTGCCGCCGGCCCAGGCTTCCGGTGTGCCGTGGTTGACGGTCGCGCCGGCGCTGGCTTCGGTGATCGCCACCGCCCCGGTCGAGCCGTTCTCGCCGGTCTGTGTGGCCACAGCGACGGCGCCCGTATCGGCCGTCGCTCCGGTGGGCTCTCCGCCGCCGACGTTGGCGCTCGTCTCGGTTCCGCTAGCTACGCCGGCTCCGGTGGAGCCTTCGCCGCTGGCGGAGGCTCCTGCGACGCTCCCGCCGCTGCTTTCGGCTTCATCGGCCGCTGCTACCCCGGACAGGCCGAGAAGCAAGGCAAACGCAAATACGCATACGCTACGCGACAACACCACTGTACCCCCCTTACGCGCATTAAACACTGCTCGTGGAGTATGAGCTCGCTTTTTTCCTTATTTATCAAACCGATAGACAATATTGTGCCACACTTATGCCAAAAATCAAGCTATATCTTCTATCCATCAATACATGATTAACCATCATAAACGCTCCTTAGGCGGCTATTCTATTGTAGAGTTTCGAAGCTATATCATCTCTGTAGGCAATAGTGCGTAGACGTTAACCTTTGCTACTGCCCGTCGATGCGCCCGCGTCGGACTCGGAAAACGCTCGTCGCCGCAACTGCGCCGAGTAAGGGCCGTCCATCCCTCGTAAAGAATCACGACCATTCCGGTTGTAGTGGTTCCAATACTTGCTACCCGGAGCTGACGGCGGTTGCGCTGAAACATCATTTCTAGCGCGCGCGACTAGACAACGGAGTGACCCGCGGGCCGAAAGTGGCGGGCCTTGGGCTTTTCCAAGCCAGACCGGCTCTGTGATGGGGGTCACAGCGGAGTTGCGCGCTTGTCCCTATATCAGCGTCAACACAGCCGGCAGGGACCGGCTCGACAAACGGGGTCAAACATGAACATCAACCGGAACAAGAAAGGCCGCGGCGCGATCCTCGCGACAGTGTTCGCCCTTACGGTCGCCGGTGCCATCACCGGCGCGACCTACAGCGCTTCCACCAAGGAAACGAGCATCGAGGAAACCTGCGCCCGCGTTACGTGGCCGCTCATCCCGGCTTACTGCCTGGAAGGCGCCACCGACCGCCCGGTGCGGATCGTTTCGGCGGACCGTATGGAACCAAACGCGGTCAAGGCGCGTTTTGAGGTTGCTTTCGAGTAACCGGGGTCGCCACGACTTCGCCGCGAAGCTGAACGGCGAATGAATGGCAGGGACCGGCAGCATTCAGGTGAGACAGGGCAGAGTACGCCCATCACGTTCGGCGAAAAGCCGCCTGATACGGAAGAAAGGATACGACATGGCATCCTGGCTCCACACCACGGTCCTGGCGACCGTCCTCGCCGCCACCGCAGCAGTCGGCCTGGCCAGCGCAACCATGGTCATCAATGCCAATGAACCGGCGCCGAAAGCCGACCGCCTG
>CAZXKZ010000168.1:0-4747 GCA_964641825.1 uncultured Bauldia sp.
ACGCCGCCATTTGAACTGCTGCTCTCGTCAGAAGCTGGCAGTGTTGAAAATACCTGTGGCCGATCAGAACGTTGCCGCCAAAACCGGCAACCGTGCGCGCCCGGCCGACGTTCGCGCCATGTTCGTCCGCCGCGGCGGAATATCCTCTCAACTTCGCTGCAATGCAATACCGCACGATGGGCGGCAATCCGGGCAGCCGGAAGGCGGTTTTCCGGCCCCGGCAGGGCATAGGCCCCGATTCCCGGAGGCCGCCGGATACACTGAATCGGGCCTCGGCGATGTGAACCACGTCATAGACGGGGTCCGCCTTCCGACGATGTAATCCCGATCCTGGGCCGTCTGCCCCCGCAAGGGCCCGGGATGGCTCCACGAGGGCCGGGAATTGCCTCGTTCCGCGTGGAGGCGCGGGTACGGCTCCTGACGCAAGGCAGGGGCCGTACCTTCCCCGCGCCGGAGCCTTCCATGAGGCGCCGACTCCGCCCATAGTCCCCAACGGGAGGGCCCATGATCGTCGCAGTTTTCGCCACCCTTTTCCTGACGCTGGTGCTGGGCTGGTTCGGGCGCCACGGGCTTGCGGCGGTGGCGCTCGTCATCTGCCTCGCCCTTTACGTCTGGGAGTTCCTCTACGAGGTCTACAGTCCGGAGTACGGCTTCAGCATGCCGTGGATCCAGACCGAACTGATGCCGCCCGACACCGGCGAGCGGGGAGGGGCGGCATGAGCTACCGCGAGATCAGCCCGGCGCTGCCGGGCGAGCGCCTGCTGGCGCTGCTGAACTACCTCTACCTGCTCCTGATGATGCTGGTCATCGCCGCGATCCTGACCACGGCGATGATGTTCCAGTACGTGCGCGGCGAGGTGCCGTGCCCGCTCTGCCTTCTGGAGCGGGCGGCGCTGTTCGGCGTCTGCTTCGGGATCATGCAGAACTTCCGCTACGGCTTCTCGTACCGCTTCACCGGCATTAGCCTCGTGTTCTCGCTGCTACTGCTCATCGTGGCGACGCGCCAGACGCTGCTCGACATCTACCCGCGTCCGGGGCACGCCTACGTGGGAAGCGCCGTCTTCGGCCTGCACATGCCGGTGTGGTCGATCCTGATCGCGCTGGCGCTGCTTGGCGCCTATGCGATCAAGATGGCGATCATCGGGGGCGACGAGTTCCTGCAGCGCTCCGATCCGCGCTCGTTCCCGGTGATCAACACGATCGCAGGATTCCTCAGCGTTTTCGTGATCGTGCTCCTCGCCATCAACTTCGGGTCGGCGATCCTCCAGTGCGGCCTCGGGGAGTGCCACACCTACGAATACAAGCTCCTGCCCTGGGTCCACGTCCCGGCGACGCCCTGACGGCCCCAAAAATCTCCGGGGGTAGAGGCCGGAAGGACACAGCGCGAATCGGGCCGCTGCTGTAAGTTGGGCTTAGGCAATAGTGACCAGAAGCTGCGGCGGGCTCTGGAGGTCGATACATGGCTGCCCTCGTCAAGCGGTTGCCGCAAGGCGCCGAGGCGTTGGCTTTTCCGGGCGAACAGGCAATCTGGGCGGGGCGGTCGCAGGCGCGGCTGCCTTCGGCCGATCGTTCTGCGCGCCGGATGCTGGCGAATTTCTCGGGCGGCCCCGGCGCGCTGCCCGCAGTCGTGCTGCAACAGGCGGCGGAGGCGGTTCTCTACCTTCCCGAGATCGGCATGCCACTGCTCGGCATAAGCCACCGCTCGGACTGGTTCCGTGACATCGTCGCCAAAGCGGAAGCCAATTTCCGCAAGCTGCTGAAAGTCCCCGCCGGCTACCAGGTGCTGTTCCTGCAAGGCGGTGCCACCTTGCAGTTCTCGATGATCCCGATGGCGCTGATGCGCGGGCGGAACGCCACGGCGGAATATCTCGACACCGGCTACTGGAGCCACAAGTCGATCGCCGACGCCGAGCGCGAAGGACAGGTGCGCGTACTGTGGTCGGGCGAATCGTTCGGCTATCGCAACCTGCCAGCTACCGACGAGTTCACCCCGCGCGAGAACGCCGCCTATTTCCACTACGTCTCCAATGAGACGGTGCAGGGCATGCAGTTCAACTATCTTCCGGGCCTCGAAGAGGTGCCGCGCATCTGCGACATGTCCTCGGACTTCGCCTCGCGGCCGATCGACATCTCGCGCTTCAGCCTCATCTATGCGCACGCGCAAAAGAACCTCGGGCCGTCAGGGGTGACCATCACGGTGATCCGCGACGAGGTGCTCGACGCGACGCCCGACGGCCTGCCGTCGATGCTCGACTATCGCAACCACGCCGCCGCGCACTCGGTCTACAACACGCCGCCGGTGTTCTCGATCTACGTCGTCTACCTGGTGTCGGAGTGGCTGCTCCGCGATGTCGGCAGCCTGGAGACGATGGAGCGGCTCAACCGCGCGAAAGCCGACCTAATCTACCGCGCCATCGACGCAGCCGGCGGCTTCTACCGGGGCCGGGCGGAGCGGCAGCACCGGTCGATGATGAACGCGGTCTTCAACCTGCCGAACGCCGAGCTCGACCAGACCTTCGTGGCCGAGGCGGAAGCGGAGGGCCTCGCGGGCCTGAAGGGGCACCGCGCCATCGGCGGCATCCGCGCCTCGCTCTACAACGCCGTGACGCTGCAGGACGTCGAGATGCTCTGCGAGTTCATGGCGGATTTCAGTCGTCGCTACGGCTGAACCGGCCTCGCTTGCGCGCCTCCTAGCCGATCCATACTGTCGCGCTCCTGCGCCGACAGGATCGATCCGTGAAGCCCACCAACCCCGTCTACACCGGCCTGCCCATGACCATCTTCGAGGTCATGTCGCGGCTCGCCATCGAGCACGGCGCGATCAACCTCGGGCAGGGGTTCCCGGATGTGGACGGGCCTGAGGACGTGAAGCGCGTCGCCGCCGAGGAGATCGGCAGCGGGCTCAACCAGTACCCGCCGATGATGGGCGTGCCGGAGCTGCGCAAGGCCGTCGCCGAGGCCAACCGGCGCTTCTACGGGCTCGATGTCGACTGGCAGCGCGAGGTGCTGGTGACATCGGGCGCGACGGAGGCGCTGTCCGACTGCTTCAACGCGTTGATCGAGCCGGGCGACGAGGTGTTGGTGATCGAGCCACTCTACGACTCCTACCTGCCGGTGATCCGGCGGGCGGGCGGCATCCCGCGGCGCGTGCGCGTGACGCCGCCCGACTGGCGCCTCGACCGCGACGCGCTTGCCGACGCCTTCGGGCCAAAGACCAAGGCGATCCTCATCAACAACCCCATGAACCCGGCCGCGCGTGTCTTCACGCGCGACGAACTCGCGCTGATCGCCGACCTGGTCATCGCGCATGACGCCTTCGCGATCTGCGACGAGGTCTACGAGCACATCCTGTTCGACGGTCGCAGGCATCTCCCGCTGATGGCGCTCCCCGGCATGCGCGAGCGCACGATCCGCATCGGTTCGGCGGGCAAGACATTTTCGCTCACCGGGTGGAAGGTCGGCTACGTCACGGCGGCGCCGGTGCTCCTCGATCCGATCACCAAGGCGCACCAGTTCACGACCTTCACCACGCCGCCGAACTTCCAGAAGGCGGTCGCCTACGGGCTCGGCAAGGACGATACCTATTTCGCAGGCCTCTCCGGCGAGCTGGAAGCGAAGCGCGACCGCTTCGCGGCAGGGCTTGAACGGCTCGGGCTCGGCGTTGCGCCATGCGAGGGGACGTACTTCATCACCGCCGATGCCGCGCCGCTGCGATTGAATGCGGACGATGTGGAAATCTGCAAGCGGATGACGGTCGAAGCCGGTGTGACCGCGGTGCCGGTGTCCGTCTTCTATGAATCCGACGCGCCGCGGAACTTCGTCCGCTTCTGCTTCGCCAAGCGCGATGAAATCCTCGACGGCGCGATCGAGCGGCTCGGGCGCTGGATCGACGGGAAGACGCGGGCCGCGCCGTGACCGATCCGGTACTTGTCGAGGTGACGCGCGGCGACCTTACCGAAAGCCGCCATCGCGGCGCGATCGCGGTGGTCGATGCGGCCGACACGGTGCGCGCGGCCATCGGCGACATAGATCAGGCCGTGTTTCCGCGCTCGGCGGTGAAGGCGATCCAGGCGTTGCCGCTGGTGGAAAGCGGCGCCGCGGACGGCTACGGCTTCAGCCGGCCGGAGCTCGCGCTCGCCTGCGCCTCGCACAGCGGCGAGCCGCGCCACGTGGAGACGGCGCGAAGGATGCTGGCGGCGGCGGGCAGGAACGCGGCCGATCTCGAATGCGGAACGCACATGCCGATCGACCGCGATGCCGCCGAGGCGCTGGTCCGCGACGGCATCGCACCGAACGCGCTCCACAACAACTGTTCCGGCAAGCACGCGGGCTTCGTCTGCTTCGCCTGCGCGGCGGGCATGCCGGTGCGCGACTACGTGAGGGCGGACCATCCGGTGCAGCGCGAGGTGACGGCCGTGCTGGAGGCCGTGACCGGGACGGCACTCGGGCCGGAGGTCAGCGCCATCGACGGCTGCTCGATCCCCGCCTACGCCATTCCGCTCCGGAATCTCGCGCTCGGCATGGCGCGGATGGCGACGGGCGAGGGCCTGCCGCCGGCGCGGGCGAAAGCCGCGGCACGGCTGGTGGACGCGTGCCTGGCGGAGCCGTTCATGGTCGCGGGCAGCGGGCGCTTCGACACCGACGCGATGGCGCTGTTCGGACGCCGCCTGTTCGCCAAGGGCGGCGCGGAGGGCGTCTGGTGCGGCGCGTTCCCGGAACACGGCCTCGGCGTCGCGCTGAAATGCGA
>CAZXKZ010000169.1:0-4707 GCA_964641825.1 uncultured Bauldia sp.
TCTACCTCTATCAGGGCCGCTCGTACAAAGCCTACCGCGGCATGGGCTCGATCGGCGCGATGGCGCGGGGATCGGCGGACCGCTACTTCCAGGACGAGGTGCGCGACTCGCTCAAGCTCGTGCCGGAAGGCGTTGAGGGGCAGGTGCCATACAAGGGGCCGGTCGCCGGCGTGCTCCACCAGCTTGCCGGCGGGCTGCGCGCCGCCATGGGCTACGTCGGCGCGGCGAACCTCGCCGAGTTCCGCGAGAAGGCGCGTTTCGTGCGCATCTCCTCGGCGGGCTACCGTGAGAGCCACGTCCACGACGTGACGATCACCCGCGAGAGCCCGAACTACCGCGCCTGACGCCGTAACCATCGGAGAAGGGACCATGGACATCGGGATTCTGGCGGACATCGGTCGCGTGCTGGTTGGCGCCGCGTTTCTTGTTTCCGGCGTGCGCATCCTCATGGCCGTTCCGATGCTCGGCGGGCTGCTCGCGGCCAAGGGCGTGCCGTACCCGGTATTCGTGGCCGGCGCCGGCGGCGTGATCGAGGTGGTGCTCGGGCTGGCAGCGATCGCAGGCTTCTGGTTTCCGGTCGTGGCGCTCCTGCTTGCGGCCTTCGTCGTGGTGGCGACCATCATGGTGCACAACTTCTGGACCGAGGACGGAGCCCAGCGCGGAGCCGACATCAACGCCGTAATCTCCAACGTCATCATCGTCGGTGCGCTGATCGCGCTCGCCGGTCTCTCCGCGTGACCGGCGCGCGGGTGAGGAGCCAACGGCGGTGAGGCTGGGCGGCCGGCTGCAGGCGGCGATCGAGGTGCTTGCCGATATCGAGCAGCGTCACCGGCCTGTGTCGGAGGCGCTGAAGGACTGGGGCGTCTCGCACCGTTTCGCAGGCTCCGGCGACCGCGCCGTCATCGGCAACATCGTCTATGACGCGCTGCGCTGGCGCGCATCGGGCGCGTGGATCGCGGACGACGACGCGCCACGCGCCGTGGTGCTGGCGACGGTGGCGCGCCACTGGGGCTTGGGTGCCGCCGGGCTCGCCGCGCGCATCGCCGGCGACGACCACGCACCGGAGCCGCTGACCGCGGAGGAAGCAGCGCGCATCGACGCCGCCGACCTTGCCGCCGCGCCGGAACACGTCCGCGCCGACGTGCCGGAGTGGGCCGCGCCGAAGCTCGCCCGTGTGTTCGCGGCCGACTGGGTGGCGGAGGGTGAGGCGCTGGCGCTCCGCCCGCCGCTCGACCTCCGCGTCAACCGCCTCAAGGCGAAGCGCGAGAAGGTTGCCGCCGTGCTTTCGAAATTCGGCGCGGCCGATACGCCTTTCTCGCCCGACGGTCTGCGTATCCCGCCGACGGCCGCCGAGGGGCGTCACCCGAATGTGCAGGTGGAGCCGGCGTTCCGGAAGGGCTGGTTCGAGGTGCAGGACGAGGGCAGCCAGCTCGCCGCGCTCATGGTCGGTGCGGCGCCGGGCAGGCAGGTGCTCGACCTCTGCGCCGGCGCCGGCGGCAAGACGCTGGCGCTCGCCGCGATCATGGCCGGCAAGGGCCGGGTGCTCGCCACCGACAGCGACCGCGGCCGCCTCGCGCCGATCTTCGAGCGGGTAAAGCGCGCTGCGGCACACAACGTCGAGGTCCGGGCTGCGGGCGAGCCGCTGAAAGACGCCGTCGGCAAGATGGACGCCGTTCTGGTCGATGCGCCGTGCACCGGCAGCGGCGTCTGGCGCCGGCGCCCCGACGCCAAGTGGAAGCTGAGCGAGCGGGCGCTCGCCAACCGCACCGGCGAGCAGGCCGAGCTGCTGCGAACGGCGGCGCGGTATGTGAAGCCGGGTGGGCGACTCGTCTACGTCACCTGCTCGCTGCTGCCCGAGGAGAACGAGGACCAGGTCGCGGTATTCATGGCCGCCGACCCGGCATTCCGGATCGTGCCGCCGCGCGAGGCCATCGCTGCATCCGGTGCCAACTCAAGCCTTGCCGATGCGGCGCTCGCCGGCGGTCACGGCATGGTATTGTCGCCGCGACGCACGGGGACCGACGGGTTCTTCGTCGCAGTGATGCAACGCACATGACCCGACCGGCCTTTCCTCCGCCGCAGCCGAAGCAGATAGGCGATCTCTCAGTCCTGTTCGTCATGGCGACCGAGCAGGAGTACGGCCCACATCTCAAGGCGCGGATCAGTCCGGTCCTCACCGGCGTGGGGCCGGTGGAAGCCGCGATCGGGACGGCCGCGGCGCTGGGGGAACTGGACCGGGCCGGAAGGCTGCCGGCGCTGGTCATTTCGCTCGGCACCGCCGGGTCGGCGAAGCTCGACCACGCCGGCATCTATCAGGTCGCAAGCGTCGCCTATCGCGACATGGACGCCTCGCTGCTCGGCTTCGAGAAGGGCGTCACGCCGTTCACCAACGAGCCCGCGGCGGTGCCGATCCCCCACCGCATCCCCGATGTGCCTGCGGCCTCGATCTCCTCCGGCGGCGCGGTGATCTCCGGCAAGGGTTACGACGCTATCCCCGCCGACATGGTCGACATGGAGTCGTTCTCGGTGTTCCAGGCGGCGCGCCGCTTCGGCGTGCCGATGATCGGGCTCCGCGCGATCAGCGACGGGCGCAGCGACCTCACCGGCCTCCACGACTGGCTGGAGTTCCTCCACGTCCTCGACGAGAAGCTGGCCGCCACCATCGACGCCTTCGCCGGCCATGTCGCAGCGGGAAGGTTCCGGCTCGACGCGAAGTAATACTGTAACGCGGCAAATATTCGCGGGTTTTCGTAACCGTATAACCTTGATCGGATGGCCGGTGCGCATGATGTATTGGCGCATGGGTGCGCATCACGATCATGCCGTCGTCTTCGAGGGCCTGTCCGCCGACTATCGCCGCCGCCTCGTCGCGGTGATCGCGATCAATGCGGCGATGTTCGTTGTCGAGATGGTCGCGGGCACGCTCGCCGGCTCGCAGGCGCTGAAGGCCGACGCGCTCGACTTCTTCGCCGACACGCTGACCTACGGCGCGAGCCTCGCGGTCATCGGCCTGTCGCTCCGCACACGCTCGCTGGTCGCCCTCGGCAAGGGCGCGAGTCTGCTCGTCATGGGGCTCTGGGTGCTCGGCTCCACCATCTACCGCGTGTTCGTGGTCGGCGTGCCGGAAGCCGAGGTGATGGGCGTCTTCGGCTTCCTGGCGCTGATCGCCAACGTGGCGAGTGTCGTCATCCTCATGCGCTACAAGGACGGCGACGCCAACGTGCGCTCGGTCTGGCTGTGCTCGCGGAACGACGCCATAGGCAACGTCGCCGTGATGGTTGCCGCCCTCGGCGTCTGGGGGACCGCGACCGGCTGGCCGGACCTGATCGTAGCCGGCATCATGGCGAGCCTGTTCCTCACCTCGGCGGTGCGGATCCTGGATCAGGCGTGGCGGGAGTTCCGGACCGGGAGCGAGCCCGTATCACTGGGCGATAGCTGCTGCAGCGTGCCGCACGGCGCCGGCCACGACCACGCACCGGGCAAGGCGCACGTCCACTCCCATTGACGCAGTGGGCAATTGCCCATTGCAGACTCGCACCCGATTGCCTAACCAACCCGCTTCCTCCTTGCCGGTCCATCCGCCCATGACCGACACCGTCCTCATCGTCGATTTCGGCAGCCAGGTGACACAGCTCATCGCCCGGCGGGTGCGCGAGGCGGGCGTCTATTCCGAGATCGCGCCCTTCAACAAGGCCGCCGAGGCGATGGATCGCCTCAAGCCGAAGGCGGTCATCTTCTCCGGCAGCCCGGCGAGCGTGCTCGACGCGGACGCGCCGCTGCCGCCGTCATCGATCTACGACGCGGGCCTCCCCATCCTAGGTATCTGCTACGGCGAGCAGGCGATGGCCCACCAGCTCGGTGGCCGGGTCGAGGGCGAGCACAATCGCGAGTTCGGGCGCGCGTTCATCGAGGTGGTGCGGGAGGCGGCGCTGTTCGACGGCGTGTGGGAGCCTGGCGAGCGCCACCAGGTGTGGATGAGCCACGGCGACCGGGTGACCAAGCTGCCGGAAGGCTTCGAGATCATCGGCCGCTCCGATGGTGCGCCGTTCGCCGCCATCGCCGACGAGAGGCGTCGCTTCTACGCCATCCAGTTCCACCCCGAGGTGGTCCACACACCGGACGGCGCGAAGCTGCTTGCCAACTTCGTCCACAAGGTTGCTGGGCTTGCCGGCGACTGGACGATGGCGGCGTTCCGGGGGCAGGCGATCATCCGCATCCGCGAGCAGGTCGGCAGCAGCCGCGTGATCTGCGGCCTCTCCGGTGGAGTCGATTCATCCGTGGCCGCGCTGCTGCTCCACGAGGCGAGCGGCGACCGGCTCACCTGCGTCTTCGTCGATCATGGCCTGATGCGCGAAGGTGAGGCGGAGGAGGTCGTTTCGCTCTTCCGCGGCCACTACAACATCCCGCTCGTCCATGTCGATGCGAGCGACACGTTCCTCTCCGCGCTCGCCGGCGTCGAGGACCCGGAAAAGAAGCGCAAGATCATCGGGCGCTTGTTCGTCGAGGTCTTCGAGAAGGAAGCGGCGGCGGTCGGCGGCGCCGATTTCCTGGCGCAGGGCACGCTCTACCCGGACGTCATCGAAAGCGTCTCGGCGCTCGGCGGGCCGTCGGTCACCATCAAGTCGCACCACAACGTCGGCGGCCTGCCGGAACGCATGCGCATGAAGGTGGTCGAGCCCCTGCGCGAGCTGTTCAAGGACGAGGTGC
>CAZXKZ010000170.1:0-4675 GCA_964641825.1 uncultured Bauldia sp.
GTCAACGGCGGCGCGCATGCCGACAACCCGATCGACTTCCAGGAATTCATGATCGCGCCGATCGGCGCGCCGACATTCGCGGAGGCGCTGCGCATGGGCGCCGAGGTGTTCCACACGCTCCGCGCCGAGCTGAAGGCGGCAGGGCACAACACGAACGTCGGCGACGAGGGCGGCTTCGCGCCCAACCTGAAGTCGGCGACCGCGGCGCTCGACTTCGTGCTGAAGGCGGTCGAGAAGGCCGGCTACAAGCCCGGCAAGGACATGGCGCTTGCGCTCGATTGCGCGGCGAGCGAGTTCTACAAGAAGGGCAAGTACGACTATGAGGGCGAGGGGAAGGTGCGCGACCGCGCCGCCCAGGTCGCCTACCTCGCCGACCTCCAGAAGAAATACCCCATCGTGTCGATCGAGGACGGCATGGCCGAGGACGACTGGGACGGCTGGAAGGCGCTGACCGAGAAGATCGGCGACCGCTGCCAGCTCGTCGGCGACGATCTTTTCGTCACCAACACGAAGATCCTCTCCGAGGGCATCGCCAAGGGCATCGGCAATTCGATCCTCGTGAAGGTCAACCAGATCGGGACGCTGACCGAGACGCTGGCCGCTGTCGAGATGGCACAGAAGGCCGGCTACACGGCGGTGATGTCGCACCGCTCCGGCGAGACCGAAGACTCGACCATCGCCGACCTGGCGGTCGCCACCAACTGCGGGCAGATCAAGACGGGCTCGCTGTCACGCTCGGACCGGACGGCGAAATACAACCAGCTCCTGCGGATCGAGGAGGAACTGGGCCTGTCGGCGGAGTATGCGGGGAAGGCTGCGTTCCGCACGTAGGAAACCGGCGTCTATAGTCGACCAGCACGGAGCCTGATTCGCGCTCGTGGCTGGTTGGCAATGCGGCTGTCGCATCAACATCGCTTCATCTTTTTCGCCTTTCCAAAGACGGGGTCGGAGAGCGTGCGCGAGGCGCTCGACCCGATTGCCGAGATGGCGGGGTGCCGCGCCCAGCTCGTCGAGCGCCTGCCGGGAGGCGAACTGGCAATCCCGAACCATGTGACGCCCGCCGAAATGCGCGCGGTTTGCCACAACCGCGGCTGGCGCTTCGATGACTATTTCCGCTTCGTTTTCGTCCGTAACCCGTGGGAGCGTCTGATTTCGGTCTATAGGATGCTGAGACGCTCAGAGCCCGGACTGACGATCGCATTTGAGGACTGGCTTCCCGAAACAAAGACATCCGGGAGAGGCGGATTGATTGCCGGAGCGGCCAACCGCCGCTATCTGCGCCTTGGAACCTACACGCTAGACAACTTCATTTCGGACGAGTCCGGCCGGAAACTGGTCGACCATGTTTTTCGCACCGAGGATATGGCGACGGTCCCAGCCGAACTTCGCTGTCGCGGGATACCGCTCCCGAGCGACGCCATGCCGAAAGTGAACGGGTTTGGGGCGGTGGACCCGGACCGGTTCTACAACCCGCCGCTCAAACGCCTTGTCGTCGAACGATACGCCCGCGAGATCGAGGAATACGGATACGCGTATCCGGGCTGATCGCCGTCTCCTGCCTGACCCCCGTGCGAGCAACCCTCCCTTAATCCTATCCGCGCATTCTCGTTCCGCTATGCTCATCACACGCCAGCGCAAGCGCTCGATCCTGCAACGGCTGTGGCTGCCGGTGGTGGCGGCCGGCGTGCTCGCCTATTTCGGCTACCATACGTTCAACGGCGATTTCGGCATCTGGGCGCGTGACCGGCTGGTCGCGGAAGCGGAGAGACTGACGACCGAGCGCGACCGGCTGGTGGCCGAGCGGGAGGCGCTGGAGATTCGCGTCGCGGCCGTCAGGCCGGAAAGTCTTGATGCCGACGTGGTCGACATGCTGGCACGGCAGGCGCTCGGACTGATGCGGCCGGACGAAATCACCGTCCGGCTGGGTGCAGCGCAGCAATAGCGCCAATCATCTGAAATTACTGTGGAGTTGCGCCCGAGTATTGTCCCGGCGCGGCGAAAACCTATGTGCTTTCAGCATACTACGTCTGCAAGCGCGGAAGGCGTCCGACCTTGGATTGATCCATCGCCTCCTGTAGCTTTGCCGCAAATCAAGAAGCTCAAAATGCGACACGAAGGGGAGGTCGAATGCCCAAGGCGGAGAGGAAGGCGGCAGAACCTGCCGTAGCGGTCGCGGCGCGAAAATCCTCGCCCGCCCCCTCCGACACCGGCGGCACGGTCTCTCCCAAACCGGCAAACCTTTCCAAGGAACAGGAACTCCACGCCTACGAGCAGATGCTGCTCATCCGCCGCTTCGAGGAGCGGGCCGGGCAGATGTACGGCATGGGGCTCATCGGCGGCTTCTGTCACCTCTACATCGGACAGGAAGCGGTCGTGGTCGGCATGCAGATGGCGATCAAGGACGGCGACCAGGTCATCACCGGCTACCGCGATCACGGCCACATGCTGGCCTGTGGCATGGATCCGAAGGGCGTGATGGCGGAACTCACAGGCCGCGCCGCCGGCTATTCGCGCGGCAAGGGCGGCTCGATGCACATGTTCAGCCGCGAGAAGAACTTCTTCGGCGGCCACGGCATCGTCGGCGCCTCCGTGCCGCTCGGCACCGGCCTCGCTTTCGCGAACAAGTACCGCAAGAACGACAACGTCTGCCTGACCTACTTCGGCGACGGCGCCGCCAACCAGGGGCAGGTGTACGAGAGCTTCAACATGGCGGAGCTCTGGAAGCTCCCCGTGGTCTACATCATCGAGAACAACCGCTACGCCATGGGCACTTCGGTCGCGCGCTCCTCGGCGCAGACGGATTTTTCCCGCCGCGGCGCCTCATTCAACATTCCGGGCGAGCAGGTCGACGGCATGGACGTGCGCGCGGTGAAGGCCGCGGGCGACATGGCGGTGGCGTGGTGCCGGGCGGGCAAGGGTCCGTTCATCCTCGAGATGCTGACCTATCGCTACCGTGGCCACTCCATGTCGGATCCGGCCAAATACCGGACGCGCGACGAGGTGCAGAAGATCCGCGACGAGAGCGACCCAATCGACAAGTCGCGCGCGCGCATCCTGGACAAGGGACTGGCAAGCGAGGACGACCTCAAGGCGATCGAGAAACGCGTCCGCGACCAGGTGACGGCCGCGGCCGAATTCGCCCAGGCGGGTCCGGAGCCCGATCCCAGCGAGCTGTGGACTGACATCACCCACTAGGAGCGCGCCGTGGAACCAGTCGCCGGCAGCGCTTCGTCGTGGCCAACTCCAGTGCAGTTCGCGCTGCTCGTGCTGGCCGTCGGGGCTTTTGTCTTCGCGGTCGCCTCGTCGCTGAAGGCATGGCGGCTTTCCTACGGGCATCCGGCTTTCGATGCGCTCGGCTTCCGGAAATGGGTGATGGGCACCGCCGTCATCGCCTACATGCCGGCTCCGGCAATCGTCTACGTGAAGCGCTACTTCCTGGGCTTCGTGATATTCATGCTGGCGCTGCTCGGCCTCGGGCTGACGATCGCGTTCAATCCGGCCGCGGCACCATAGGACCATGACCATGTTCCGTGCAGTCCATTCCCCAATCCCTGCCCGCGACCCGGACCTTGCCGGCGCCGGGCTCCACAAGAACGATCCCAACGCGACATAGGAAACGCGCCCCCATGCCGATCGACATTCTCATGCCGGCGCTTTCGCCCACCATGGAGGAGGGCAAGGTCTCCCGTTGGCTCAAGAAGGAAGGCGACCCGGTCAAGCCCGGCGACGTGATCGCCGAGATCGAGACGGACAAGGCGACGATGGAGGTGGAGGCCGTCGACGAGGGCACGATGGCGCGCATCCTCGTTCCCGAGGGCACCGAGGGCGTCAAGGTCAATACGCCGATCGCGATCCTGTCGGCGGAGGGTGAGGACGACGTCGGGGAGCCGGCGCCTGCCAATGCCAAGCCCGCGCCGGCTGCACCCGCCGCGGCGGTGGACGGAGAAGCGCCGGCAAGCGCCAAGGAGCAGAACGAGAAACGGCCCGCCGCCAGCGAGCCCGGCGCGCTTCCCGCTGCGCCGCGCGAGCCTGTGCTCGCCGACCCCGACGTGCCGGACGGCACCGAGATGGTGACCATGACCGTGCGCGAGGCGCTCCGCGACGCCATGGCCGAGGAGATGCGACGCGACCCTGACGTCTTTGTCATGGGCGAGGAGGTGGCCGAGTACCAGGGCGCCTACAAGGTGACGCAGGGCCTGCTGCAGGAGTTTGGACCACAGCGGGTGGTGGACACTCCGATCACCGAGCACGGGTTCGCGGGGCTCGGCGTCGGAGCCGCGCTCGCCGGCCTGAAGCCGATCGTGGAATTCATGACGTGGAACTTCGCCATGCAGGCGATCGACCACATCATCAACTCGGCCGCCAAGACGCTCTACATGTCCGGCGGCCAGATGGGCGCGCCGATCGTGTTCCGCGGGCCGAACGGCGCAGCGGCGCGGGTCGCCGCCCAGCACAGCCAGGACTACTCGGCCTGGTACAGCCAGGTGCCCGGCCTCAAGGTCGTCCAGCCCTACACCGCGGCCGATGCCAAGGGCCTGCTCAAGGCCGCCATCCGCGATCCCAACCCGGTCGTGTTCCTGGAGAACGAGATCCTCTACGGACAATCCTTCGAGGTGCCGGCCCTCGACGACTTCGTCCTGCCCATCGGCAAGGCGCGGATCGCCCGGCCCGGCAA
>CAZXKZ010000171.1:0-1503 GCA_964641825.1 uncultured Bauldia sp.
TGAAGCGCCAGCACTCGACCAGAGCGCGCGCGTTGGAGGCGAGATTCTCGTGCGACAGCATCGCTCCCTTCGAGCGGCCGGTCGTGCCCGAGGTGTAGAGGATCGCGGCGAGGTCGTCCGGGCCGCGAGGAACGTCGCGGAACTCCGTCCCGGCATCGCGCATCCTGTCGGCAAGCGTGCCGTCGCGATCGCGCCCGAGCGTTTCGACGCGCGTGGTTCCGGCGATGGCGGCGATCTCGTCCTTGCGCGCGGGACTGCAGACGATGAGCGCGGGCTCGGCATCGGAGAACAGGTAGGCGAGTTCGTGCTGGGTGTAGGCCGGGTTGAGGGGCAGGAACACCGCGCCGGCGCGCACGCAGGCAAAGTAGAGGAGGAGGCCCTCGGGGCTCTTGTCGACCTGGGCCGCGACGCGATCGCCGGCCTTTACACCCAGTGCCACGATGGCATTGGCGATGCGCGACGACTCGGTGAGAACATCGCCGTAGGTGAGGCTGCGGCCGCTCTCCGTTTCGAGGAAGCGCTTGCCGGGCGCTGGCATGCGCGCCCTGATCTCATCGAAAAGATGGTTCATCGCGCCGGCCCCTCGGCGGCAACCGCGCGGGCCTGTATGCGTTCCAGCATCCTGGGCGCCTGGAGCCGCCGGCCGCGCAGGAGCTTGCGCACCGCCGGTGCCGCTGCCGCCTCGCCCCCCGCGGCGAAGCGCTCATGGTTCTTCACGAGTTCCTCCAGTTGGTACCGGTAGTTGACCATAAGACCATAAGCTTCCTTCATTCCCCTGGCGGAGCGGTCGCCGAGCACGTTGATGCGTTCGAGGCGCGCGCCGTTGCCGAGATGAAACCGCGCGACGGGATCCAGAGGCAAGCCGCGCGCGTTGCGGGCTTCCAGCAGGTAGCGCGCGGCGACGGGCGGCATGCGGGCGACGACGGCCGCTCGCGCCTCCTCGTCGCCGGGCCAAGCGGGATCGGCGAGGATGGCGGCAAGGTCGCCGGCAATCTCCGGCTCTTCGGTTCTTGCCTGCTCCAGCCAGGCGGCGAAGCCGGGAACCGGCGAGAGGGTGACAAAGTCGGCGATGCCGGGGAGCTCGGCGTGAAGGTCGTCGATCACCTGCTTCAGCAGGAAATTGCCGAACGAGATGCCGCGCAGTCCCGGCTGGCAATTCGAGATGGAGTAGAACACGGCGGTGGTGGCGTCCTGAGGCGAGACGAGCGCCGTCCCGTCGGCGAGCACTTCGTCGATGGAGGAGGGCGTATGGCCCATCAGTGCCACCTCGACGAAAATCAACGGCTCGTCGGCAAGCTGCGGATGGAAGAAGGCGAAGCAGCGCCGGTCGTTGGGGGCAAGGCGCTTCTTGAGGTCGTTCCAGTCGCGGATTTCGTGGACGGCCTCGTAGCGGATGATCTTCTCGAGGATGCTGGCCGGCGTGGACCAGTCGATGCGGCGGAGCGACAGGAAGCCCCGGTTGAACCACGACGACAGCAGGTGCACCAGGGCGGCTTCCACGGC
>CAZXKZ010000171.1:1513-4384 GCA_964641825.1 uncultured Bauldia sp.
GCTCCCGTTTGCCCCGCTCAGGCCGCTTCCACGGCGGCGAGTTCCGGATGCGCGGCAGCGTTCTGCATCGTCTCGACCCGCATCTCGAGCAGCACCGCGGTGGCGCCGTGGACGGTGTTCAGGCGGCGAAACAGCTCCTGCCGGCGCGGTTCGGCGGCGGCATGGAGTTCGATGGCCGCTAGCTGGTCGTGACGTTCGGCGAAGGCGCCAATGGCTGCGTCGAGGCGCTTCTCGTCGGGGCCGAAGCGTTGGCCGAGCACCTTCAGAAACCCGAGCCGTTCGGTGCGGCCGGCGGCCTGCCACATGGCGATCGCCTCGGCCGCCAGGGCCAGCCCGGAAGCCTCGCCGCGGCCCTCCATGAGCAGGCCGCACAGGCGGGCAAATTCCTCGGTCGCAGGGCCGTTGACGGGCTTTTTGCCGCCGAGGAGCATGCGCCCGCGGACGGCAACGGCGTTCAGCACTTCCGCCAGAAACGATTCCCTAGCCACCGCCGTCATGCCTCGTTCGTAGGAATGCATGTGACTGACTATTGAATCCAAAGTCAAATGCCGTGTATACAAGATTGACGGCTTTAAGGGGGATCCGTGGAACGGTCGCGCCTGCGGGATGCACTGGAAGAAGAGATAGCCGAGGGCCGGCTGCCGCCCGGCTATCGCCTGGACGAAACCGAGCTCGCCCGGCGGTTCGGCGTATCGCGCACGCCGATCCGGGAAGCGCTGATGCAGCTTGCCGCCACCGGGCTGGTCGTCTCCCGCCCGCGCAGGGGGAGCGTGGTGGCGAGCCTCACCCCCACCGAGCTCATGGAGATGTTCGAGGTGATGGCCGAGCTGGAGGGCATGGCCGGGCGCCTTGCGGCCCGCCGCTGGGATTCAGCCGACGAGGCCCGCCTCAAGGCGACCCACATCGCCTGCCGGGAAGCGGCCGAGGCCGGCGACGCCGACGGCTACTACTACGAGAACGAGCAATTCCACGACAGCATCTACGCGGCCAGCCACAGCAGCTTCCTCTACCTGGAATGCATCGGCCTGCACCGGCGCCTCCGGCCGTATCGCCGGCTGCAGCTCCGCGTCGCCAATCGCGTGACGGACTCGTTCCGCGAGCACGACGCGATCGTGGAAGCGATCATGGCCCGCGACGCCGTCGCCGCGCAGCAGCGCCTCCACGACCACGTATCCATGCAGGGCAACCGGTTCGCCGACCTGGTGGCGTCGCTGCCGCGCCTGCACACGGAATCCGAAGCACCGGCGGCACGAAAGGTACGCAAGCGTAATGGGTAAGCTCGACGGCAAGGTCGCCATCATCACCGGCGGCGGGTCCGGGTTCGGCAAGGGCGCCTGCCTGCTGTGGGCGCGGGAAGGCGCCTCCATCGTCGTCACCGACGTCAACGCCGAAGCCGGTGCCGCCGTAGCCGACGAAATCACGTCCGCAGGCGGCAAGGCGATCTTCGTGAAGGCCGATGTCTCGCAGAGCGACGAGTCCAAGGCGGTCGTCGAGCAGGCCGTGAAGACGTTCGGCAAGCTCGACGTGCTCTACAACAATGCCGGCATCCTCGGCACGCGTGGCGTCAACCTGACGGAGTTCGACGACGGCGTCGCCGAGCAGCTCCTCAGCGTCAACATCATGGGCGTCTACTATCCGACCAAGCACGCGATACCCGCGATGATCGCCAACGGCGGCGGCTCGATCATCAGCACCGGCTCGGAAAGCGCCTTCCAGGGCAACACCGGCTTCGCGATCTACAGCGCCACCAAGGCCGCGGTGCTCTCGTTCATGCGCGTGGTGGCGATGGAGTACGTCGACAAGGGTATCCGTTCCAACGCCGTCAGCCCGGGCGCCGGACGCACGCCGATGCACAACGACCTCCTGGTCGAACGCAAGAGCGACCTGTTCGAGCAGGTGGAAAGCATCATTCCGATGAAGCGCGCGGCGGAGCCGGAGGACGTGGCGCTCGCCGCGCTGTTCTTCGCTTCCGACGATTCTAGGTACGTCACCGGACAGAACCTGATGGTCGACGGGGGCTGGACGGTTCGAGGCTACTTCTGACCGATGCCGCCGCACGAGAACGGCGGTCCACGAGCAAACCAGATTGGGAGGAATGCGAAAATGCTGAAGAAGACAATGGCCATCGTGTTCGCGCTGACGCTGCCGTTCGCAGCCTCGGCGCAGGACGCCAACAAGCCCGATTTCATCTCCGACGAGGACTGGGCGAAGATCGTCAACTTGATCGACCCCGAGGTCGTCCAGTGGAACCCCTACGAGGGCCTGGCGGTGAAGCCGGACGGTACGCCGTTCCGCGTTCTCGACCTGCGCCTGTGGATGGGCGACGACTACCAGGTGGTGGCGTCCAACCTCGCCAAGGCGCAACTCGAAGCGGCCGGCGCGGAGTACACGCTGCTCTCCGCCGACTTCGACGCCTCGGCGCAGGCGCGCATGCTGGAAGACGCCATCGCCACGCGCGCCTATGACGCCGTCTTCCTGCATCCGCTCGATCCGGGCGGCATCGCCTCGACGGTGGCGAAGGCCACCGCCGCGGGCCTGCCGGTCTACAACTGGGTCACTCCGGTCCTCACGGACGAGGTCACGTCGTTCGCCGGCTACAAGGCGGACACGATGGACGGCAACGGCCAGATCGGCGCGAGGTTCCTGGAACTCGCGCAGGCCGCGGGCGCAACAAAGGAAAATCCGTACCGGGTTCTCGAAATCTGGGGCTTCCGCTCGGCCCCGCTCTGCGTCGAACGTCACGACGGACTGCTGATGGGCATCGGCGACAGCGGCATCGTCGAGGTCATCGAGTCGGTCGATACGGGCGGCGCGCCGGAAGCGCAGATCAAGGCGATCCAGGACGCCTTCGCCAGATACCCCGACATCAAG
>CAZXKZ010000171.1:4394-4611 GCA_964641825.1 uncultured Bauldia sp.
GGCGCGACCATCGAGGCGCTGCGCTCGGTGGGCAAGCTCGCGCCTCCGGGCGACCCCAACCACGTCACGGTCATCCTGCAGGACATCGACAAGGCGATGCTGACGCCGCTCCGCGACGGCACCTTCGACTCGACGGTGTCGAACAACCCGTGGCACCAGATCGACGTGCTGGTGAAGCAGTTCCTCTGGCACACGGTCCTGCAGCAGCCGCTGGTGA
>CAZXKZ010000172.1:0-1940 GCA_964641825.1 uncultured Bauldia sp.
CGTGAGGAGCGCGGCAGCGGCGAAAACCGCGATGGGGAGGCCTCCGACAAGCGACAGGAACCAGCCCGGGAGGTCCTCCCGGCCCCTTTGGAAGGCGGCCGCGAGCGAGATGGCAAGCGGTATCAGCAACCAGGGCGTCAGGTAGACGAACTGACCCCCAAATGCCTGGAGGATTTCCGAAGGGCTTGCCGGGCCGCGCAGCAGCCGCGAGCCCTGAAATGCGAACCCGAGGAATTCGTGCCGGATATTCCAGACGAGCGCGGGCGAGAAGACGACCAGCGCGGCGAGCACGCCGAGCCACGGCCCGGGTGTCTTCAGCCAGCGTCGCCCCGAGGGCACGCTGAGCAGAAAGAGGACCACGGCGAGGAAGAAAAGGACGGCGCTGTACTTGGACAGGAGCGCCAAGCCGCCGAGCGCGCCCGCCGCGATCCACGACAGCCACGGCCGCGACGGCGGCATTTCGCCGAAAAGGATGGCCGCCAGGACATTGGCGGATGCGAGCAAAAAGAAGACGAGCGGTCCGTCGGGCAACACCCAGGTGCCGTCGGCCAGCGAGAACACCGGCAGGATATTGAACGTGACCACGGCCCACACGGCCGCGGCCGGGCCGAACAGGCGCTCCGTGAGCCGGTACATCAGCCATGTCGAGCCAGCGAACAGCAGGACGAAAGGGGCGCGGACGACGAGCGGCGCGTCGCTTTGCGCGAGCGTCTGGGCAAGCCATGCGAGCCACACATGCAAGGGGGGATGGTCGACGTAGCCGAGCGCGAGATCGCGGGCGTTGGTCACCATGTAGGACTCGTCCATGCCGAGCCCGGTCGCCCCGGCGAGCAGCAGCCGGAGCGTGGTCGCCAGCAGGATGATGGCGAGGACGGCGCGTCGTGCGGCGAGCGGCGACATCCTGCGTCAGCGGCTCAGGCCGGGCCGGGCCGCCGCCAGGTGAAGAAGCTCGACATGGTGAAGTTCCAGACCACGCCGATCAGCGCGCCGGCGACACCGGCGAACCACCAGCTCCGTCCCTGCTCGAAGATCAGTTGGGCGATGCCGATGTTGGCGAGCGCCCCGACCGCGCCGATCAGGTAGAAGGAGATCAATCCGGTCACGAACGAAGCGCCGCGCAGCCGCTGGTCACGGTAGGTGATCATATTATTGAGGACGAAGTTCCAGGTCATCGCCGCGATCACGGCGCTGGTCTGTGCGATCGTGAAGTTGGTCCCCGCCGCCCCGACCAGCCACAGCACGAGAAGGTGGACGGCGATGCCGGTGGCGCCGATGAGCGAGAAGATCGCGAAGCGGACCGGAATGAAGCGGCCAATCAGCTTGTCGAGAACGAGGATGCCGAACTCCCACGCGACCTTGGTGTCGAGCTTGCTCTCGCCATGCTCGCGTACGCGGAACTCGGTCGGCATCTCGGCAAAGCGGAGCGGCGCCGGCGACGAGGCGAACAGATCGAGCAGGATCTTGAAGCCCTGCTGGGACATGCGGCGCACCGTCCGATCGAAGGACGCGCGCGTCATCACGAAGAAGCCGCTCATCGGGTCGGTCAGGTCGGCATGCAGCACGAGCCGCGCGGTATCGCCGCCCGTCCGGCTCACCCATTTCCGAAACGGACTAAGGCCCTCGGTGCGCTCGCCCTCCAGGTAGCGGCTGCCGACCACGATATCGAGATCGTCGGCCTTCAGCCGCGCGAACATCTTCGGCAGCATCGCGTCGTCGTGCTGGAGATCGCCATCCATGACGGCAAAGTACGGCGCCGACGACGACAGCACGCCTTCGACGCATGCCGTCGAGAGACCGCGCCGGCCGACGCGCTGTATGACGCGCACGCGGCGATCGCGCCGGGCGATGTCGCGCGCGACCTCGGCAGTGCCGTCAGGCGAATCGTCGTCGACGAACACCACCTCCCACGGGATGCCGGCGAGAACCTTGCCGAGCCGCTC
>CAZXKZ010000172.1:1950-4601 GCA_964641825.1 uncultured Bauldia sp.
TCCTTGAAGGTGGGCACGACGACGGTGAGCTCGACCGCGTCAACTCCGGCGCCAGCCTTGCCAACGTCCATTCGCGCGTCGTTCAACGAAGATACCTCGTCTGACACGGCGGAGCCCGCCGCGGGCGCCCCTCATAGCAGAGGCGCAAAGCGCCCGAAACCCGGCAGTTTCGCGCACACCTGCGACCGCATAGAATGAAGCCGGCGAAAGCAAAAATCGTGCAGATCTTCAGGCAGGAGTCCCCCTACCGTGGCCACCCATCGACCGACAATCGGCATCTCGAGCTGGAGCGTTCATCGGGCCATCGGCCTGAGCTGGTGGGATTCGCCGGCAACGCCTCCGAAACGCGAGGAGACCTGGGGGGCCGGCACGCTGCCAATCCTCGACTTCCCGGCCGCCGCCACGAAGCACGGCATCGACCAGGTCCACCTCTGCCACTTCCACGTCGAACGCCGCGACGATGCCTGGCTCGGCGAGTTCCGGGCGGCGCTCGCCGACGCCGGAATCCGGCTCTCGATGCTGCTCATCGACGACGGCGACATCACGCACCCGAGCGAGCATGAACGCGACCTCGCCTGGGTGGGCGGATGGGTCGATACCGCCGCCAAGCTCGGCGCTGAGGCCGCGCGGGTCGTCGCCGGCAAGCAGAAGCCCTCCCCCGAAACGCTGCGCCGCTCCGCCGACGGACTGAAGGTGCTGGCAGCGCGGGGAAAATCGGAAGGTGTGCGGATCGCGACGGAGAACTGGCTCGATCTCACCGCCGGCCCCCACGAGGTGGACTACCTCATGGATGCAGTAGGCGACGACCTCGAGTTTCTTGCCGATTTCGGCAACTGGAAAGGCGCAAGCAAGTACGCCGACCTGGAGCACATCCTCGCGCGCGCCGGCGATACCCATGCGAAAGCGCATTTCAGCGCGGACGGGACCATGGACAGCGACGACTTCCGGAAATGCCTGCTGGCCTGCGACGCCACCGGCTACAACGGCCCCTTCACCCTGATCTACGAAAGCGAGCATCCCGACGAGTGGGCGGCGATCGAAACGGAGCGCCAGTTCGTGCTCGATCATTTCGGCGCCGCGCAACGCACAGCTTGAAATCTTCCGGCAACCGGCACAGAGAAGTGCGGACGGACGGGAACAACGAGGAGACCAAAAATGGCCAAGTCCAAGGTAGGTGCACCGAGCCGCACCGCGCCGCTTACCACTCCGACCGGCCTCGGAAGCAATGCGCGACGCGACATCAGCGGCGCACTCAATGCGATCCTCGCGGATACGTTCGCGCTTTATCTAAAAACCAAGAATTTCCACTGGCACGTGAGCGGCCCGCATTTCCGCGACTACCACCTGCTCTTCGACGACCAGGCGGCGCAGATCCTGGCGGCGACCGACGACATGGCGGAGCGGGTGCGCAAGATCGGCGGCACCACGATCCGCTCGATCGGCAATATCGGGCGGCTGCAGCGGATCGAGGACAACGACGCCGACTACGTCACGCCGGAAGGCATGCTGGCCGAGCTCGCCGACGACAACCGCACCATGATCGGCCATCTCCGCGAGGTGCACGACCTCTGCGACGAGGAAGGCGACGTGGCGACGGCCAGCATGATCGAGGTGTGGATCGACGAGGCCGAGCGGCGCGCCTGGTTCCTGTTCGAGGCGAGCCGACGATAGGCGACGGACCATCCAACGCTTCAGCCGGCCGCGGGTAAACCGCGGCCGTCGGGGTGTCGCCCCCGGAACACAGATTTGCCTCTCGCAGCGTTCATTCCCTTCGGATCGAAGCCGGAGGCGACGCCCATGACGCAGCGATTCTTCCTGATCCTCACCGCGATCAACCTTGCCATCCTTGCCTGGACCATCGCCGGCCCGCGGCCGGTCGTGGCGGACGGCGGCGCGGGCGTCCTGCGCGGCAGTGCGCTGGAGATCGTGGACGACCAGGGACGCATCCGCGCGAGCCTCGGCATCCTGCCGGCCAGCGCACCGGACGGCAGCGCCACGGAGGAGACCGTGCTTTTTCGGCTGATCAACGCCGAGGGCCAGCCATCGGTGAAGATCGGCGCCACGGCGAGCGCCACCGCGATCAGCCTCGTCGGCGGCGACGACGAGAGCTACATCGTGATCGAAGCAGACGGCCCGGAGAGCGTGGTGAAGCTCGTCGGGCCGCAGGGCGAGACAAGGACGATCGCGCCGTAGCCCAAACGAAAAACGCCGCCCCGAAGGGCGGCGTTTTCAGTATCGGCAGTCGTGAAGAGAAGATCGAAGAAGCTTTATCGCGTCTGCGTTTTGCAGGCCTGGCAGCGACCTACTTTCGCGCGTCTTGAGACGAACTATCATCGGCGCAGAGGAGTTTAACGGCCGAGTTCGGAATGGGATCGGGTTCAGGCCCCTCGCCATTGCCACCAAGCCAGCGAAACGCAGTGCGAAGCCCGCAGATGAAACTGCGGAATGGTCTTTCCCTGTCCCGTCGCAAAACGGGCATCGAGAATGAGAGTGATCAAGCCGAACGAGCTATTAGTACCGGTAAGCTTCATGCGTTGCCGCACTTCCACACCCGGCCTATCGACGTGGTGGTCTTCCACGGCTCTTCAGGGAGAAATCGTTTCGAGGTGGGTTTCCCGCTTAGATGCCTTCAGCGGTTATCCCGTCCGCAC
>CAZXKZ010000173.1:0-4539 GCA_964641825.1 uncultured Bauldia sp.
GGCGGTTTCCTGCTCGAGAATTTCGGCCTGCGCATCATCTTCGCGGTGCCGGGCATTGTGCTGGCCACCATCTTCGTCACCTTCCCCTTCGTCGCCCGCGAGCTCATCCCGCTGATGCAGGATCAGGGGACCGGCGAGGAGGAGGCGGCGCTGTCGCTAGGCGCCAACGGCTGGCAGGCCTTCTGGCGTGTGACGCTGCCCAACGTGAAATGGGCGCTGCTCTACGGCGTCCTGCTCTGCAACGCGCGCGCCATGGGCGAGTTCGGCGCGGTGGCGGTGATCTCGGGCAAGCTGCGCGGCGAGACCGTCACCATGCCGTTGCAGATCGAGCTTTTCTACAACGAATACGCGTCGGTGGCCGCGTTCAGCCTGGCCTCCGTGCTCGCCGGGCTGGCGCTGGTCACCCTTTGCATCAAGAGCCTGCTCGAATGGCGCTTTGCCGATGAGCTTTCCGGCAGCAATCACCGTTGATGGAGTCAAAACCGATGGACGCCGCCGTCAGAAACGACATTATCGACGCTCCGGTCAGGTTTGTTCCTGCCGCGGGTGCGCGGGCATCCGCCGGCACCAGGGTTGCAGCGGGCGAAGCCATGGACGTGACGATCGAGAACGTCGAGCGCCTGTTCGGCGACACGCCGGCCCTTCACGGTGTCAGCCTGGAAATCAAGGCGGGCGAGCTCGTCGCGCTGCTCGGGCCTTCGGGCTCCGGCAAGACGACGCTGCTCCGCATTCTGGCTGGCCTCGATTTTCCCACCGCCGGACGCGTCATGTTCGGTGGTGAGGATGCGCTGCGCCTTACCGTGCAGCAGCGCAACGTCGGCTTCGTCTTCCAGAACTACGCACTCTTCCGCCACATGCGCGTGTTCGACAACATCGCCTTCGGCCTCGATGTCCGCCCGCGCAACCGCAGGCCGGACAAGAAGGAGATCGCCGATCGCGTGATGGAACTGCTCAAGCTGGTTCAGCTCGATGGCCTTGACCGCCGCTTTCCGTCCCAGTTGTCGGGCGGCCAGCGCCAGCGTGTCGCGCTCGCCCGCGCGCTCGCCATCGAGCCGCGCATCCTGTTGCTGGACGAGCCGTTCGGCGCCCTCGATGCCAAGGTCAGGCGCGAGCTTCGCCGCTGGCTCCGCGAGATCCACGATCAGACTGGCCACACGACCGTCTTCGTGACCCACGATCAGGAGGAAGCGATCGAGCTTGCCGACCGCATCGTAGTCCTCAACCACGGCTGCATCGAACAGGTCGGCTCGCCCGACGAGATCTACGATTCACCCGCTTCGCCGTTCGTCGCCGGCTTCATCGGCGAGAGCAACGCCCTGCCGGTGACCAGCGACAGCGGCAAGCTGTTTCTCGACGACCGCGTGCTCGACCTCGCCGCGGTCGCAGGTCCCGACGGCGCCCGCACGCTCGTTTTCCGCCCGCACCACATCGACGTCCTCGGCGATAAGCCGGGCGGCATCGCCGGCTGGGTGATCTCCGAACGCCGCCACGGCGCCGTCCGCCGCCTGGAGGTCGAGATCGGAATGCACCGCCATCGCATCGAGGTCGATGTCCGCGCCGACGAGCCGCGCTCGAAGAAGGGTGACCGCATCAGCGTCCTTCCCAACCACTGGTGGCTGTTCGACACGAACGGCAACGGCAAGCCCGCCGCTCAGGCCGCCGTCGGGAAATCGTAGACCAGCCTGACGACGCCTGCGGCGAGCGGCTCTGCCGCTGCGAGCTTCACGGTCCGCGCGAAGCCGTTGGGCGGAAACAGCGGAATGCCGGCGCCCACGATCTCGGGCACGATGAACAGCTCCAGTCGGTCGAGCGCGCCGCGCTCGATGAACGCCTGTTGCAGCTTACCGCCGCCCAGGATCCACACGTCGCCGTCGTCGAGGTCGCGCAAATAGGCGACCAGCGCGTCGATGCCGTCGCGCCACAGCGCGATCTCGCCAATCGGGTTCGGGATGTCGCTGGAGGTCACGACGATGGCGCGCTTGCCTTCGTAGTCCCAGCCGTCGTTGAACCCGGCGATCGCGTCATAGGTGGCGCGGCCCATCACGACCGTGCGGATGTCCTTGTAGAAGCTGTCGTAGCTGTGCGCGCCGAAGTCGACCGTGTCGTACTTGCGCAGCCAGTCGAGCGTGCCGTCCGGCGAGGCGAGGTAGTGGTCGACGCTCACGCCCATGTATCCACGGATCGTTGCCATGGTGGCCGGTCCTCCATTGTTTCGGGTGGGGTGGGATGATATATAAATGAATACTCGTTTATAAACAGGATGTCCAGTGCCGCGCACCCGTTCCGTCTCCGATGCCGACCTTCTCGATGGTGCGCTCCGCGTCATGCGCGGCGCCGGCCCTGGCGGCGTCAGCTTCCAGGCCGTTGCGGCGGAAACCGGCCTGTCGGCGCCCACGCTCGTCCAGCGTTTCGGCACCAAGCAGCGGATGCTCCGCGCCGCGCTCCTTCGCGCCTGGGATCAGCTCGACGCAGCGACCGCCGCGGCCGATGCCAAGTCGCCGCCCACCCCCGCCGGCGCCGTCGCCATGCTCGTGGCGCTGTCGGGCGATTACGGCGAGGGCGACGACTACGCCGAGGGCTTGCTGGTGCTCCGCGAAGATGTCCGCGATCCCGTCCTGCGCCGTCGTGGCGCGCGCTGGGGCAGGGCGCTGGCCGAAGCGCTCGGCCGCCGCCTTGGCGGCCGGCGCGGTCCGCGTCCCGATCTCGGCCGCCTGATGGCGGCGCAATGGCAGGGCGCGGTGCTGTGGTGGGGCTTCTCGCGGAGCGGCACGCTCCGCGGCGCCGTGAAGGCTTCGCTCGCTGAATGGTGCAAGGCGGTCGGCGTCATGCCACCGCGCGCCCGGTGAGGCGCCGTCTCAGGGCTCGCCGGCGATCCACGCCTCGGCGGCATCGCGCGAAGTGAAGAAGCGCTGGCCGGGCCGTCCGATGCGCCGTTCGTAGGATGCCATCTTGTCGGCGTCGTGGTGGACGTTCGCGAACGCGGTCACGTCGCGGCCGTCGCTGGTGACCGCCACCTCGGGCTTCTCGTCGAAAAGGTCGATGTAGGCTGGCCGCATGCCATGCGCCGCGAGCAGCCTCGGGATGATCTCGCGCATCGCCTTGTGGGCGCCGATCGTCGCCGGCTCGTAGCCGCTGAGGTCCATGATGAGCTTGAACCGGGTCCGCGGCGGGATCGCCGCGACCGCCACCGCGAGGCCCGCCTTCCACGCTGCGACGTTGGCCTCGCTCACCGTGCCGTTGAGTTCGGTTACCAGAAGCTTCCGCTCGTCGTGCCAGGCGCTGTGCGCTGCCATTTTCGCCTCCTCGGTTGCATTGGGCGGCCGCCGGGATTATATCACCACCGTCACCCTCAAACGATCCGATCGGTTGAGAGTGGGTCCGCCCGGGCCCGCTCCTTTCGGGCTTAGGGGGTCGATGGGAGCACGCGTGGCGGAAGTGCAGGAAGACGATCGCGTCATCACCGAAACGGGCCTTGAGGCCCGGGTCGCCCATATTGTCGAGCCGGTGGTCGCCGGCCTCGGCTACCGTCTCGTGCGCGTCAAGCTGTCGTCGCTGAACGGCGCCACCCTCCAGATCATGGCCGAGCGTCCTGACGGCACCATGACCGTGGAGGATTGCGAGCGCCTGTCGCGCGACCTGTCGCCTGTCCTCGATGTCGAGGATCCCATCGACACCGCCTATCACCTGGAGGTGTCGTCGCCCGGCATCGACCGGCCGCTCGTCCGCCGTTCCGATTTCGAGCACTGGAGCGGCCACGAGGCCAAGATCGAGCTCAGCCGTCCGCAGGATGGCCGCCGCCGCTTCAAGGGCATCCTGCGCGGCCTCGACGGCGACGCCGTCCGCCTCGAGTTGGAGGCAAAGTCCAAGCTCGAAGGTCCGCAGACCGTTTCGCTGCCGCTCGTCGAGATCGGCGAGGCGCGACTGGTACTCACCGACGCGCTCATCCGCGACACCCTCCGCAAGGAGAAGCGGAAGGCGCACGAACAGGAACACGCCGGCGCCTGAAGCACCGGCAACAAGGGGAACTGAACCATGGCAGTCAGTGCAAACCGGCTGGAGCTCCTGCAGATCGCGGATGCGGTCGCCCGCGAGAAGGCGATCGACCGCATGATCGTGGTCGCGGCGATGGAGGACGCCATCCAGAAGGCGGCGCGCTCGCGCTACGGCTCGGAAACCGATGTCCGCGCCGAGATCAATCCCAAGACCGGCGAGATCAAGCTGCAGCGCCTGCTCAAGGTCGTCGAGGCCATCGAGAATCCCTCCACCGACATCACGCTGGAGGATGCCCGCGACCGTAACCCTGCCGCCCAGGTCGGCGACTTCATCGCCGAGCAGCTGCCGCCCATGGATTTCGGCCGCATCGCCGCCCAGTCCGCCAAGCAGGTCATCGTCCAGAAGGTCCGCGACGCCGAGCGCGATCGCCAGTACGAGGAATACAAGGACCGCATCGGCGAGATCGTCTCCGGCCAGGTCAAGCGCGTCGAGTACGGCAACGTCATCGTCGATCTCGGCCGCGGCGAGGGCATCGTGCGCCGCGAC
>CAZXKZ010000174.1:0-4535 GCA_964641825.1 uncultured Bauldia sp.
CGAGCCGGATGGGTCGGCGGTCTCGTTCGTGACCTATCAGGGCTTCTGCCGCCTGGTCGGTGCGCTCGCGGCGGGCATGACGCAGATCCTGGAGGCCTCGCGGTTGGCTCCCGGTGGGCACCCCGGCGGGCTGAGTGCGGCTCTGAACTAGCCTCCCGGATGGGAACAAAACCGCGCGGATGCGCGTTTCCGGGCTGCATTCGTCAGCCTTGGAGCTCACGCAATGACCGTCGGCACGATTCTCATCATCATCCTCATCCTCCTCGTCATTGGTGCAATCCCCAACTGGGGCTACAGCCGCGGATGGGGCTACTATCCTTCAGGCATCCTCGGAATCGTTCTGGTCGTCGTCCTCATACTGGTGCTGCTAGGCCGCATCTGAGTTTGCTCGCCGCCTAGATCAGCTTCCGCTTCGCCAGATTGCGCATCAGCGCGGCCGTGCCGAAGGTCCACGGCTCGGCGTCGCGGGTCGAGACCACGCGGTTCGCTAGGTGGCCGAGCTTCGGTGACGACACGGTGACGATGTCGCCGGTCTTGTGAGTGAATCCCTGCCCCTTGTGGTCGCGGTCGGCGACAGGCGCGAACATCGTGCCGAGATAAAGTGCGACGCCGTCGGGATACTGGTGGTCCTTCCCGATCGCCGCCGCCATGAGGTCTGCCGGATCGCGGCTGATCTTCGACATCGCGCTGCCGCCGTCGAGGCGATAGCCGTCCTCGCCGGTGACGGTCAGGCCGACCTGGGCTGCGCGCACATCGTCGAGTGAATAATGGGCGTCGAAAAGGCGGACGAACGGCCCGATCGCCGCGGAGGCGTTGTTGTCCTTCGCCTTGCCGAGCAGCAGCGCCGAACGCCCCTCGAAATCGCGCAGATTGACGTCGTTGCCGAGGGTGGCGCCGACGATGGTACCGCTCGATGCGGCGACGAGCACGATCTCGGGCTCCGGGTTGTTCCATGTCGAGGCCGGATTGACGCCGATCTCCGCAAGGTGCCCGACGGTGGCCATGGGCGGCGCCTTGGTGAAGATCTCCGCGTCAGGCCCGATCCCGACCTCCAGGTATTGCGACCACATGCCCTTCTCGATGAGCAGCGCCTTCAGTGCCATTGCTTCGTCCGAACCGGGCTTCAGGCGTGCGAGGTCATCGCCGATCAGCGATCCGATCTCGGCGCGCAGTCCCGCCGCCTGTTCAGGGGCGCCGCGGGCGCGCTCCTCGATCACCCGCTCCAGCATCGAGACAGCGAAAGTGACGCCGGCGGCCTTGACCGCCTGTAGGTCGATGGGTGCAAGCAGCCACGGCTTGTTCGGATCGCGCCGGTCCCGCGGCGTGTTGGCAAGGATGTCGGCCACCAGCCCGATCGGCTCACCTGCCGCGTCGTGTGCCAGCGCCGCAGGCATCGGCACCTCGCAGAGGTCGCGCACGGTGGGGGCGACCGCCGAGATGTCGACCGCCTCAACTCCGCGCACCACGATGACGGACGGTCCCTCGCGATCAGGCCGCCAGACCCGCCCCACCAGTGCTGCTTGTTCATGGTCGTTGGGCAGGGCAAACTTCAGGGAGGCATCCAGGGACATCGGTCGCTCCGCGGGTGGTTTCGGTATCCTGCCTACGCGATCAGCGGTAGCCATGGGAAGGCCGCAGCGATGCGGACGGCTCTCGTCAAAGGAGGAAACACGTGAAGAGATTGGCGATTGCCGTCTATACGGCCGTTCTGCTTGCGGCCGCCTCCCTTCCGGCGCTGGCGGCAGTCGTGACCGGCTCCATCGAGTCGGTCGATGTCGCGGCGCATTCGGTCACGCTGGACGACGGCAATACGTACGTCCTGCCCGAGGACTTCGATGTGAGCGCGCTCACGGTCGGGCTCCACATCACGTTCACCTACGATGAGGTGGACGGCAAACGCACGGTGTCGGCCGTTTCGTCTCCCGGGTAGCAAAGAGGCGTCGCAAAATGTTGCCTTGTGCACACACACGGCAACAGAAATCGCTTCGCCAAGCCTGAAGCGAAGTAGCGCCTGTCGCGACCCGCGCGGCTCCGGTATTGACAGGAATCGCGATGGGGCCGTGGGGGCTTGTAGCGCATCCGCTTCCGGGATCACAGGTGTGTGCCCGCCCCGTCACTATCCGGGCAGGGGGAACATGCCATGATCCGCGCACTCGCAGTCACTGTCGTCGCATCAGCGTTGCTGGCCTCGCCGGCCCTGGCGGCGGCTCCCGATCTCCTCGATCCGGAGCCCGCGGCCGCCGTCGTTGAATATGAGCTCGACACCGTGCTGGTGGTGCATAACTGGGTGCTCTGCGTCAGCGAGTCGTCGGCGGAAAAGCTCGCGCGGGCACATGAAGCAGGTGCCGATGCCTTCGTTGCGGTGTACGCCGATCTTGCCGCGGCGAAGACCTGCGGCCGCTTCCAGAAGCTCGGCGTGATGCTGAAGACGCCGCTCTACCGTTCCGGCCCCGGCCGCGATCACGAGGCACGTGTGTTCGGTGCGCTCGTCAACATCGGCGTCGGCTGGCAGGACGCGTTCGTCGTCGCTGGCATTCCGGAATAGTTCCAGCACAGCGCCAGGTCGCGTCCCGCGTGCGGCCCCATATGTGGTCGCGCGCGCCGCAAATTGATCTTCGAATCGTCCCGCCAATGCCGCGTTGCGATCACGTTTCGGCATTGTGTTATCCCGCGCTGGGGGCAGCGCCGAGCGACGGCGCAAACATCAACACGAGGAGTACAGGTCCCATGAACAGGTTGATGATTGCTGCAAGCGCAGCTGCCCTTCTTGCCGTTTCGTCCTTTCCAGTGCTCGCCGCCGAGGTGACAGGTGCGATCACTGCTGTCGATCCGGCCGCGGGCACGGTCACGCTCGACAACGGCAACACCTATGTGCTGCCGGCGGACTTCGACATCGCCTCGCTCCAGGCGGGCGCGATGGTGAAGATCACCTACGAGGAATCGAACGGACAGTTGACGATCACGGCCGTCGAGCAGGCGAGCTAGGAGGCCACTCAACGGGGCGACGGCGGCCGTGGCCTCCACGCGGCCGCCGTTCGCTTTCTTCCCTAGGCCGGCGCTCCCGCCGGCGGGGCGCGGCGCTTGGCCGCTAGGTGAAGGCCATCGCGCAGGTTGAGTCCCATCAAGACGATGTTGATTGCCCCGGCGGCGAGCTCGACCGCTTGCACAGCAATAAACGCCGCATCGAAGTTGCCGGCCGCGGCCCGGCCGGCAAGGAAGAAGGCTGAGGGGACGAGAACCAGCAGGCCGTTTGCCGCGATTGCGATCATGCGCCGGCGCTTGGCGACAATGATCGGCGCCAGGCTCCTCCCACCGAGCCTGAAGCCGCTACCGCCGGCGGCGGCCATGGCCGGTATGAGCAGAATCATTCCCCACAGGATGGCCTGCTTGGCGAGCGTGATCGCGTCGCGGTCGCCGATAACCTCAGTTACGACCGTTGCTGTCCAGAACGAAAAAATCGCCGCGAATGCGATGATGCCGGCCGCGAGGTGGACGCGGCGGACGAAGTTGCGAAACGTCATGGGCTTGCTCCGACGTTAATTAACATAGCAAGCTATATATACTTGCATAGTTAGCTATGCAAGCGCGAGAAAGCGCGCATGGCTTTCGACAAGAATGCTTCCGCAGGCTACCTCATCAACCACGTTGCCCGCGTCTTCGCGCAGGCGTTGACCGAGCGCGTCCGGCCGTTAGGCCTGTCGACCGGGCCTTTCCCGGTCCTTCTCGAATTGTGGCGCGAGGATGGGCTTACCCAGAGCGCGCTGGTCGAGCGGCTGGCGGTCGAGCAGGCGACGATCGCCAACACGCTCGCCCGCATGGAGCGCGATGGTCTCGTCGTGCGCCGCCCCCATCCTGAGGACGGCCGGGCTCAGATCGTCCGGTTGACCGCCAAGGGGAGGGCGTTGGAAGGGCCGGCGACGGCGGCGGCGAGCGAAGTCAACCAGGAGATGCTCGCCGGCCTGTCGAAGCGGGAACGCGACGATTTCCTCGCGGTCATGCGCAAGATCATCGCCGCAGCGCGTGCCGCGGAAGCGTCGTAGCTACGGTGTCGGCTTTGCCAGCGCCTACATCACCGCGCCAATCTGCCAGGGCACGAACTCGTTGTCGCCATAGCCGAACTCCTCAGACTTCGACTTCTTGCCGGAGGCCACCGCGATCACCTCGTCGAGGATCTCGCGGCCCTTGGCCTCGATGGTGACGCCATCGAGGATGTCGCCGCAGTTGATGTCCATGTCCTCGGTCTGGCGCAGGTAGGTGTCGTTGTTGGTGGCGAGCTTGATCGAGGGTGCCGGCTTGAACCCGAAGGCGGAGCCGCGACCCGTCGTGAAGCAGATGATGTTGCAGCCCGAAGCGACCTGCCCGGTGACGCCCACCGGGTCGTAGCCGGGCGAATCCATGAAGACGAAGCCGCGGGTGCGGATCGGCTCGGCGTAGTGGTAGACGCCGCGCATGGTGGTGGTGCCCCCCTTCGCTGCCGCCCCCAGCGACTTCTCGAGGATGGTGGTGAGCCCGCCCGCCTTGTTGCCTGGCGAGGG
>CAZXKZ010000175.1:0-4521 GCA_964641825.1 uncultured Bauldia sp.
AGGCGACGCTGAACCAGTACGGCAACAACAACAGCTACGGCATCTTCCAGTTCGGTCAGAACACCAACGCCAACGTCGGCCAGTACGGCAACGGCCAGACCGGCGCGACCTTCCAGTTCGGCTGGTAGTCCTCACGGATTGCGAACGGGCGCGGATCTCACCGCGCCCGTTTTCGTTTGTGCGCTCCCGCTCTCAGCCCACGGTCGCGTGGATGACGCCGCCTTGCTCGTATGCGGCGAGCTGAGGAAGACCGAACCGACCGGACAAAACTTGGCTCGTGAAGTTATCGATTATCGCGAACCCCGATGCGCCGAGTTTCTCCACCAGCGCGGCGGGGTCGAAGAACGTCACCCAGGGCTCTCCGGCTGCTGCCACGCTCTTCGCGCCGCCCAGCAACTCTGCGCGGGCTTCCCAGCCGAGCAGGTCCGGCGTGACGAGATAGTCGAACACCAGCTCGCTTCCTTCGGACAGTCCGCCGATCGTCCGCAAGGCCGTCTCCACGGCTGGCAGCGGCAAGTAGTAGACAACGCCGAGCCAGGAGACGAATACCGGACGCTTCATGTTGACGCCCGCGCGTGCGAGCGCGTCCAGGAGCGAGACTTCGCCGAGATCGACGGGCGACAGCGTCAGCGTCGGCGGCACCGCGATCCCCGCCGCGGCGAGCAGTCTTTTCTTCCAGGCCTGCGTCGCCGGATGGTCGATCTCCACGATTCTCACGAAATACCGGAACGGCATCCGATAGGCGAAGGTATCGAGGCCGGCGCCGAGGATCACGAACTGGTCCGTGCCGCGCTCCGCGGCCGCCTTCATGGCATCCTCCGAAAGGCGGCTACGGGCGGCGGCTGCGGCGCGAGCCCGCTGCTTCGAGGGCGACAGATGCTTGCCCTTGGGCGAAAGTACAAGCTGACCGCCTTCCAGCCCGATGATCCGCATGGCTAGGGGGTCGGACATAAGCTTCGGCTCGTCATAAATTTGATGAGCCGCGCGTGCCAGCGCCATCCGCCAGGCGGTCAGGCTTGGAATCCCTGAATTCAGGCGGGTCGTTGCCACGGATACTCGGCGTACGCGTACGGACCAGCCGGTGATAGCATTTCGCCCCGAGTTTGCCCATTGTCCCAAGCCGCAGGCGATGCCCCCCACCCGCAACCTCGTCATCCTCCACACGCCCGGCAACGAGGACGTGTCGGACTGGATCGCCGTCCGCCAGCGCATCGAGGCGCGCGCTCCCGACATCGACGTGCGGATCGCCGGCAATCACCTCCGCGACGAATCGATCGAGGCCTGGCAGGCGTCCCGCCCGTCGCTGGTCTTCTCGGTCTGCCCGCCGTGGCAGTACCGGCCGCGCGCCGGCAAGGTCTATGCCGGCAATCCGCTGTCCAAGATCGAGGAGCACGAGCGGCTTTCCGCCGCCGGCATCCCGACGCCGCGCACGGTGCGGCTGCGCCGCGATCTCGTCCTCGACCCCGCCGAATGGGGCGACTACGTCGTGGTCAAGCCGGCGCGCGGCTCCTTCGGGCGCGACGTCCATCTGCTACCGACGCAGGATCTCCCCACCCGCTTCGCCGAGGTGAACGACCCCCAAGAAGGCGTCTCGGTCGTCCAGCCGTTCATCGAGCACATCGATTCGGCCGGCCGTCCGACGACGCACCGCGTGCTCACGCTGTTCGGCAGGACCCTCTACGCCGTCCGTTCCTGCTGGGCCGAGCCGCGTCCGCCCGCCGCCGAGGTCGCCCGCGGCGGGCTGCTCGCCGCCAACACCGGAGCGCGGGAGCGCCTCCGCGAGTTGCTTGACGACGCGGAGATCCTGGCGCTCGCCGAGCGTGCCGCGGGCGCGGCTCCCGACATCCCGGTGCTCGGCGTCGACATCATCCGCGAGACCGGCACGGGCAAGCCCTTCGTCCTCGAACTGAACGCCTCGGGCACCGTCTGGCACCTGTCGTCGGAGACGGCGCGCCAGCGCTACACGGCGCGCTTCCGGCGGCGGCTCTACGAGCAGTTCGATGCGCTCAACCGGATCGCCGCGCTGCTGATCGAAAAAACCCGCGCCGAGGCGCGCTAGGGGGGTTGGGGTTCGTTCGCTACTCGCATCCAATGGCTCTGCAAGGCCGAAGTAGCACCGCTATTGGCAAAACTTGATTGTCATCCCCGCGGATTGAGTCCCGAACTTATGACCTCGGTTTGGCCCCGCCCCCATCCAGCCGCACCACCCGCGCGTCACGCGTCAGGCAGCGCGTCGGCTCGCCGGCCACCGCGCAGGTGTCGGCGTCCCAGTCGGCCAGCACGCCGTACACCCGGCGCATGTCGAGCGCGCCCCGCGCCGCCAGGTAGGCGCGCGCCTCTTCGGCCGTCCGCCACACCCACCCGCCGGGATAGGTCTGCCCGTCGGGCGTTCCATGCGGGCCGAGCTTGATCGCGCTGCCGTTGTCGATCGCCGCCTCGTACTTCGCGATCAGCCCCACCGTGTAGATCATCCGTCTACTCCGCCTCGCGCCGCGTCGCGTCGATGAGCGCGTCGGCGATGATGTCGATGGCGCCGAACTGGGTCATGTAGTCGATGCCGTATTCGCGCCGGAGGTGCGCGCTGTAGTCCGACGAGATGTGCCATGTGTATCCGGAGGGATTGACCTCGAGCAGGTAGATCGTCCCGGTGGCCGCTTCGCGGATGAGGTCGACGCCGAGCACAGGGACATCGGGGAAGGCCCGGCGGGCCTCGCGGGCATAGGCGATGATGTCCTCGTCGTAGCATTGCTCGATGCGCCGCGCGCCGTCCGAGTTGGCGGCGATCGGACGGTCGAGCGGCTGGTCGCCGTCGGGGTCGAGCGGCACGCGCTGCGCCAGCAGCGTCGAGCACGAGCAGTACACCGGCCGCCCGAACACCAGCATCACGCGATAGCTCCGCGCCTGCGTGCCGGTGTCGATGAAGCGCTGCGCCAGGATGTCGTAGCCGTGGCGCGGATCGTCGGCTGGCCACGAGCGCGGATCGACCCAGCGCACGTCGCGGGTGCGCACCAGCCTGACGCCGTTGCCGGCCTGGCCGGCGACCGGCTTCAGCACGGTGAACGGCCCCCACGTATCGGGATCGAGGCGTGTCCCCGGCTCCACCAGCACCGCCTGCGGCGTCCTCACGCCCGCCGCGGTGAGCCGCCGGATCTCCTCCATCTTTGGGCGGAAGCGCCCTGCCGCTATCCTGCCGCGCAGCGGGACGAAATCGCGGATGGCGGTCGGCGAGAAGACCAGCGTGGGACGGCCGGCGGCTTTCTTGCGCGTGACGGAAGCCCGCGTTCCGTTCTCCACGATGAAGACGGCGATGTCCGGCGCGCGCTCCGCCATCGTAGTCGCCACCGCCTCGAAGTCCGAGCGCGCCTGCATCCGCGGCGTATGGACGATGACGAGGTTGCGCTCTGGCTCGGGCATGGGGGCTGGTGTGGCTTTTTTCCCGCCGGAAACCTAAGGGGTTTCCGCCCCGCCGGCCAAGCCCGGCCCCCCACTGTTGTCATCCCCGCGAAAGCGGGGACCCAGTAAACGACGCCGGTCCGGTGTTTACTGGGTTCTCGCAGGCGCCTGCCCCTCGGGCGGGCCTGCCGGCCCGACCCGGGGGCGAGGATGACGGCAAGCGGACGCGCCGCCGCGCTACTCCGCCTCGCGCCGCGTCACCTCGATCAGCGCATCGGCGATGACGTCGATGGCGCCGAACTGCGCATGGAGATCGAGCCCGAACTTCTCGCGATAGGGCGCGAAGTAGGTCGACGAGATGTGCCATGTGTGCACGCCAGTGTTGACCTCGAGCACGAACAGCTTCCCGGTCGCCGCCTCGCGTATCACGTCGACGCCAAGCACCGGGATCTCGGGAAAGACAGCGGCGGCGCGGCACCCGAGCGCGATGATGTCGCGGTCAAAGTTGAGCGCCAGCGTCCGCTCGCCGGCGTTCGAGGCGATCGGCAGGTCGATGGGCGCACCAGGATCGAGCTGCGGCCGCGCTTCCAGCGCGTGCGAGGTCAGGCAGTAGACCGGCCTGCCGAACACCGTCATCACGCGATGGCTCTCGGCGTGTGCGCCGGTATCGATGAACGACTCCACCCTGAGGGGCCGCCCGTGCTGCGGATCGTCGGCCGGAAGGGATTCCGGGTCGATCCAGCGCACGTCGATCCGCCGGACGAGGCGAACGCCGCGCCCCTGAAGCGAGAAGCTGTCGGGCTTGATGACGACGAAGTCGCCCCACGTTTCGTCGAGCACCAGGTCCGGCGTCAGGAGCGCTGACCGCGGCACCGGCACTCCGCCGGCGGCGAGCCGCGCCTGCTCCGCCGACTTGGTGTGCCGCCGGTCGGCGTAGACCTTGCCGCGCATCGGCCTGAAGGTGCGCAGCGCCACCGGCGAAAAGACGAGCGTCGGACGCTCGCTCGCCCGGCGGCGCGTCACCGAGTGGCGCTGGCCGTTTTCGACGATGATGACTTCGATGTCGGGCGCGCGCTCCGCCATCACCGCCTTCACGGCGAGGAAATCCTCCAGCGCCTGCCTGCGCGG
>CAZXKZ010000176.1:0-4509 GCA_964641825.1 uncultured Bauldia sp.
TGGCCTACGCCATCGGGCCCGTCTCGGGCTGCCACATCAATCCGGCAGTGACGATCGCCATGGTCGCGGCCGGCCGCATGGAGACGCGCGAGGCCATCGGCTACATCATCTCGCAGATCGTCGGCGGCATCGTCGGCGCGGTCGTCCTCTACGTCATCCTGCTCGGCAAGGGCGGCGGCTACGACATCGCCACGCTGGGCCTCGGCCAGAACGGTTGGGGGCCGGGCTACCTCGGCGAGTTCGGGATCGGCTCCGCGATCATCGTCGAGATCGTGGCGACGTTCATCTTCACCGCGGTCATCCTCGGCATCACGCAGCCGACGGATTCCCTCAGCCACCATCCGGCGGGGCTTATCATCGGCCTCACGCTGTTCGCCCTCCACCTTCCGTTCGTCATGGTCACCGGCCTGTCGGTCAATCCGGCGCGGAGCCTTGGCCCTGCGGTCTTCGTGGGCGGCACGGCCATCGCGCAGGTCTGGCTGTTCATCGTGATGCCGCTCGTCGGCGGCGCGATCGCCGGCTGGTTGTTCCGGGCGCGGATCCTGTCCGTACGCTGATCGCGCGGCTTCACATCATGCACCCGCTGCCGGCTCATCCGGCGGCGGGATTGCTTCCTGATCACGTCGCAGGACAGCCCCCAGCATGCCTGCTTGAGCAGCGGCGGTCGCGCGGCTATACACCCCGCGCATTTTCGGACAATCGCCGCAAGGAGCAGCAATGGCCATCGAGCGCACGTTTTCCATGATCAAGCCGGACGCCACCAGGCGCAATCTCACCGGCAAGATCAACGCGAAGCTCGAGGAGGCCGGCCTGCGCATCGTCGCGCAGAGGCGCGTGTGGATGAGCCGCAAGCAGGCGGAGGCGTTCTACGCCGTCCACAAGGGGCGCCCGTTCTTCGACGAGCTCTGCGAGTTCATGTCCTCCGGTCCGACCGTCGTCCAGGTGCTGGAAGGCGAGGGGGCCATCGCGAAAAACCGCGAGGTGATGGGCGCGACCGATCCCGCCAAGGCGGCGCCGGGCACCATCCGCAAGGAGTTCGCGCAGTCGATCGGCGAGAACTCCGTCCACGGCTCCGACGCCCCCGAAACGGCCCGGCAGGAGATCGCCTACTGGTTCGCCGAGAACGAGATCGTCGGCTGAACCGGCCGCGTTTAGTTAACGTATCGTCACCACCATAGCCGCCGCTGCGATCCACAAGGCTCGCGGCGGTAGCAGTGCATTTGTGTTGGCGCGCGCAAACGAAAATTAATCCGATTGTGGCATGCAGGCTGCCCGGAAGATCGATGGGTGGCCGGCGATGGATATCGACAGGGGGGAAGTGGCGCCGCTTTGTTTCGTGGTGGACGACGAGCCGGCGATTGGCCGTTTCGTCGCGCTGGCGGCGCGCCGTTTCGGGGTTCAGGTCCAGCAGTTCCTCGACCTCCAGTCGATGAACGAGGCGCTGGCCGAGCGCCGGCCGAAGCTCATATTCCTCGATGTGTCGCTCGGCGCTTCCGATGCTATCGACGCCATCCGCCATCTCGCCAAGGAGAACTTCGCCGGCGTCGTCCAGCTTATGAGCGGGCGCGATGCGGTGCTGCTCGATGATGTCCGGCTCATCGGCGAGCGCCATGGCCTGCGCATGCGGCCCGCGCTCGTGAAGCCGTTTCGCGTCGACGCCATCAAGCGCGTCATCGACGAGGAGGCGCTGCTGGCCGGTACCGGCTCCGAGCGGGGGAAGGGCGCTGCATACGAGCCCGACGCAACCGCCGATGCGCCGAAAGTGGAACTGCGGCAGGCCCTCGATCACGGCTGGATCGAGATGTGGTACCAGCCCAAGGTCGACCTGCACGGCCCCGCGCTCGCCGGCGCCGAGGGCCTGGCGCGCGTCCGCCACCCGGAACACGGCATCCTCGCGCCGTCGTCGTTCATCCCGCATGCCAGCGGCGTCGATCTCGTCGCGCTTGCCGACTTCGCCCTCCGCACTGCGCTCCGCGACTCCATCGCTTTCGCCGATGCGGGGTATCCCATCCGCCTTGCCATCAACGTTCCCGTCGAGGCGCTGGTGCGCCTGCCGATCGCGGCCATCGTCCGCGATACGCTGCCGGACCCGCGCGACCGCGATCTCGGCATCATCCTCGAGGTCACCGAGGACCAGGTGATCCAGGACATCGCGAAGGCCCATGAGATCGCCACCCAGCTCCGCATCCATGGCATCGGCCTGTCGCTCGATGATTTCGGCAGCGGCTATTCCTCGCTTGCGCGCCTTCGCGATCTGCCCTTCGCAGAGCTGAAGCTCGACCGCAGCTTCGTCACCGGCTGCGGGCTCGATCCGGCGAACGCGGCACTGTGCAAGACGATCGTCGAGCTTGCCCATCGCTTCGGCTGCCTTGCCGTCGCCGAAGGCGTGGAGACCACCGACGATCTCGGTACGATCCGCCACATCGGCTGCGACATCGCGCAGGGCTACCTGTTCGCCCGGCCGATGCCCTCCGACATGCTCATGGCGCGCCTCGTCGCCAATGGCGCCGGCGCCGGGCTCACCACGCTGCTCGCCGCCAACGTCGGCGACGACTTCCGCGCGATCGCCTGAACCTCGCATGATCCAGGCCCTTGAATCCCTGCCGACCCTGCTTCTGGGCCTGGCCTTCTGCGCGATCGCCGTCGGCTTGACGACGTCGGCCCAGCTCGTCCTGCACCGCCGGTGGCCGATCAATGCGCGCAAACCGCTCAACGAGGTCACCGGCTTCATCATCGCTGTCGTCGGCGTCGTCTATGCCGTGCTGCTGGCCTCGATCGCGATCCTGGCCATCGAGCGCTACGACAAGGCCGAGGACATCTCCGACACCGAAGCCGGCGTTGCCAGCGACATCTACCGCGATCTCATCGGATTTCCGCAGCCCGTCCGCGATGAGCTGCGCGCCGTCGTGACGGACTACCTGACGACGGTCGTGGAGATCGAGTGGGAGCTCATGGCGCGCGAAGTGCCGGTCGAACGCGGCTGGCAGGATCGCGGCTGGCGCGATGTCGAGACGCTGCTCACCGGGCTGGCAGAATTTGAGCCGGCGACGCAGGGCGAGATGGCTTTCCTTCAGGAGATCCTGTCCAAGGTCAACGACCTCATCGATGCCCGCCGCGCGCGGATGTTTCTGGTGCACAATCCGATCGAGACGGTGATCTGGTGGGTGGTCGTCGTGGGCGGCGTGAGCACCGTCACGCTTGCCCTGCTGTTCGGCGTGGCGAGCGCACCCGGCCACCTCATCATCTCCAATATTCTCGCCTTCTCCGTCGGCCTGGTGCTGCTGCTGATATTCGTGATGGACCGGCCCTACGCCGGCGCCTCGCGGGTGACGGCAGAGCCGTACACTTACGTCCTCGACCAGATCAGGACGATCCAGGCGGAGGGCGGGTGAGCCGCATCGGCCCTCGCGGCGGCCTCGCACAAAGGTGACTGTGGCGGGCGGAGGCCGGCGCCTATAAAACCGCCGCACCGCGGCATTTCGCCGGCCCACGGAAAGTCTCGCCAACGGCATGTCCATCGACGTCACCTACTGGGGCGCTCTCCTCGCGGGGCTGGTGTCGTTCCTGTCGCCCTGCGTCCTGCCGCTGGTTCCGCCCTATCTCTGCTACATGGCCGGCGTCAGCCTCGACCAGCTCACGGGGCGCTCCGACGAGGTGGTCGCCAGGCGCACCGTGATGCTCTCCGCCGGGGCGTTCGTGCTCGGCTTCTCGACTGTCTTCGTCACCCTTGGCGCAACCGCCTCCGCCCTTGGTCGCTTCGTCGCCGGCTATGCCGATATCCTGGCGGTGGTCGGGGGCGCCGTCATCGTGGTGATGGGCCTGCATTTCCTCGGCGTCTTCAAGATCCCGTTCCTGCAGCGCACGCTCCGCGTCGATTTCGATAACCCTGCCGGCCCGGTCGGTTCGTATCTCCTTGGGCTGGCGTTTGCCGTCGGCTGGACGCCCTGCATCGGTCCGGTTCTGGGCACGATCCTTTTCGTGGCGGGGTCCGAGGAGACGGTTGCGCGGGGCGCCACGCTTCTCGCGACCTATTCGTTGGGGCTTGGACTGCCCTTCATCGTCGCCGGTCTGTTCGCCGGCCGGTTCATGCATTTCATGAGCCGGTTCCGCGCTCACCTCGGCACCGTCGAGCGGGCGATGGGGGCGGCACTTGTGGTGACCGGCTTCCTGTTCATGACCGGGCAGATCACGGCCTTCTCCTTCTGGATACTGTCCATGTTTCCGAACCTCGCCCTCATCGGTTGACGAGGCCGAATCGTCCCGAAAATCGGGCATACTGAACCGGCGAACGGAGGGCAGGGCGCCACGATTCAGCCATATGGCAATGGCGGGGGTGGCGCTGGGGAGCGCGAGTGACAATGGCCAAACGGTCCTGTCTGGCGATCATACTGGCAGCCGGCGAGGGCACGCGGATGAAGTCCGCGCTGCCCAAGGTTCTGCATCCGGTCGGTGGCCTGCCGATGCTCGGCCATGTGCTGGCGGCGGCGGGAGAGGCAGGCGCGGATCGTA
>CAZXKZ010000177.1:0-3556 GCA_964641825.1 uncultured Bauldia sp.
GCGAGGGGTTGTTGTTCATCTCGCCCTTGTTGCGGGCGGTGTAGTCCTCCCACCATCTGATGATGCCGACGAGTTTCTCGCCGATCTCGCGTGTCGCTGCGCGGCGGGTGAGAAGATGCTCGGCGCCGTAGATCTCCGGTGTCTCGCAGAGCACGGCCGTGCCGCCCTGCTCGACCAAGAGGTCGGCGGCGTAGCCGAGTGCCGGATTGGCGGTGATGCCAGAGTAGCCGTCGGAGCCGCCGCACTGGAGCGCCAGCATGATCTCGGAGACCGGCACGGTCTCGCGGCGCGCGGCGTTGGCGTCTGGTAGCATCTCCTTGATCATGGCGACGCCGCGCTCGATGGTCTTGCGGGTTCCGCCCGTGGCCTGGATGGTCATGGTGCGGAACATCTCGTTCTCTTTCAGGCCGTAGTCCTCGACCAGACCGGGAATCTGCATCACCTCGCAGCCGAGGCCGACCATCAGCGCGCCGGCGATATTGGGGTGCGTGGCGTAACCCCATTCGGTCCGCTGCATCACGTCGTAGCCTTCCGATCCCCGGCCGGCCATGCCGCAGCCGTGGCCGTGGACGAACGGCACGACGCCGTCGATGTGCGGGAAGTCCTTCAGGATGTCGGAGCGGTTGAATTCGTCGGCGATGAAGCGGGCGACGGAAGCCGAGCAGTTTACGCTGGTCAGCACGCCGATGTAGTTGCGGGTGCCGACCTTGCCGTTCTTGCGGCGGTAGCCCTCAAAGGTGCGGCGCTCCGCAACCGGCAGCACGTTCTCCGGCTTTGCGTCCTCGGCGAAGTGATAGTCGCGGGCGAAGTCGTGGACGAAACAGTTGTGCTCGTGGATGTGCTCGCCCGGGCGGATCGGTACCTTCGCGAAGCCGATGATCTGGCCGAATTTCCGGATCGGCTCGCCCTCTACGATGGCCCGCGTCGCCATCTTGTGGCCCTTGGGCACGCGGGAGACTGCGGTCACGCCTTCGGCAACCGCGCCGGGCAGGATCGGGTCGATGGAGACGATCAGGTTGTCCTCGGGATTGAGTCTCAGCACCCGAGGTGTCCTGGCGCGTTCGGACAGGCCGGGCATAGGCAGGACTGTGTCGGTCGGCGAAGCCATGGTGGAGGGGTCTCCGTCCGGCCTGCGCTCCGGCGCGGGCCAATTTCGATCTCGAACTAATATGGTGAAGGCGGTTCCTGCCAGCAAATCGCGCCGGATGACGTGTTTCGTCAAGCTGGCACGAAGAAGAATGCCAGCGGCAGGCCCTTTTGGGGCGCGTTGTCGAATCCGGCGGTTTCGGTTCGACAAGGGATCGAGAAACACCGATCCGGGAGGACCGAAGCCATGCTGCTCAAGGATAAGGTTGCCATCATCTACGGGGCGGGAGGCGCCGTCGGTGGAACTGTCACCCGGCTGTTCGCGGCCGAAGGAGCCAGCGTCTATCTGGCCGGGCGTACCGCGGCTTCGCTCGAGGCGGTCGCCATGGATATCGCTGCCGCAGGCGGCAAGGCGCATGTCGCGCCGGTCGATGCCCTCGACCCGAACGCAGTGCGTGCCCACGCCGACCGCATCGCGCGAGAGGCTGGCCGCATCGACATCTCGTTCAATTGTATCGGTCTTGGCGACGCGCAGGGCGAGCCGCTCATCGAGATGGACCTCGGCAAGTTCACCTCGGCCATCGCGATCGCTGCCAGGACGCACTTCCTCACCGGCACCGCCGGCGCGCGCCATATGACGAAACAGGGCGCGGGCGTGCTCATGGCGCTCGTCGCGCAAGCCGTCCGCCGTCCCTATGTCAACGCCGGCAGCTTCGGGGTCGCCTGCGGCGTGATCGAGACGATCTGCCGCCAGTTTGCCGTCGAGTTCGGGCCAAACGGCGTCCGCGTCGTCTGCCTGCGCTCAGCCGGTTCGCCGGACGCAGCGGGCGTGCGCGAGGCGATGAGCATCCACGCGCGCAACGCCAACATCACCATCGACGAACTGGAGCGCCAGATCGCCGCGACTTCCATGCTCGGGCGGATGCCGCGGCTTGCCGAAGTCGCCAATGCGGCGGTGCTATTCGCGTCCGACAGGGCGAGCGCCATCACCGGCGCCATCGCCAACGTCACCTGCGGCGAGATCGTCGACGTGTGAGTTAGGTGGTGACTGCCGCATCGATCTCGGTCCGCGTTGGAAAGCTCGGCTGCGCGCCGGCTTTCGTGCAGGCGAGCGAGCCGGCGATCGCGGCCATGCGCATCGCCGTCGCCATGTCCTTGCCCTCGTCCAGGTATGCCGCCAGCACGCCGCAGAACGTGTCGCCGGCCCCGGTCGTATCGACCGCCTCTATGGCCAGCGCCGGTACGCGGATCAGCCCCTCCGATGTGGCCGCCACGGCGCCTTCGCGCCCAAGCGTGGCGATCAGCGTCTTGCCGAGCCGACGGGTGAGGGCGGTCGCCGTGGCCTCGGCGCCCTTGGCGAACACGCCGAGATGGCGGGCCAGGTCGGCGGCCTCGTGCTCGTTGACAATGAGAATGTCGAAGGCGGCGACGGTCTCGGCGGGAAGCGCGGTATAAGGCGCGACCGAGAGGATCACGCGTGCGCCGGCGGTGCGTGCTGTTCCAGCCGCTGCCAGTGACTCGGCAAATGGCACTTCCATCTGCAGGAGCAGCGTGTCGCCCGCTCCGATCGCATCCGCAGGGATCGTGGCCGCCTTGGCGTGGGCGTTGGCGCCGGGCGAGACGACGATGGTGTTCTCGCCCTTCTCATCAACGGTGATGACTGCAAGTCCACTCGGTCCGCCGACGTGCGCCACTGTTACGAGGTCGACCCCGCCAGCCGCGAGTTCGCCGAGGGCGATCTCGGCCATGCCGTCGCTGCCGACCGCGCCGGCGAGGCGCACGTCCGCGCCTGCGCGCCGTGCCGCGAGCGCCTGGTTGGCTCCCTTGCCGCCGGGGATCAGTTCGTAGTCGGAGCCCCGCACCGTCTCGCCCGGCGCCGGTATGCGGACGACGCGGGTGACGAGGTCGACATTGATCGAGCCAAAGACGGTAATCACCCGGCGGATTCTCCCGCGATGATCGCCCTGATGCCGGCGGCGGTGGTGACGCGCCGGTCGTATTCCGGCGGCCTCAGCTCGCCGCCCATGAAGACGTGCTCACGGCGGAAGGTCATGCCGCCCGGAGCGAGGTTCAGCGCGGCGAAGTGGAGCTCCTTCGGCTTCAGCGCGGCAACGATACGGCCGATGGTGCGTTCGCTGATCCCACCACCGGGCATCACGACGATGCGGTTGCCAGCCCGCTCCTGCAGCGCCCGCAGCAGCGGCAATCCGGCGAGCACCGATTCCTCCTGCCCGGAGGTCAGGACGCGGTCGACACCGAGGCTGATGAGCGTCTCAAGGGCCGCGAACGGGTCGGGCGTCACGTCGAAAGCGCGATGGAACGTGACGGAGAGCGGCCGCGCGCGAGCAATCAGCCGCGCCGTGCGATCCGCGTCGATCGTGCCGTCGGGATTGAGGAGCCCGATGACGACGCCGTCGGCGCCTTCCGCCTTGGCGGCGTCGATGTCGGCTTCCATGGCCGCGAACTCATA
>CAZXKZ010000177.1:3566-4500 GCA_964641825.1 uncultured Bauldia sp.
AGTCGTCGAACAGGAAATCGCCGCCGCGCGGGCGGATCATCACCATCAGCTTGATGCTGCCGATGGCGCGCGCGCCGCGGATCGTGCCGAGGCTCGGCGTGATGCCACCTTCGAGCAGAGCCGTGCATAGCTCCACCCGGTCGGCGCCAGCAGCCGCGGCGGCGCGGGCGCCGTCGATCGAGTCGATGCAGATCTCGCGGATCATTTGTCTAGCGCTCCGTGAACGGTACGCCGCCCTTGGCCTTGTCCGTCTTGGACGATTCCACGATCTGCACCGTGACCGCGTCGATGGCGACGCCGAAGTTCTTCACCACAGCATCGGTGATGTCCTTCATCAGGCTCTTCTTCTGCTCGGCGGTCCGTCCGGCGACGGCATAGACGATCACTTCAGGCATTGTCTGCGTCCTCCTCCAGGGGAGGCGCACAATAGCCCGAACCACCCGGTCTTCCGCAATTCTCTTCGCACCTGCAAAAAGACCGTTCCCGCAATCGCACAATCCGGCTAAGCATAGGCCGGTTTCCTTGAGTTTCTGCGTGGGGGCGAGACTTGCCGATCACCAAGGTTCTGGCCGCAAACCGGAGCGAAATCGCCATCCGCGTGTTCCGTGCGGCGACCGAACTTGGCCTCGGCACCGTCGCCGTGTTCTCCGAGGAGGACAAGCTCGCGCTCCATCGGTTCAAGGCCGACGAGGCCTATCCGATCGGCCGCCGCAGCGACGGCACCCAGATGGGGCCGATCGAATCCTACCTATCGGTTGCCGAGATCATCCGCGTCGCAAGGGAAGCGAAGGCGGAAGCGATCCATCCTGGATACGGGCTCCTCTCCGAGAACCCGGAGCTTGCCGAGGCGTGCGCGGCGAACGGCATCGTCTTCATTGGCCCCTCGCCGGAAACCATGCGGACGCTCGGCGACAAGGTTTCGGCGCGCAACCTC
>CAZXKZ010000178.1:0-1452 GCA_964641825.1 uncultured Bauldia sp.
GCGCCGAGGGCATCCGCATCACCTGCGGCGGCCGTCTCGGCGGCGCCGAGATCGCGCGGACGGAGTGGTATCGCGAGGGCCGCGTGCCGCTGCACACGCTCCGCGCTGACATCGACTACGGCACCGCCACCGCCAACACCGCCTACGGCACCTGCGGCATCAAGGTGTGGGTGTTCAAGGGCGAGATCATGGAACACGACCCGATGGCGTCGGAGCGTCGCCAGACGGAAGCAGCCGACCAGGGCGGCCAGCGCCGCCGCGAGCCGGCTCAGGAACGGGCATAAGGGAAGTCAGCAGTCATGTTGCAGCCGAAGCGAACCAAGTTTCGCAAGCAGTTCAAGGGCCGCATCCACGGCAAGTCGACCTCGGCGGCCGAGCTCACGTTCGGCTCCTACGGCTTGCGCGCGCTCGAGCCGGAGCGCGTCACCGCGCGCCAGATCGAGGCGGCCCGCCGCGCCATCACGCGCGAGATGAAGCGCTCCGGACGCGTATGGATCCGCGTGTTCCCCGATGTGCCCGTGTCGAAGAAGCCGACCGAGGTGCGCATGGGCAAGGGCAAGGGCACGCCGGAGTTCTGGGCGACGCGCGTCAAGCCCGGCCGCATCATGTTCGAGATCGACGGTGTGCCGGAGGCGCTGGCGCGCGAGGCGCTGCGGCTGGGCGCCGCCAAGCTGCCGGTGCGCACCCGGTTCGTGCAGCGCATCGCCGACTAGAGCAGAGGAAGACGAGATGAAGCCGGCGGATATTCGGTTGATGACGGACGATCAAGTGGTCGACGAGATCGATCGCCTGAGGAAGGAGGCGTTCAACCTCCGTTTCCAGCGCGCAAGCGGGCAGCTTGCCAACACCGCGCGGGTGCGTCAGGTGCGCCGCGACATCGCCCGCCTGTCGACGATCGCCAACGAGAAGAAAGCGAAAGGCTGAGCAGAGACCATGCCGAAACGCGTCCTCCAGGGCACCGTCGTCAGCGACAAGAACGACAAGACCGTCGTCGTGCGTGTCGAGCGCCGCTTCACCCATCCGGTGTTGCAGAAGACGATCCGCCGCTCGAAGAAGTATCACGCGCACGACGCCGACAATAAGTTCAAGGTCGGCGACAGCGTCTCGATCGTCGAGAGCGCGCCGATTTCAAAAAACAAGCGCTGGGTCGTCCTCGACTCGGCGAGCAACTAACAAGGAAAGGGGAACCGGTCGAGCGAGGTTTTTCCGAATGTCATGCCCGCGAAAGCGGGCAACCAGTAAACGGCGCCGTGCAAGGTTGCGCGCCGCCGGTGGTTACTGGGTCCCCGCTTTCGCGGGGACAGCAGAGGGATGCAACCGGCCCGCCGGTACTGAGAAACAGGCAATACGATGATCCAGATGCAAACCAATCTCGACGTGGCGGATAATTCCGGCGCCCGCCGTGTCATGTGCATCAAGGTGCTCGGCGGATCGAAGCGCAAGTACGCCTCG
>CAZXKZ010000178.1:1549-3131 GCA_964641825.1 uncultured Bauldia sp.
GCCGAGCCCGTCGGCACGCGCATCTTCGGGCCGGTGCCGCGCGAACTCCGCGCCAAGAACCACATGAAGATCATCTCGCTCGCCCCGGAGGTGCTGTAATGGCTTCGCGCATCCGCAAGGGCGACAGCGTCATCGTCATCGCCGGTCGCGACAAGGGCAAGACCGGCGAGGTCATCCGCATGATCCCCGATGAGAACCGGGCGGTCGTGCGCGGCGTCAATATCGCCCGCCGCCATCAGCGCCAGACGGCCAGTCAGCAGGGCGGCATCGTCACCAAGGAAATGCCGATCCATCTTTCCAACATTGCGCTCGTGGACGCGAACGGCAAGGCGACCCGCGTCGGGTTCAAGATGGTCGGCGATCGCAAGGTCCGCTTCGCCAAGCGGACGGGAGATACCATCGATGGCTGAGACACAGTACGTGCCGCGGCTGAAGTCGGCTTACCGCGAGACCATCAGGCCGGCTCTGGTGAAGCAGTTCGGCTACAAGAATCCGATGGAGGTTCCGCGCCTCGACAAGATCGTCCTCAACATGGGCGTTGGCGAGGCGGTGAACGACTCCAAGAAGGTGACGTCGGCGCTCGCCGATCTCGCGCTCATCGCCGGCCAGAAGCCCGGCGTGACGCGGTCGCGCAAGTCGATCTCCACCTTCAAGCTCCGCGAGAACATGCCGATCGGCGGGCGGGTCACGCTGCGGCGCGACCGCATGTACGAGTTCCTCGACCGCCTGGTGAACGTCGCGCTGCCGCGCATCCGGGATTTTCGCGGCCTCAGCCCCAAGAGCTTCGACGGGCGCGGCAACTACGCCATGGGCATCAAGGAGCACATCGTGTTCCCGGAGATCAACTACGACGAGGTCGACGAGATCTGGGGCATGGACGTGATCGTTTGCACGACGGCGAAGAGTGACGACGAGGCCCGGGCGCTGCTCAAGGCGTTCGACTTCCCGTTCCGCCAGTAGAATCAGGACAAGCCGATATGGCGAAGAAGAGTTCGATCGAGAAGAACAACCGGCGCCGCAAGATGGTGGCACGGCTGGCGGCCAAGCGCGCCGAGCTGAAGCGCATCGCCAACGACGAGAGCCTGTCGCTGGAGGAGCGTTTCCAGGCCCGGCTCAAGCTGGCCGAGTTGCCGCGCAATTCGTCGGCGGTGCGCATCCGCAATCGCTGCGAGATCAGTGGGCGGCCGCGCGGCGTCTACCGCAAGCTGCGCATGTCGCGTATCGCGATCCGCGATCTTGGCTCCAATGGAATGATCCCCGGACTCGTGAAGTCGAGCTGGTAGGAGACACGACGAAATGACGATGACCGATCCACTGGCCGATATGCTGACCCGCATCCGGAATGCGCAGGAACGCAAGCGTCCGAAGGTTTCGACGCCCGGCTCGGCGCTCCGCAAGCAGGTGCTCGACGTGCTCCAGTCCGAGGGCTATATCCGCGGCTACTCGACCGTCGACTTCGAGAACGGCCGGTCCGAGTTCGAGATCGAGCTCAAGTATTACGACGGCGAGCCGGTCATCCGCGAGATCGAGCGCGTTTCGCGTCCGGGCCGCCGGGTCTACGCGTCGGTGAAGAACATACCCC
>CAZXKZ010000178.1:3141-4490 GCA_964641825.1 uncultured Bauldia sp.
TCGCGCACCGCGACCACCCGCGTGCGCAGTGGCCGGATGCCGATGCGCGCGATCAGAACGTCGGTGGCGAGGTGCTCTGCCGCGTGTTCTAGCGCGCGGGCGGGCAAGGATATGAACGGGTACTGGTAAGATGTCGCGAATTGGCAAGAAAGCAGTGACGGTGCCGAAGGGCGTGACGGCCAACGTCAGCGGCCAGTCGGTCAAGGTCAAGGGACCGAAAGGCGAGCTGTCGTTCGAGGTTTCGGACGAGGTCGCGATTTCGTTCGCCGACGGCTCGATTTCCGTCGAGCCGCGCGATCAGACCAAGAAGGCGCGCTCAGCCTGGGGCATGTCGCGCACGATGGTCCAGAACCTGATGAAGGGCGTCACGGATGGCTTCGAGCGCCGGCTCGAGATCAGCGGCGTCGGCTACCGCGCGGCACTCGCTGGCAAGAACCTGCAGCTCAACCTCGGCTACAGCCACGACGTGGTCTATCCGGTGCCGGCCGGCATCACCATCCAGGTGCCGAAGCCGACCGAGATCGTCATCACCGGCGCTGACCGCCAGAAGGTCGGCCAGGTCGCCGCCGAGATCCGCGATTTCCGCCGCCCCGAGCCTTACAAGGGCAAGGGCGTGAAGTATTCAGACGAGTTCATCTTCCGCAAGGAAGGCAAGAAGAAGTAAAACGCCATGGCCACCAAGACCCGCGATCGCCGTATCAAACGCGTCCGCCGTGCTGTGCGCACCGCTGCGCACGGCCGGCTGCGCCTTAGCGTCTTCCGCTCGTCCAAGCATATCTACGCCCAGCTCATCGACGATGCCGCCGGCAAGACCGTTGCGGCGGCGTCCTCGCGCGACAAGGACCTTTCGGACAAGGTCAAGACGGGCGCCGACAAGGCCGCTGCGGCCGAGGTGGGCAAGCTCCTCGCCAGCCGTGCCACGGCCGCCGGCGTCAAGGAAGTCGTCTTCGACCGCGGCGCATACCTCTTTCACGGTCGGGTGAAGGCGCTCGCCGATGGGGCCCGCGAGGGCGGCCTCAGCTTCTGACGCCCTTGAACCGGACCCAAACGACAACGATATCGGACCAACGGATCGAACATGGCTAGAGAACCAGGACAGCGCGAGCGGGGCGGCCGGGACCGTGACCGCGACCGGGATGAGCGCGACGGCGAATTCGTCGACAAGCTCGTCCACATCAATCGCGTGGCCAAGGTGGTGAAGGGCGGCCGGCGCTTCGGCTTCGCCGCGCTCGTGGTCGTGGGCGACCAGAAGGGCCGCGTCGGCTTCGGCCATGGCAAGGCGCGCGAGGTTCCGGAAGCCATCCGCAAGGCCACCGAGTCGGCTAAGCGCGGCCTCGTCCGGGTGCCGC
>CAZXKZ010000179.1:0-4453 GCA_964641825.1 uncultured Bauldia sp.
ACCACAGAGATCCACGACAGCGGCGGGAGGATCATCACCGCTGCCGATCCTTCGCCGCGGAGGAAGCCGGTCGAGAGCAGCGACCGCGCCACCGTGTAGGGAATGTTCACCAGCCAGGCGATGCCGCGCGTGAGGTCGGTGAAGGTGAAGAGTCCGAAGCTGGCGTCGTTGATCAGCCACTTCATCGCGGCCGAAATCCACGCCATCACCGGCAGTTCCAGCCGCCGCGGCCAGGCGATCGTCCACGGCGCGATATCCTTGCCGTAGAGCCAGAGCACGAGGGTCGCCGCCAGCGCGACGACCCACGCGGCGCGCAGCAGCGTCGTGCGCCCAGTAGCGGCCGGCACGTGACCTCCGGGCAGCGACGCGCTCATCGCCATCGGCGGTCAGCCCTGGAGCAGGACATCGGCGACCGCGTCGCGGCTCATGGTGCCGACGCGGCGGCCATCGCTGTCGACGACCGCGACGGGCGCAGTGGCGTGGCGGAGGCGCGCGGCGACAGCGGCGACACGCTCCTGCGCGCCGACCTCGCCCTCCACCGCGCCATTCAGGGACGGCGTCATCACCGAACCGACGGTCAGGACCTTCGCCTTCGGCACGTCGCGCGTGAACTCGGCGACGTAGGGCGTCGCCGGCCGCAGCACGAGATCCTCCGGCGTGCCGATCTGCTCGATGCGGCCGTCCTTCATGATGGCGATGCGGTCCGCCAGCCTGATCGCCTCGTCGAAATCGTGGGTGATGAAGACGATGGTCTTCTTCAGCGCATCCTGCAGGCGCAGGAACTCGTCCTGCATTTCGCGCCGGATGAGCGGATCGAGCGCCGAGAACGGCTCGTCGAGGAACCACAGCTCGGGCTCGACCGCGAGCGAGCGGGCGATGCCGACGCGCTGCTGCTGGCCGCCCGACAGCTCGTGCGGGTAGTTGGCCTCGCGGCCGGTGAGCCCAACAAGGTCGATCACCTCGCGCGCGCGCTTTTCGCGGGCTGCCCGCGCCACGCCCTGGACCTCGAGCGGAAAGCCGACGTTGCCGAGCACCGACAGGTGCGGAAGCAGCGCGAAATGTTGGAACACCATCCCCATGCGGTGCCGCCTGATCTCGATCATCTCGCGCGGCGTGGCGGCGAGGAGATTGCGGCCGTTGAAGACGATCTCGCCGGCGGACGGCTCGACGAGGCGCGACATGCAGCGCACCAGCGTCGACTTGCCGGAGCCGGACAGTCCCATGATGACGAAAATCTCGCCCTCGGCGACGTCGAGCGAAACGTCGCGCACCGCGCCGATCAGGCCAGCGGCGGCGATGGCATCATCGCCGGGGCTGCCGCCCGAGGATGCGAGAATCTCTCGCACCCTCGGGCCGTAGAGCTTCCAGACCGACCGGCAGACCAGTTTCGCTCCGTCGGTCCCCATCAGTTCGTCCCTAGCCGGGGCGGCCATCCATGACCGGCCGCCCCCTCGTGTCCCCGGATCGAGACTACTCGATCCACTTCGACCAGCGGTCCTTGTTCTTCTCGATCCAGTCGGCGACGACCGCTTCCACCGTCTGCCCGTCGAGGTCGACGGCCGCGACCATGGCGTTCATCTCGTCGCTGGTCAGGTTGAAGGCGACCGCGGCCTTGTGGGCGCCTGGCCATTTGTCCTTCATGCCGGCCCACGCCACCTTCCAGATCGGGCCTTCCGGCTTGCCGCAGTCATACGGCAGGTCGGGATTGATGCCCCACGCCGGATCGAGATAGCACTCGGACGTGTAGGGCGGGAACTCGACCCACTCGCCCTCGTACTTGGCCGGCGCCCAGTGCGGCGAATAGATCCACAGCATGATCGGCGCCTGGCGCTGGTAGGCGCTTTCGAGCTCTGCGAACAGCGCGGCGTCGGTGCCGGCGTGGACCACCTCGAACGGCAGGTCGAGCGCCTCGACGCGCTCGTCGTCGAAGCCCGCCCACGTCACCGGGCCGCCTAGATAACGCCCTTTCGGCGCGGTCTCGGCGATCGAGAAGGCTTCGGCGCAGGCCGGGTCCTTCAAGGCTTCCCAGTTCGGCAGGCCGGGACACTTGTCCTTCATGTAGAGCGGGTACCACCACTCCTCCTTGGCGAGCATCCCGGTCTCGCCGAGGTTCTCGACGTTGCCGGTCGCCACCGCCTCGTCCATCGCCTCGCGGCCGGTGGTCTCCCACATCTCCATCGCCAGCGTCAGGTCGCCTGTCGCGAGGCCGGCAAACTGCGCGATGTAGTCGGCGACCACGGGTTCGACGTTGTATCCGGCCGCCTTCAGCACCTCGGCCATGATGCCGGTGGTGATGAGCTGGCCGGTCCAGTCGTGCAGGGTGATCTTGATCGGATCCTGTGATTCGGCCTCGGCGGCCGCCGGCCCCGCGGCCAGCGCGCCCGTCAGCGCCGCGGCCAGCAGCACTGGTATGGTCTTGCTTACTCTCATCGAAACACCTCTCCCCTCAGCGGCCGAGGCCCCGGCCCGGCGGAACCGACAACGGCCGAACGCCGCCGTCTTTGCCGGAATGGCAGGCACTCCCGCGCTGAAACGGATTCCGCCCACGGGCCGTCAACCTTGTCAACGGGCAGTGGGCACGGCGAAAACCGCCGATGCCGGGCTTTCGCGACGCATTTTTGCAGGTACACTCGCCGTTCATGGTTTACGGCCAGACTTAGCGTCGTATTAAAGTCGGGCGTCTCTGAATCGGGCGCGTGGGGGCGGTCGACCGGGGGGCGATGCTGTGTTGCGTTATGGCGTTTCCCTACGCCCGTTTGTGGCGTTGTCGCTGGCTGTCGGGGTGACGGCCGGCAGCGCCTTGCCGTCCGCAGCCGCCATCCACGACTGGTTCCCCTTCCTCGGCCGCAACACGCCGGAAGACCCGATCCCCGATCCGCTGCCGTACACCGTCGCCTTCACCGCGACCGGCGCGGACCGCCGGCTCGAACGGCAGTTGCGCGTGGCATCGTCGCTGATCGAGCGCGAGAAGACTCCCGCTTCCGGCCTCGTTGGCCTTATCGCCCGTGCGCGCCAGGACGTCGGGCGCCTCGCCGCCGTCCTCTACGAGCACGCCTACTACGGCGCCGAGGTGTTCATCACCATCGACGGGCGGCCGCTCGAGGGCCTCGATCCGTTCGCCACCGTGACCACGCGGCCGGTTCCCGTCACGATTACCGTCATCGTCGGTCCGCCGTTCGTGTTCGGCGCCGTGAGCGCCGCGCCGCTGCCGGCCGACCTTACGCTCTACGACCTCGGCCTCGTCCCTGGCGCGCCCGCCGGCTCGGCGGTGATCCTGCGCGCCGAGACCCGCATCGCCGACGCCTGGCGTCAGCAGGGCCACCCGCTCGCCGCGGTGCGGCCGCGCGATACGGTCGCGGACCATCGCAACAACACCCTCGACGTCGCCATCGCGGTCGACCCCGGTCCGATGGCGAACTTCGGCCGCGTTGCCGTCGACGGCGCGGTCGCGGTCAACCCAGACCTCGTCCTCCGCCGGGCCGGCATCGACAGCGGCACGCTGTACTCGTCCACGATCACCCGGCGCGCCGAGACCCGCCTCCGCGAGCTCGGTGTGTTCGAGAGCGTGCGCGTCACGCCTGCCGACCATCTCGATCCCGACGGCACCATTCCCATCACCATCACGGTCGTCGAGCGGAAGCCGCGCGTGATCGGCGGCAGCGTCAACTACTCCAACACGGAAGGGCTCGGCCTCGAAGTCTTCTGGCGCCACCGCAACCTTTTCGGGGGCGCCGAGCAGTTGCAGCTCACCGCATCGGTGACGCGGCTTCTCGAAGGCGCGTTCGATCCCGACTACCGGCTGGCCGGCACGTTCCGGAAGCCGGCCGTGCTCGGGCCGATGACCGACCTGACGCTCAGGCTCGAAGGCTACCGCGAGACGACCCAAGCGTACCGCGTGACGGCGGCGGAGGCCGAGGTCGGCCTGTTCCAGACCTTCTCCGACACGCTGACCGGCTCGATCGACCTCGAGCTCGAGCGCTCGCAGACGGTCTCGGCGACGGCGACCGAGGACCACCTGCTGACGACGCTCACCGGCAAGCTCCACTGGGACACGCGCGACAACCGCCTCGATCCCACCACGGGCTTCAACGTGCTGTTCGCCGCGGCGCCGGCCTACGATTTCCTCCAGAGCACGCCGTTCGCGACGTTCAGCACGGACGTCTCCGCATACCGCGCGTTCGGGGAAGGTGACCGCTTCGTGCTCGCCGGCCGCGTCGCCGTTGCGACGCTGATCGTGGACGACATCGACAAGGTGGCGCCCAACCGGCGGCTCTACGCCGGCGGCGCCGGCTCGGTGCGCGGCTATGCCTACCAGAACATCGGGCCGCGCGACATCAATGGCGATCCGGTCGGCGGCCGCAGCTCTCTGGTGATGTCGGCCGAGCTCCGCTACCGGCTCAACGAGCAGTTCGGGCTGGTCGCCTTTGTCGATGCGGGCAACGCCTACGAGACG
>CAZXKZ010000180.1:0-2387 GCA_964641825.1 uncultured Bauldia sp.
CGACATCATCCGCGATTTCCGGAAGACGCGGACGATGATCGGGCTGGTCCCGCAGGAACTCACCACCGACGCATTCGTCTCGGTGTGGACAACGGTCACCTTCAGCCGCGGGCTTTTCGGCAAGTCGCCCAATCCCGCCCATATCGAGAAGGTCCTCAAGGACCTTACGCTTTGGGACAAGAAGGACGACAAGATCATCACGCTCTCCGGCGGCATGAAGCGCCGCGTCCTCATCGCCAAGGCGCTGGCCCACGAGCCGGAGATCCTGTTCCTCGACGAACCGACCGCCGGCGTCGATGTCGAGCTCCGCAAGGACATGTGGGAAATCGTCAGGCAGCTCCGCGCAGCCGGAACGACCATCATCCTCACCACGCACTACATTGAGGAAGCCGAGGAGATGGCGGACCGGATCGGCGTGATCAACAACGGCGAGATCATCCTGGTCGAGGAAAAGCAGGCCCTCATGCAGAAGCTCGGCAAGAAGCAGCTCATCCTCGATCTGCAGGCGCCCATCGCCGAGGTGCCGCGCTGGCCGAGTACAAGCTCGAACGCTCCGACGACGGGTGTCAGCTCGTCTTCACCTACGACACGCAGGGCGAGCGCACCGGCATCACCCGCCTTCTCAACGACCTCAATGCCGCCGGCATCCGCTTCAAGGATCTCGACACCAAGCAGGACTCGCTGGAGGAAATCTTCGTGAGCCTGGTGAGGAACAGCGCATGAACCTCGAAGCCATCAGGACGATCTACGTCTACGAAATGTCGCGAACCTTGCGGACCGTTCTGCAGAGCATCATCTCGCCGGTCCTGACCACCTCGCTTTATTTCATCGTCTTCGGCTCGGCGATCGGCACGCGGATCACCGAAATCGAAGGCGTCAGCTATGGCTCGTTCATCGTCCCCGGCCTGATCATGCTGACGCTCCTGCAGCTTTCGATCTCCAATGCCTCGATCGGCATCTATTTCCCGAAGTTCATAGGCACCTTCTACGAGTTTCTGTCGGCGCCGATCTCGTACCTGGAGATCGTGATCGCGTTCGTCGGCGCGGCCGCAACCAAATCCGTGGTGATCGGCCTCGTCATTCTGGCGACCGCGGCATTCTTCGTGCCCATCCGCATCGACCATGTCGCGCTCATGCTTTTCTTCATGGTGCTGACCGCGGTGACGTTCTGTCTGTTCGGGTTCATTATCGGCATCTGGGCCGATGGCTTCGAGAAGCTGTCGCTGATACCGCTCCTGATCGTCACGCCGCTCGCGTTCCTCGGCGGCACGTTCTACTCGATCGACATGCTGCCGCCCTTCTGGCAGACGGTCTCGTTGGTCAATCCGGTCGTCTATCTCGTCAGCGGATTCCGCTGGAGCTTCTACAGCATCTCCGACGTCAGCGTGACCCTCAGCATCGCCATGACGTTCGTGTTCCTCGCCATCTGCATTGCGCTCGTCGCGTGGATCTTCAGGACGGGATACAGGCTGAAGACGTAGAGCGAATTCTCAAGTCCCGCGGTGGCGCGAACGCATTTCGCTCCGTCAGGCGGAGAGTTTCTCCGGCCGTGGGCCGCCGTAGGCCCAGTCGAGCAGTTCGACGGTGTGGACGGTTGGCATTCGGGTTCCGCCGGCCAACTGCATCAGGCACCCGATGTTGCCGGCGGCGACAACGTCAGCCCCTGTCGCCTCGATGTTCTTCACCTTGCGATCGCGGAGGCGTCCGGCGATCTCGGGCTGGAGCATGTTGTACGTGCCCGCCGAGCCGCAGCAGAGATGGCCTTCCGCCGGCTCACGCACGTCGAAGCCCGCCTTCGAAAGAAGCTTCTTCGGCGCGGTCTTGATCTGCTGGCCATGCTGCAGCGAGCAGGCGGCGTGGTACGCGATGGTCGGCCGCGCCACCGGAACGACAGGCTCTCCGAGATCGACGCTTTCGAGAAACTCGGAGATGTCCTTGGCAAGCGCTGATATGCGTTTCGCCTTCTCCGCGTACTGCGCGTCGTTGCGGAAGATGAACCCGTAGTCCTTGATCGTCGTGCCGCACCCCGATGTGGTGATGACGATGGCATCCAGGCCATCGCCATCGATCTCCCGCGTCCAGACATCGATGTTATGTCGCGCCTGGTCGCTCGCCTGATGCTCCCGCCCCATGTGGTGGACGAGCGCGCCGCAGCAGCCTTCCCCTTCCGCCAGCACGACCTCGACGCCGGCGCGGGTGAGGAGCCGGATGGCGGCGTCATTGATGCCGGGATCGAGGACCGACTGAGCGCATCCCTGAAGCAGCACGACACGGGCCTTCCGCGCTCCCGGCTTCGCCCGGAACACACCCGTGCGACCTGAGGCCGCCGGTGCCGGAAGCCGCGCGGGCGACAGGGCGAGCATGGCCGCGATGCGCGTCAGACCAGG
>CAZXKZ010000180.1:2397-4444 GCA_964641825.1 uncultured Bauldia sp.
CCGCTTCACCAGCGGCGCAAACGGACGTGCGAAGAACGACGCGGCGATCGCCGCGCGGAAGCGCGACGGATAAGGCAGGATCGCGGCCAGCACGGAGCGGAGGAGCCGGTCGACGAGCGGGCGCCGGTAGGTCTCATGGATGTGGGCGCGCGCATGATCGACAAGATGCATGTAGTCGACGCCAGACGGGCACGTGGTCATGCAGGACAGGCACGAGAGGCAACGGTCGACGTGCTTCGTCACTTCCGCGGTTGCCGGGCCGCCGCCCTCGAGCATGTCCTTGATGAGATAGATGCGGCCGCGCGGACTATCGAGTTCATCCCCCAACAGGACATACGTGGGGCACGTCGCCGTGCAGAAGCCGCAATGGACGCACGTGCGCAGTATCGCCTCGGAGTTCGCGACAGCGGGGTCGGCCAGTTGCGCGAGCGTGAAATTGGTCTGCATCAGAGGCCCCGATACATGCGGCCGGGGTTGAGGATGCCGAGCGGATCGAACGATCCCTTCAGCTTCCGCGTAAGTTCCATGACCGCGGGAGCGAGCGGTTCGAAGACATCGACCGACAGGCGGACATCGTCGGAGGCGCGAACGAGCGTGGCGTGCCCGCCCACGCCACGGACGGACGGCCGCACCGCCTCCGCACCGGCGTCCCGCCCGGTGCCACCGGCAATCCACACAAGGCCGCCGCCCCAGTCGTAGAGAACGCGGACCGGAAAGGCGTCACGGATCGCCGCGACCACGTTCGGCCCGTCGCTCGGGCGGACGGAAATCCGCCAGATCGGTTCATCCGGCGCCGCAGCCAGTGCATCGAGGCCGCCGACCGTCTTCCACACCGCTTGGGACGCCGTCTCGGGCAAAGCCTCGGGGGAACCGAAGTCAGACAGCAGGGCAGACAAGCGCTGCGTCCGCTCTGTCACCGAGCGCGCGAAGCCTTCGAGCCGGACGACAGTGCGCGGCACCTCGCCGGGGATATGCGCGGCCCCGGTCACGCCAAACGGCGACCCGAGCGCCGTGGACAGCAGCGCGACGGCGCGGACATCGTCGAGGCCCCGGAACATCAGCGTCGCTTCGGTCTCGGGTGCCGGTGCCACCTTGAAGGTGACCTCCGACAGCACCGCGAGCGTTCCGTAAGAACCCGCCAGGACCTTCACGAGGTCGTAGCCGGTGACGTTCTTCATCACCCGGCCGCCCGATTTCACGATCTCGCCTGAGCCGTTCACCGCGCGGACACCGATCAGGCTGTCGCGCGCGGCCCCGGCGTGGATGCGGCGGGAGCCGGAGATGTTGGCTGCGGCAACCGCGCCGATCGATGGTTCGCCCGATGCGCCGTAGATGCCTCGAAAGTCGACCGGCTCGAAGGCCAGACGCTGGCCCTTCGATGCGAGCAATTCCTCGACCTCGGCCAACGGCGTACCGGCGCGCGCGGCGACGACCAGCTCGCTCGGCTCGTAGAGCGTGATGCCCGTCAGCCGGGACGTCGACAGGGTCGCGGCGGTCTGCATCGGGCGGCCCAGCCCCGCCTTCGTGTTGCCGCCGGCGACGGCCAGCGGCGTCTTCTCGAGGGCCGCGTCAGCGACGAGGGCCGCCAAGGCAGCCTCATCCACCGGCGAAAGCAGGGCGGTCATCGGCAGAGGTCTGCCCGGTACGATGCAGCCTCAGACCGGCAATGCGGGCGCCGAGGCCAACGCCGCGCCGAGGTAGTAGGGCCATATGATGATGGCCAGAACGCCCTGCCAGAACGAGAGGCCGAGATAGCCGATCGTGAAAAGCCAACCGATGAACCAGATGAGGCCGATCGACGAATGCTGCTCAATGCGAATGCGTTCCATGATGAGACCGTGGTGGTTGAGGTCGAAAGATATCTAGACCGACGAACGAACCTCGTGCCCGCCGGCCGGCACCGGCCTGCCGTCGAGCGGAAAGACCTTGGCCGGGTTGAGCAGCCATTGGGGATCGAGGGCACTCTTGATCCGCATCTGCTGGTCGAGATCGACGGCCGAGAACTGGTAGCGCATGAGGTCGCGCTTCTCCACCCCCACGCCATGCT
>CAZXKZ010000181.1:0-2856 GCA_964641825.1 uncultured Bauldia sp.
GGCGCGCAATTTCGTTCCCTCGCATACCCCTCGTTTGTCACCCTCGCGAAAGCGAGGGCCCAGTGACCACTGGCGGAGCAAATCGGGCCACGGCGTCGTTTGCCGGATCCCGCCGGAGCCTGTCCTCGGGCCGCGCAAAGCGCGGACCCGAGGGCCGGGGATGACAGCAATGGAAATCCCTCGCTTCCTCACAGCAGCCGCGCGTGCTCGACCTTGATGCAGCGGTCCATGACCACCGCCACGCCGGCTGTCAGCGCCCGCCCGGCGGCCGCATCGTCGCGGAGCCCGAGCTGCATCCACACCAGCTTCGGCAGTGGCCTCAGCGCGAGCACCTCCTCGACGACTCCGGCCAGCGCCGATTGCCGGCGGAAGATGTCGACGATGTCGACAGGCTCCGGCACATCAGCCAGCCGCGCATAGACGCGCTGGCCGAGGATCTCGTGGCCGTCGTGCCCGGGGTTGATCGGAATGACCTGGTAGCCAGCGCGGATCAGGTACGCCATCACGCCGTAGACCGGGCGTGCCGGATTGGGAGATGCGCCGACGACGGCGATGGTCTTCGCGGACGCAAGCAGCTCGCGGAGGTCCGCGTCGTTGGGTTCTGTCGGCATGCCGGTTCTCTGCTGGAAGGCGCGCAAACGCGCAGGCGGGAAGTCTCGGGGATCAGATAGAGGCTCGGCGTACAATATCAGCCCCGTTCCCACGTCCCTTGACATGGCTCAGGTGTGACCGAATCGCCTCAGTGAACCAAAAAGGAACGCCGGCCGCCCGTTTCCGCGGTTTTGGCGGGGATTTTTCCCCCGCGGGGAATGGTCAAAAGCTGCAGGTGCCTCTAACTTTCGGGGACGGGGCAATCATGCCGTGTTGCGTATGGAGGTGGCGTATGCCCACGAAGCTCACATCATTTTTGACATTTGCAGCCGTCGCGGGGTTTGCGGGGGCAGCATCGGCCGCTGACATCTATCAACCGCCGCCGCCGATCAGCTCGCCGATTTACGTACCGGCGCCGGCATTCACCTGGACGGGCGCATATATCGGCCTTCATGGCGGTTACGCCTGGGGCTCGGCCAATGCCGAGTTCGCCAGCGGTGACGATGGCGCGCGCGACTTCAAGCCCAACGGATGGTTTGGCGGCGGCCAGATCGGCGCCAACTGGCAGACTCCGAGCAACCTCGTCCTCGGCATCGAGGGTGACATTGCCGCGGCCGGGCTGAGCGACACGTTCTCAGGTCCCGGCGCGTTCGGCGGCACGGTTGAGGCGAGTCAGAAGGTCAGTGCTCTGGCCTCGATCCGCGGTCGCCTCGGCTACGCCGCGGGCAACTGGCTGCCCTACGTCACGGGCGGCGTCGCGTTCGCCCACGCCAAGCGCGAGTACGATGGCCCCGGCGGCCCGGCCTCGCCCGAGAACTGGCACACCGGCTGGACCATCGGTGCCGGTCTTGAGTACGCCATGAGCCAGAACTGGACGATCCGCGGCGAGTACCGCTACTCGGACTTCGGCTCGAAGAACTACGCGGTGCCCTCGCCGGGCGGCCTCGGAACGGACGTGGACCTTCAGTTGCACACCGTCAGCCTGGGGCTGAACTACAAATTCTGACCTGACTACTCCTCTCCTGTTCGCGGAAAACGGCCGGGCTTTCCCGGCCGTTTTTCTTTGTGCAGCCGGAACATAGGCTTGTATTGCGGTATCTGGATACCGCATCTATAAGCGACTGTATTCTCTGGATATTTCGCTCCGATGCGCTTGACCCTCCGGGCGGCGCCCGCTAGAAGCACGGCCAACCGGCGGCGCGCCCTGCGCCGCCTCGCTTTTTCGGAAACGTATCAACCATGTCGACCTTCAACCTGAAACCGGCCGACGTTCAGAAGAAATGGGTTCTGATCGACGCCGATGGCCTCGTGGTGGGCCGGCTTGCGGCCATCGTCGCTCGCCGCCTGCGCGGCAAGCACCTCGCCGCCTATACCCCCAACGTCGATTGCGGCGACAACGTCATCGTCGTCAACGCCGACAAGGTGGTGCTGACCGGGCGCAAGCGCGAGGACAAGACCTACTACTGGCACACCGGCCACATCGGCGGCATCAAGGAGCGCAAGGCGCGCCAGATCCTCGAGGGCCGCTTCCCTGAGCGCGTCGTCGAGAAGGCGGTCGAGCGCATGATGCCCGATGGCCCGCTCGCCCGTAAGCAACTCAAGAACCTCCGCGTCTACAAGGGCGCCGACCACCCGCACGCCGCCCAGGAGCCGGAGACGCTCGACGTCGCCGCCATGAGCCGCAAGAACAAGAGAGCCGCCTGATGAGCATGGCAGATCTTCAGTCCCTCCAGGACCTCAAGGCCGAAACGGCGCCCGTCCACGTCCAGAAGCTGGACGCGCAGGGCCGCGCTTACGCCACCGGCAAGCGCAAGGACGCGGTCGCCCGCGTGTGGCTAACGCGCGGCGGCGGACGCATCATCATCAACGACAAGGACTTCACCGCCTATTTCGCGCGGCCGGTCCTGCAGATGGTGGTCGAGCAGCCGATCGTGGCGGCGGCGCGCACAGGCCAGTACGACGTGCGTGCGACGGTCGCCGGCGGCGGACTCTCGGGCCAGGCCGGCGCGGTGCGTCACGGCATCTCCAAGGCGCTCACCTACTACGAGCCCGAGCTGCGCCCGGTGCTGAAGAAGGGCGGGTTCCTCACCCGCGACTCGCGCACCGTCGAGCGCAAGAAGTACGGCCGCCGCAAGGCCCGCCGCTCCTTCCAGTTCTCGAAGCGCTGACCGCTTCGGATACGGGATCAAGGGCGGGCCGAAAGGCCCGCCTTTTTTTGTTTAGGTAGCAACCCGCACCATTGTCATGCCCGCGAAAGCGGGCATC
>CAZXKZ010000181.1:2866-4417 GCA_964641825.1 uncultured Bauldia sp.
TTTTTTGTTCCGCCTGGATGTCATCCTCGCGAAAGCGAGGACCCAGTAAACACAAGACCCGGCGTCGTTTACTGGGTGCCCGCCTGCGCGGGCATGACACCGTGGAGGGTCAGCCCGGGAGTGTGATACTGCAGACGCTATGACCAACCCCACCGACAACGCCTTCCTCGGTCCGCTGAAAGGCCCCGGCACGCCGGAGCCGACCTACGGCGGCGCGCTGTCGTTCATGCGCCGGCTCTACACCCGCGACCTCGCGGGCGTGGACGCGGTCGTCTGGGGCATCCCGTTCGATCAGGCCACCACCAACCGACCCGGCGCGCGCTTCGGCCCGCAGGCGATCCGCCGCGCCTCGGCGATCTTCGATGCCGGCGATCCGCAATACCCGTTCGGCGCCGATCCGTTCGAGACGCTGGCCGTCGTCGACTACGGCGATGCGTGGTTCGACTACGGCAGGCCGGAGGCGTTCGCCGCCACCATCGAGCAACAGGCCGCCGCCATCATCTCCTCCGGCGCGCAGCTCTTCACCCTCGGCGGCGACCACTACGTCACCTGGCCGCTGCTGAAGGCGCACGCCGCCCGGCACGGCCCGCTCGCGCTCGTCCACTTCGACGCGCACCAGGACACATGGGAAGGCCACGCCGGCCGCATCTCGCACGGCGCGTTCGTGCGCGGCGCGGTGGAGGATGGCGTCATCGACACCGCCTCCTCCATCCAGATCGGCATCAGGACCGAGGCGCCGGACACCTTCGGCATCGCCATCGTCGGCGCCTTCGACATCGAGGAGATGGGCGTGGCGGGAGTTGTCGAGCGCATCCGCGAGCGCGTCGGCGAGCGCAAGGCGTACCTGACCTTCGACATCGACGCGCTCGATCCGGCCTTCGCGCCGGGCACCGGCACGCCGGTCGCCGGCGGCCTCTCGAGCCGCGAGGCGCTCGGCATCCTGCGCGGCCTCGGGCCGGTTGATTTTGTCGGCGGCGACGTGGTCGAGGTGTCGCCGCCCTATGACCATGCCGACATCACGGCCATCGCCGGTGCGACGGTGGCGATGTACTACCTTGCGCTCCTGGCCGCGCGGCGACGAGGCGGGTAAGGGCGGATAGTGCCCTGATTACACCTGTCATTCCCGCCTCCCCTCTTTGTCATTCCCGCGAAAGCGGGAATCCAGTAAACGCAGGCATCGAAAGTAAATCGCAGGCGGCAGTGTCTGCTGGACCCTCGCTTTCGCGAGGATCACATCCTGAGCGAGTTGCTCCTCCGGAGCGTATGGAACACCATGACCGCAACAGTCTTCATCGACGGCGAGGCTGGGACGACCGGCCTGCAGATCAGGCAGCGGCTGGAAGGCCGCAGCGACCTCGCGCTCGTCTCCGTCGCGCCGGAGCGGCGGAAGGACCCCGCCGCCCGCAGTGAGATCATGAACGACGTCGACGCCGTCATCCTCTGCCTCCCCGACGAGGCGGCGCGCGAGGCTGTCGGGCTCGTGCGCAGCAACCGCACGCGGGTGATCGACGCCTCCTCCGCGCACCGCACGTCGGAGGGCTGGACCTACGG
>CAZXKZ010000182.1:0-4414 GCA_964641825.1 uncultured Bauldia sp.
GTCGTAGGCGACACGCCGCAGGTAGCGGGTCTGCGCGTTCACCGATTTCATGAAACGGCGGTAGAAGCCGATGTCGGCGCCGTCGAGGACGATAGGTGCCTGCGAGAGCCAGGCGACCAGGCGCCGCGCAACCACTTCCGGCTCCCATGCTTCGCGCTCGTGATGGCGCGAAAGCTTGATCCACTCGTCGACGAGGCTGCGGGCGTTGGAGCGCGACAGCGTCATGTCGGAGGCGCGGAGATGGCGCAGCCACCCGAACGAGTGCAACTGGCGCGACCAGTCCTCGTTGGGCGGCATCGTGTCGAACACCGAGAAGCCGGTGATATCGACGCCGTCGCCGAAGAAGACCCAGCGTCCGGCATAGATGTCGAGGGCGACGGTGGGATCGGCGGTGCGCAGGTCGATCGGCGCGATCGTCAGCCGCTCTGCCGAAAGGCGGGCGTAGCGCCAGCGATAGAACAGGCTGCGATGGAAACGCAGCGCCGCGCCCCGGCTTGCCGCGCCGAGCGCGAAACGCAACTGCCGACCCGGACCGGCCGCCGATCGGATCGCCATCCCGTCAGGACTCCATCTGCCACCGTTCCCAAACGCGGCGCCGAGGCGAATCGGCGCGCCCGGACTATCGCCTCATTGACCCATCCGGGCAAACACAAGAAATCAGGCCTTTGTAAGCCCTCCGGCGTCCTAGCCCCAGGGGCCTGGCGCCCTGCGGCTGGTGCCGACACGGGGGACGGCCACGGCCGGCTTCGCGGTTCCGGCACCGTCCATGCCGCGCTCCATCTCGAGCAGCGCGGCGATGCGGTTCTCTGTCGCCGGATGGGTCGAGAACAGGTTGTCCATGCGCTCGCCCGACAGCGGGTTGACGATGAACAGCGGCGCGGTCGCCGGGTTGCGCTCGGCGGCCTCGTTGCGGACGCGGCCGGCGAGCTGCGAAATCTTCGACAGAGCCGAAGCCAGCGCACGGGGCGCGCCGCTGATCTCGGCGCCGCCACGGTCGGCTTCGTACTCGCGCGTGCGGCTGATCGCCATCTGCACCAGCATCGCCGCGAGCGGCGCGACGATCGCCGCCACGAGGACGCCGATAATGCCGAGCGGATTGTTGTTGCGACCGCCGCCGAAGAACATGGCGAAGTTCGCGAGCATCGCCACGGCGCCGGCTATCGTCGCGGTTATCGTCATGATGAGGGTATCGCGGTTGCGGACGTGGGCCAGCTCATGGGCCATGACGCCGGCGATCTCGTCTCGCGACAGCGTCCGTAGAAGGCCGGTCGTCGCACACACGGCGGCGTTGGCGGGATTGCGGCCGGTGGCGAAGGCGTTCGGCTGCGGGTTGTCGGAGATGTAGACCTTGGGCATGGGCAGGTTTGCCCGCGCCGCCAGGTCGCGGACGAGGCCATAGAACTCCGGCGCCGAACGCTCGTCGACTTCGCGTGCTCCGGTCATGCGAAGCACCAGCTTGTCAGCGTTCCAGTAGGAGAAGAAGTTGAGGCCGGCGGCAAAAACGAACGCCACCAGCGCGCCGCCGGATCCGCCGAGCAGATAGCCGACGCCCATGAAAATCGCGGTCAGGGCCGCGAGAAGCATGGCAGTGCGCAGTGTGTTCATGGACTCCGATCCAGTCTGTTGCCCCTGCGGTATAGGATGGTGACGGCGGGCTGCGCCTGCAAGACAGGAGCCGCTCAGGAAGCAGGGACCCCTTTTCAAGTTACGCTTTCTATGCTGAATATATTCCTATGCCGATTCCCGGTGCCCTTGGCCAGATGGTGGTCGCCGCGCTTGGAGCCGCTGCAGGCGTGATGACCGTGCTGCCGGCGGAAGCCGGCGGCCCGATCGCGGGGCCGGTCGAGGCGCGCATCGTGCGTGTCGTGGACGGCGATACCATCGAGGTGACGGCGGATATCTGGCTTGGCCTCGCGGTACACTCCCTGGTCAGGCTCCGCGGCATCGATGCGCCGGAGCTGCGGGGACGCTGCAGCGAGGAGCGGGCGCTGGCATCGGCGGCGCGTGACAGGCTCGTGGCCCTGGCGGGCGATGCCGTGCGGCTGGTCAACGTGGAGGCCGACAAGTTCGGCGGGCGCGTGGTGGCCGACGTCAGCGGCCGGGACGGCACCGACGTCGGCGAGGCGATGGTGACAAGCGGCTTGGCGCGGCCTTATCACGGCGCCGCCCGCGGGAGCTGGTGCCCCGCGGCGGAGTAGCCGGAGGCGCGCGGGCTGCGTTTCTGTCCCGAGACTGCGGCGGCTTAGCCGCCCAGTTCGACGCCGGGGAGCCCGATCGCGCAGGTGGCCTTGAGCGGCGCCCAGTTGGACATCACGCCGCTGCCGCCGCCGACAAGCAGGCGGTACTCGGCGTCGATTGGCGCGACGATGGGGATCGTCCTGCTGTAGGTCGCCATGTATTGGCCGTTGGCGGCAGGCTTCGCCTGGATCGTCACCGGTTGGCCGACGCCCTGTCCGCGACGCGCGATCATCACCTGCACCGGTCCGGCGTAGTTTGTGAAGACCCATCCGGTCACGGTGGCCTCGTTCGGGCAGGTATTCGTGGCCGGTCCCTTGATGCCGAGCTGGGCCCGCAGGACCGTGTCGGGGCCGTTGCCGCCGGACAGCAGGTCATTCGCCTGCGCACTGGCGGCGGAAACGAGGACGGCGGACGCGAAAAGCGAAACAAGGGCGCGGGATGCGAATGTCATGGCTCATTCCTCCAGTTGAGATGATGGCCATCCTGATGCCTGCCGGATGAACAACGCTTAACGTGTTCATTCAGAAACGCGACAGATGTGATCGAGGTCACAAGGGGCGCGCGTTCACTCGTGGACTTCGGCGCGTGCCACCTTGCCGGCCATGTCGCGGTTCAGGGCAGCGTCGAGCGCGATGCGCAGCGATGGAGCGCGGAGGAGAAGGCGGCGCAGGTCGACCGATTCCCATACCACGTAGCGTGCGCCTGCCGGCACGATGACCGTGGCCGACGCGGGACGGTTCAGCAGGAAGGCGACCTCGCCGATGAATATGCCGCCTTCCACGGTCATGTGCTTGCCGGCCTTCTCGATCATGACGGGGCCGTCGAGGACGAAATAGAGACGACTGAGCGGGCTGCCTTCCTCGGTGAGCCGCAGCTCTCCCGTTGCGGTTTCCCAACGGGCTGATCGCATCATCCGGCGGAACTCGCCGGGTGTCATGGTGTCGAGCGTCTGGAACAGGCGCAGATGTTCCTGCTCGATGCCGAAATGGGTGCGGTCGGCGGCGATGCGCATGATCATCACCGCGTTCACGGCCATGAACACGACGCTCCAGAGTATACCGCCCCATAGCGGTTCCGCTGGAGCGAACAGGTAGTAGAGGATGAAGACAACGTCCCCCGCTATGACGAGGGCGCGCAGCATGATCTGGTCGCGGAACAGGAACCCGACGAGATAGAGGCCCGCCGCGAGGTGGACGAAGTTGTCGGAGTCGAAGAGCGCTTCGGTCACGGCGCTCTTCCGCCATCAGCCTTTGGCGCGGTTCTGGCGATTGTCGACGAGATCAGTGACCACGGCCGGGTCGGCCAGGGTCGAGATGTCGCCGAGGTTGGAGAAATCGTCCTCCGCGATCTTCCTCAGAATCCTGCGCATGATCTTGCCCGAACGCGTTTTGGGCAGGCCGGGCGCGAACTGGATGAGATCGGGCGAGGCGATCGGGCCGATCTCTTTCCTGACCCACTGCACCAGTTCCTTGCGCAGCGTCTCGTCGGCGGCCTCGCCGGCCATCAGCGTGACGTAGGCGTAGATTCCCTGGCCCTTGATCGGGTGCGGGTAGCCCACCACGGCGGCCTCGGAGACCTTGTCGTGGGCGACCAGCGCTGATTCAACCTCGGCGGTACCGAGACGGTGGCCGGCTACGTTGATGACATCGTCGACGCGGCCGGTGATCCACCAGTAGCCGTCCTCGTCGCGGCGGCAGCCGTCGCCGGTGAAATAGGTTCCTGGATAGGCGCGGAAATATGTGTCCACGAAGCGCTGGTGGTCGCCGTAGACGGTGCGCATCTGGCCCGGCCAGCTATCAGTAATGACAAGATTGCCCGATGCAGCGCCCTCGATGATCTTGCCCTCGGCATCGACAAGCGCCGGCTTCACGCCGAAGAACGGCAGCGTCGCCGAACCGGGCTTCAGTGCGGTGGCGCCCGGGAGCGGCGTGATCAGGATGCCGCCGGTCTCCGTCTGCCACCAGGTATCGACCACGGGGCAGCGGCCATCGCCGACAACGCGGTGATACCACTCCCATGCTTCCGGATTGATCGGCTCGCCGACCGAGCCGAGTAGGCGGAGCGACGCGCGTGCAGTCCTGGTCACATACTCGTCGCCGGCCCCCATCAGCGCGCGGATCGCCGTCGGCGCCGTGTAGAAGATGTTGACCTTGTGCTTGTCGATGACCTGCCAGAA
>CAZXKZ010000183.1:0-4322 GCA_964641825.1 uncultured Bauldia sp.
AAAACTAGGCGGGCACGGCCTCGATGATGACCAGGGCCTGGGCGAACGGGAAGTCGTCGGTGATGGTCACATGGATTTCCGGGCGGTGTCCATCGGGCACCATCGAGGCCAGGCGCTGTGCCGCCCCGCCGGTGAGCGCCATCGTCGGCTTGCCGGATGGCAGGTTGACCACGCCCATGTCGCGCCAGAAGACGCCGCCGCGGATCCCTGTGCCCAGCGCCTTCGAGCAGGCCTCCTTTGCGGCGAAACGCTTGGCATAGGAGGCCGCGCGCTGGCGCCGCCGTTCGGACTTCCTGACCTCGATGTCGGTGAAGATGCGCAGCGTGAAGCGCTCGCCGTGGCGCTCCAGCACTTTTTCGACGCGCCTGATGTCGATGGTATCGTTGCCGATCCCGATGATCATGCCAGCGCCAGCCCGGCCTCGGTGCGCGCTTCGTCCATGAGGCGGCGCATGATGCGGACGCTTTCGGCAAGGCCGACGAAGATCGCCTCGCCGATCAGGAAATGGCCGATGTTGAGCTCGGCGATCTCAGGCATCCGGGCGACCGGCTTGACGGTGTCGAACGACAGACCGTGGCCGGCATGAACCTCCAGCCCGACCGAGCGGCCGTAAGCCGCGGCCGCCGCGATCCGCGCGCGCTCGCTTTCGAACGCCTCGGCACCCGAATGAAACGCCTCGCAGTACGTTCCGGTGTGCAGTTCGACCACGGGCGCACCCAGTGCCACCGCCGCATCGAGCTGCCTGCGGTCCGCCTCTATGAACAGCGAGACGCGGATGCCGGCATCGCCGAGCGCAGCCACGATCGGCTTCAGCCGGTTGTGCTGGCCGGCGGCGTCGATGCCGCCTTCCGTCGTGCGCTCCTCACGCCGCTCCGGCACGATGCAGGCCGCGTGCGGCCGATGGCGGAGCGCAATCGCCAGCATCTCGTCGGTCGCCGCCATCTCGAAATTGAGCGGCAGCGCTATGGCGTTGCGGATGCGCTCGATGTCGCGGTCGCCGATGTGCCGGCGGTCCTCACGAAGATGTGCGGTGATCCCGTCGGCACCGGCGCTGGCGGCGATCTCCGCCGCGCGCAGCGGGTCCGGGTGGTCGCCACCACGGGCGTTCCGGATGGTCGCGACATGGTCGATGTTGACGCCGAGGCGCAGGCGGGATGCGGTCATGATCTTCAAAGGCTGAAATGGATACGGTCAGGCAAGTCCACGGCTCCCCGGCTTGACCGCGGGGATGGCGGCCATTTCTGGCGGAAGCTGGTCGGCGGGATAGGCCGGCACCCGGTAGTTGGCAAGCGCGATGAGTGGCACGCCGACCGAGACCTCGCCCCCCGAGCGGTCGATCAGGCAGGCGCAGGCGACGACCTCGGCGCCCAGCGCCTCGACCGCGGCCACGGTTTCACGGGCCGACAGACCGGTGGTGACGATATCTTCAACGACGAGCACACGCGCCTTCGGGGGCAGGACGAAACGGCGCAGGCGGAACTCCCCGCCCTCGCGCTCGACCCAGACCGCAGGGATACCAAGCTGGCGCGCGGTCTCGTAGCCGGGGACGATCCCTCCGACCGCGGGCGAAACGATGATGTCGATAGGTCCAAGGTCGGCGTCGTCGATCTTGTGCGTGGCACAACTGCTCGGTGAGGTCGGGATACATGAAGACGCGCGCCTTCTGCAGGAAGACCGGGCTGTGCAGCCCGGAACTCAGGATGAAGTGCCCGTCGAGGAGCGCCCCAGCCTTCCGGAACGCGTCGATCACGTCGGCTTCGCTGAGTGTCCCGCTCATCCGCTCACCCGTTGCACGTTGTTGACCACCGGCCGCGTGCGCAACTGTGCGATGACGCGATTGTGGTGCTTGATGTCGGAAACCTCCACGTCGATCAAGATCACCGAAAAGTCCGGCGCCGATCGCGTGATCTTGATGTTCGAGATGTTGCCGTCGTTCTCCGCGATCACCGTGGCGACCTGGACGAGGGTGCCGGGCTCATTGATGGCCGTCACCTCGACGCGCGCCGGGAAGCGGGCGCCCTTGTCGCCCTCCTCCACGTCCCAGGTCACGTCGAGCCACCGTTCCGGCTCCTCGTCAAACGCCTTCAGCGCCGGCGACTGGATCGGGTAGATGGTGATCCCCTCGCCCGGCGTCATGATGCCGACGATACGCTCGCCCGGCACGGCGCCGCTTTCGGCGAAACGCACCGCCATTTCCTGATCGAGGCCCCTGATCGGGATGGCGTTGTCGCCGCCCTTGGTCTGCGGGCGGCGGTAGAGTCCGGGCACGCGGAACTTCATGCCCGAGCCGCGCTTCAGGCCAAACCATCCCCCCTCGTCGTTCTTGGGCTTCTTGCGCTGCGCCGGTGCATCGGAGTGATCGGGATAGACCGCGCGGAGCACGTTGATCGAGGGAATCTCGCCCCGGCCGACCGCCGCCAGCGCGTCCTCGACATTGCTCTGGGCAAGGCGCGGCAGGGCGGCCGTCAACAGCGCATCGTCGAACGGCCGCTTGGCGCGGCTGAAGGCGCGTTCGAGGATCTGGCGGCCGAGACCCGCGTACTGCTTGCGGACGGCGGCCTTGGTCGCCCGCCGGATTGCCGAGCGCGCCTTGCCGGTGACAACCATCGATTCCCAGGCGGGTGGCGGCACCTGCGCCTTCGACGTGATGATCTCCACCTCATCGCCGTTATGGAGCTCGGTCATCAGCGGCATGGCGCGGCCGTTGATCTTGGCGCCGACGCAGGTGTCTCCGACGTCGGTGTGCACGGCATAGGCGAAGTCGATCGGCGTGGCGCCGCGCGGCAGCGCGATGAGGCGCCCCTTGGGCGTGAAGCAGAAAACCTGGTCCTGGAAGAGCTCGAGCTTGGTGTGTTCTAGGAATTCCTCTGGCGTGTCGCGCTCCGCCAGCATCTCCACCGTGCGGCGCAGCCATTCGTAGGCTCGGATTTCGGCGTCGAAGCCGGATAGCCCGTTGCCGTTCTTCCCGTTGCCACCGTTCGTCAGGCCGGCCGGCGATACTCCGTCCTTGTAGAGCGCGTGAGCGGCGATCCCGTATTCGGCGATCCGGTGCATCTCGGGTGTCCGGATCTGTAGCTCGACGCGCTGGCTGCCCGGCCCGATCACGGTGGTATGCAGCGAGCGATAGTCGTTCTGCTTCGGGGTCGAGATGTAGTCCTTGAACCGGCCGGGAACGGCTGGCCACGCCGTGTGGATCACCCCGATCGCCGCGTAGCACTCGGCCTCGCTTGCCACCAGCACGCGGAACGCCAGAATGTCGGAGAGTTGCTCGAAGCTCACCGCCTTGCGTTCCATCTTGCGGAAGATGGAGTACGGCGCCTTCTCGCGCCCATCGACCTCGGCCGGGATGCCGGCCTTCTCCAGCCGCTGCCGCAGCTCGTATTCGATCCGCCCGATCAGCGCCCGGTTACGCCCGCGCAGTTCGGCTAGCCGCCGCGCGATCGTGGCGTGAGCCTCCGGATTGACGGTCCGGAACGCGAGCTCCTCCAGCTCCTCGCGCATGTCGTGCATGCCCATGCGCCCGGCGAGCGGCGCGTAGATCTCCAGCGTCTCCTCGGCGATGCGCCCGCGGGCGTCGGGCGGCATGTGGCCGAGCGTGCGCATGTTGTGCAGGCGGTCCGCGAGCTTCACGAGGAGCACGCGGATATCCGACGAGATCGCCAGCAGCAGCTTGCGGAGATTCTCCGCCTGCGCCGCCTTCTTGGAGACGAGGTCGAGCTTGCCGATCTTGGTAAGGCCTTCGACCAGCCGTCCGATGTCCTCGCCGAACATCTGGTCGATCTCAGCGCGGGTGGCGTCGGTGTCCTCGATGGTGTCGTGGAGGAGCGCCACGGCGATGGTGGCGTCGTCGAGCTTCAGGTCAGTCAGTATCCCTGCGACCTCAAGGGGATGGGAGAAGTAGGGGTCGCCGTTGGCGCGCTGCTGAGCGCCATGCTTCTGCATGGCGTAGACGTAGGCCTTGTTGAGCAGATTCTCGTCGGCATGCGGATTGTACCGCGTCACCCGCTCGACGAGTTCGTACTGGCGCATCATGGCGCGAAATTCCGGCGCGTGCCCACCCGCCGGGCGGCGGATCCGGGCTCAGGAAATCATAGCAAATATAGTATCGGCAATGATTAAGCGCGACGGTAAGCGGCCGGAAATCCGGCCGAAGGCGCTAGAATTCCTCGGTCTTGTCCGGCGGAACCATGCTTTCGAGGCCGCGGAGGAGCTCCTCCTCGGACATCCGGTCGAAGGCGATGTCCCCGTCGTCCGCGGCAGCAGCCGTGGCGGGCGAGGACGCGATCAGCGGCACAGGCTCCGCCTCGGGCTCGTCGACCTCG
>CAZXKZ010000184.1:0-618 GCA_964641825.1 uncultured Bauldia sp.
TCGCCTGGCCGACGGCCGAGGTGGCGGTGATGGGCGCCAAGGGCGCGGTCGAGATCATCTTCCGCAACGAACTCGGTGATCCGAAGCGCATCAACGATCGCACCGAGGATTACAAGGCGAAGTTCGCCAACCCGTTCGCCGCCGGCCGCCGCGGCTTCATCGACGACGTCATCCATCCGCATTCGACCCGGCGGCGTGTGTGCAGGGCGCTGACGATGCTGCGCAACAAGGAAGTGAACCTGCCCAAGCGCAAGCATCCGAACCTGCCACTGTGACCGTGCCCGACCGCCGCGCTCGCGTCACATCCGTCTGAGGGACCGCAGTTCAATGTTCAAGAAAATCCTGATCGCCAACCGTGGGGAGATCGCCTGCCGCATCGCGCGCACGGCGCGCAAGATGGGCATCAAGACGGTCGCCGTCTATTCCGACGCCGACAAGTACGCCCGCCACGTCAAGGCCTGTGACGAAGCCGTCTACATCGGCCCGTCGCCGGCGGCCGAGAGCTACCTCGTCATGGACAAGCTGGTGTCCGCCTGCCGGCGGACCGGCGCCGACGCGGTGCACCCGGGCTATGGCTTCCTGTCCGAGCGGACCGAGTTCGCCAAGAAGCTGGCCGAC
>CAZXKZ010000184.1:628-3313 GCA_964641825.1 uncultured Bauldia sp.
AGGCGGCGCGCCAGACCGGGGCCGACGCGATCCACCCCGGCTACGGCTTCCTCTCCGAGCGCCCCGCGCTGCCCGAGGCGTGCGCGGCGGCCGGCCTCGCGTTCGTCGGGCCCGGCGCCGAGGCGATGGCGCTGCTCGGCGACAAGGTCGCGGCCAAGGAGGTCGCGCAGCGCGTCGGCGTGCCGACCGTCCCCGGCCACTGGGACACCATCCCAAGCGTCGAAGACGCCGTCAAAATCGCCAATGGCATCGGCTTCCCGGTGATGCTGAAGGCAGCCGCCGGTGGCGGCGGCAAGGGTATCCGGGTCGCCGCCGACGAGGCCGAGCTGAAGGATGCCTTCCGCCTCGCCACGTCGGAAGCGCGCTCGGCGTTCGGTGACGACCGGGTGTTCATCGAGAAGTTCATCGAGCAGCCGCGCCACATCGAGATCCAGGTGCTAGGCGACAGGCACGGCAACGTCATCCACCTCGACGAACGTGAATGCTCCATCCAGCGCCGCCACCAGAAGGTGATCGAGGAAGCGCCGTCGCCGTTCCTCGACGGCGCCACCCGCCGCGAGATGGGCATGCGCGCCGTCGCCCTGGCCAAGGCCTGCGGCTACGACAGCGCCGGTACTGTCGAGTTTATCGTCGACCAGCGGCGCAACTTCTTCTTCCTGGAGATGAACACGCGGCTGCAGGTGGAGCACTCGGTCACCGAGTTCACCCACAACATCGACCTCGTCGAGTGGATGATCCGGGTCGCCAACGGCGAGGAGCTGACCATCCGCCAGGAGGACGTCCAGCCGCACGGCTGGTCGGTCGAGGCCCGCGTCTACGCCGAGGATCCGAACCGCAAGTTCATGCCGTCCACCGGCCGCCTCGTCCGCTACCGCGAGCCGGTGGAAAGTGAGGATGTGCGCATCGATTCCGGCGTCTACGAAGGCGGCGAGATCAGCATGTTCTACGATCCGATGATCTCCAAGGTGACCACCTGGGGACGGGATCGCGACAGTGCCATCTCGCTGATGCGGCGGGCTCTCGACGAGTTCTACATCAAGGGCGTCCACCACAACATCGCCTTCCTGACGGCGCTGATGGCCAATCCCCGCTTCCTGCAAGGCCGGCTGTCCACCGCCTTCATCGCCGAGGAGTATCCGGATGGCTTCGCGCCGGCGCCGCTGGAGCCGCGCGATCTTGACAGCATCATCGCCGTCTCCATCCTGATGCACCTGCGCTACATGTACCGGGCGAAGGACGTGAGCGGCCAGATGCCGGGATATGGCCGTAAGCTGCATCCCGAGTGGGTGGCGATGATCGCCAAGACCTACTATCCCGTCAGCGTCGAGGAGCACAGCGGCCGAGGCTCGGAGGAAGGCTTCGATATCACCCACGACGGGCGGACGCTGTCGATCCGCAGTGACTGGGTGGTCAGCGAGCCGGTTCTCCGCTGCACCATCAACGGCCAGCCGCACTCGTTCAAGGTGGAGCGGATCGGCATCGGCTACCGCCTCTACCACCTCGGCGCCGAGGTGGACGTGATGGTGTACACCAAGGAGGTGGCTACCCTCGCCAAGATGATGCCCGAGCGCAAGCCGCCGGACATGTCGAAGTACCTGGTCTCGCCGATGCCGGGCCTGCTGCAGTCCCTGGCAGTGGAGCCGGGGGAGCGGGTCGATTCCGGCGACGAGCTGGCCATCGTCCAGGCGATGAAGATGGAGAACATCCTGCGCGCGGCGCAGCCGGGCAAGGTGACCAAGCTGCACGCGAAGGCGGGTGACACCCTCTCCGTCGGCCAGATCATTCTCGAGTTCGAATAGACGGCAAGCGGGAGCCCTCTTCCCCCCCCGGGAAGAGGGCCGTTCCAGCGCCGCACCCTTGCGCACAGGGGCTGATCCGGGTGATCCGGGTCAGGTATAGCGGCGGGAGCGCATTCCGGGCCGCTCCAGCGCCCGGATTCTCCCGGAACACGGCAGCAAAGCGCGGAAGCGACGCCGAGAGCGCGGCGGCGCTGTTTGTCGCGCTCCGCAAACTTGTAATTCCCGGCCGCAGCGCGTACGTCACCGCCTGTAACTGCCGGCAGACGGGTACTGCCGGAGAAATCTCGGAGAGAGCAAGATTATGGGCTACAGGGTGGCGGTGGTTGGTGCCACCGGCAATGTCGGCCGGGAAATGCTGCAGACGCTGGCCGAGCGCTCGTTCCCGGCGGACGAGGTGATCGCGCTCGCGTCGGCGCGATCCGTCGGCAAGGAGGTCTCGTACGGCGACGAGCGCACCCTGAAGGTCCGCGACCTTGCCACCACCGACTTCCGCGGCATCGACATCGTGCTGTCCTCACCCGGCGCCAAGGTTTCGGCCGTCTACAGCCCGAAGGCGGCGGCGGCGGGAGCCGTCGTCATCGACAACACTTCCCACTTCCGCATGGACCCCGACGTCCCGCTGGTGGTGCCGGAGGTGAACCCGGAGGCGATCGCCGACTATGGTAAGCGCCGCATCATCGCCAATCCCAACTGCTCGACCATCCAGATGGTCGTGGCGCTGAAGCCGCTGCATGACGTGGCGCGCATTCGCCGCGTCGTCGTCGCCACCTACCAGTCGGTCTCCGGCGCCGGGAAGGACGCGATGGACGAGTTGTTCAACCAGACCCGCGGCATCTACGTGAACGAGCCGGCGGAGAGCCATCGCCGCAAGTTCACCAAGCAGATC
>CAZXKZ010000184.1:3323-3949 GCA_964641825.1 uncultured Bauldia sp.
AACGTCATCCCCCACATCGACTCCTTCATGGACGACGGCTCGACCAAGGAGGAGTGGAAGATGGCGGTGGAGACCCGCAAGATCCTCGATCCCTCCATCCAGGTGCAGGCCACCTGCGTGCGGGTGCCGGTTTTCATCGGCCATGCCGAGGTGGTCAACGTCGAGTTCGACCGCCCGATCTCCGAAGAGCAGGCGCGCGAGGCGCTGGCTTCGGCACCCGGGGTGACCCTCGTCGACTACCGTGCCGACGAGGGCTACGTGACGCCGCAGGAGAGCGCCGGCGAGGACGCCGTCTACGTCAGCCGCCTGCGCCGCGACCCGACGGTGCCGAACGGCCTTACCTTCTGGTGCGTCGCCGACAACCTGCGCAAGGGCGCGGCGCTCAACGCCGTGCAGATCGCCGAGGAGCTGGTGCGCAGCCACATGCGCAAGGCCGCCTGATACCGCGTACGGATTAAGACGCCGGGCTGCGAGCAACGCGGCCCGGCGTCGCCGTTTCCGCTCAGCGCAGCCGACGCAGCACGACCGGCTCCATCGGCGCCGCCGCCATCGCCTGCTGGGCGGCGACCAGCCGCAGCTCCGGTGCGTCGACGCTCGCCGCCAGCACCGCAAAGGTCGCTGCGACG
>CAZXKZ010000184.1:4026-4246 GCA_964641825.1 uncultured Bauldia sp.
TACTCAGCAGGGTGCCGAGGCGACCGTCCCCGTCCGCATCCGGCAGCGACGAGACCAGCAGGACCTGCGGCCCGCGCGCGTGCAGCCGGTCCGTTGCCGCCAGCACCGCAGCCAGGGTCGGCAACCCGGCCTCCGCCAGTGTCTGCAGCTCGAAGTGGTTGGGCATCAGGATGTCGGCCGCAGCGACGGCGCGATCGCGGAAGAAGCGGATCAGCCCGTC
>CAZXKZ010000185.1:0-4213 GCA_964641825.1 uncultured Bauldia sp.
CCTGTTTCAGCGGATCGGGTTGTGGACGGTCACGAGCTTGGTGCCGTCGGGGAACGTCGCTTCCACCTGGACGTCGTGGATCATCTCGGCGATGCCGTCCATAACTTGCGCGCGGGTGACGACATGGGCGCCGGCCTCCATCAGGTCGGCGACCGAGCGGCCGTCGCGGGCGCCCTCGACCACGAAATCGGAGATCAGCGCGATAGCCTCGGGATAGTTGAGCTTGACGCCGCGCTCCAGCCGCCGCCGCGCCACCATCGCGGCGGTCGCGATCAAGAGCTTGTCCTTCTCCCGTTCCGTCAGGTTCATGCATGCCGTCCTAGCAGTTCCACACGCGCGGCATCGGTCGTCCGCGTAACGCTTCGATGAGACGGATCGCGTCGGCGCGCAAGGCCTGGCCGCCCGGCGCGATCAGGCGCGCCACCAGCAGCCCGTTCCATGCCGAGACGCCGCATTCGCTGGCGGCATCGGCAAGTGCCTCCCGTCCGGGGGCGAGTTTCTCCTCGGCGTCCGGCGCCACCAGCACCAGCGTTGCCATCGCAGCCGCGCCGTTGCCCGTCGCACCGCCCTGGAGAAGGGAAACCGAGTCGCCGGCGAGCCTCAGCCCGTCCGCAAAGACCAGCCTGTCGCCGCGGCGGATGCGCCACGAGTCGGACAGCGACACCGCGCGCGCAGCCTCGCCCATCGCGGTCCGGCCGAGCAGGATCGCCTCGAAGGCGAGCAATCGTCCGGCCGGGTGCACGTCCGCCTCGATCGTGCGGCGGAAGGCCGAGCGGTCGAAGACGATCGTCTCCTGCGGCAGCCAGTCGAGGCCGGCGCCTTCACCGACCGACAGCGTCGTGTCGATTCGCGCGGCGCCGCTCGTGCGCCGGTAGACCCGCTCCGCCGCCTGCGTCGTGGCTATCCCGGATGCGCCTGCGTCGACCCTCACGGCGTAGCTCAGCACGTCCCCGCCGGTGAGGCCGCCGGCGGTGTTGAGCAGCACGGCCTCTACCGCCTCGCCGGTTTTCGTCCGCGGAAACCGCACCTTGGCCGAGCCCGACTGGTAGTTCTCGCGGAGGCGCGTGACGCCGCCGTCGCTGCGGAGGCCCACGCATGCCGCCCCGCGCACCCGTTCGAGCCGCGGAATCGGCACAATATCGGCAGTCTCGGCGGTCACGCGATGGACGAAAGTCATGCGGGTCTGCGGCTACGTCGGGCAGGAGACACCGAATGCAAGGTTGACGCCAGCGCTGGCGAAAAAAGCCGGGCCGCCATCGATCTGCCCATAGTGACGATTATTTTCGCATTTGCTGCGTAAAGCGCCAGCCGACACATTTCGTTGCTTTGCCATCCCCGGCCGAAGCCGTTAGTAAAGGGGCCGATGCGCCGCTTCCTTGCAGTCTTTCTTGCAGCCGTTCTTGCCGCCGCCGCCCCGGCGCTGGCTGCGCAGGAGCCGGCCTATATCGTCGTCGACGCCGATAACGGGGCCGTGCTGTTGCACAGCCAGGCGGACCAGCCGTGGTTCCCGGCCTCGGTCACCAAGCTGATGACCGCGTACCTCGCCTTCGGCGCGCTCAACTCCGGCCGCCTCAAGCTGACCTCGCCGGTGAGGATTTCGCAGAACGCGCTCAACCAGCCACCCTCCAAGATGGGCTACAAGGTCGGCACCGTCCTCAACCTCGACAATGCGTTGAAGATGATGTTGGTGAAGTCGGCGAACGACATCGCCGTAGCCGTCGCCGAGACGGTCGGGGGCAGCGAGGCCAAGTTCGTCGAGATGATGAATGCCGAGGCCCTGCGCCTCGGCATGTACGCCACCCACTTCAACAATCCGCACGGCCTGCCGGACGATGGCCAGGTCACGACCGCTCGCGACCTCGCCGTGCTCGCCCGCGCCGTGCTCATCCAGTACCCACAGTACGGCGAGTATTTCCGCATCCCGGCGATCAAGGCCGGCAAGAAGATTCTGCGCTCGCCGAACGCGCTCCTCGAGCACTATCGCGGCACCACCGGCCTCAAGACCGGCTTCATCTGCGCGTCGGGCTTCAACGTTGCCGCCAGCGCGGAGCGGAACGGCCGCCACGTCATCGCCGTCGTGCTCGGCGCGGCTTCGGCTGAGCAGCGCACCGAGATGTCGGCGCGCCTCCTCAACCAGGGTTTCGCATCATGGTCAGGCCCGACCAAGCCGAAGCTCGCCGATTTTCGGGCCGGCCCGGCGCGCGGCGTGCCGATCAACATGCGCGAGCAGATCTGCGGAAAGAAGCCGCAGGAGGAGAGTGACGGAACGGTCGATCCGGTGCTGGCGAAGTTCGGTTCCGGGTCGGCGCTCGTCCCGCGCTTCGTGCTGATGGACCCGGTCCCGGTCGTCACCGGGCAGGCCGACCCGCCTGCCGGCACGGTCGGCGGCGCGATGCCTAACGGCATGCCAATGCCGCGCCTCCGCCCGCGCGTGACTGGCGACGCCACGGCCGTGTTCCCCGGCGATCCCATGCCGCTGTTCATCGTCAACCCGAACTAGCGCAGTCCGACGATGCCGATGGCGCGCACGCCACGGGCGCCGATCCCGATCACGATCGTGGCCGGCCCGTGCGGCGCCGGCAAGACGACGCTGGTCAACCGGATGCTTGCCGATCCCGGGTTCGCCAACACCGCGGTCATCCTCAACGATTTCGGCGAGGTTGAGCTCAGCGGCGGCATCGTCGAGCGTGCCGAGGGCAACTTCGTCGCGCTCGGCGCGGGTTGCGTCTGCTGCTCGGTGCGCGGCGCGCTCACCGACGGTCTGGAGAAGCTCCTCCGCGATCTCGACAATGGCCGCGCCACCTCCATCGGCCGCGTCGTCATCGAGGCTGATGCTGTTGCCGATCCCGGTGCGATCTTCGCCGCGATCGAGCGCCATCCCTATCTGGTCATCCGTTTCGTTGCCGATGGCATCGTGACGGTGCTCGATGCGGCCACTGCCGAAGCGGCGTTGCGCGACAGCGCCGACGCCGTCCGCCAGGTGGCGATGGCCGATATCGTCGTCCTCTCGCGCTTCGGCGCGGCCCAGGCGGTCCTGCCGCTTATCGCGCACCTCAATCCACATGCGCGGATCGGTGACGCCGATGTCGTGGAGCCGGGGGCGCTCGTTGGTCACGGGGCGCAGGAGTTCGCGGCCGATGGCCAGCTCGAATACTGGACCGACTATCCGAGGGTCGCCTATCCGCCGGTACAGCCCGCGGGCGAGGCGGCGCGCGTCCACGCCTACACGATCGCGCGCAACCGGTTCATGACGTTCTCGCGGCTGGACAGGCTGGTCGAGTACCTGTCGGTCCTGCAGGGCACCAACCTCATGCGCATCCGCGGCCTCGTCGCCTCCGGGGAGGAGGAGACGATCATTGTCGACGGCATCGGCGGCTTCTTCCGCCCGCCGGTGATGGTCGACAGGGCGATGACCCCGCCCATCCGCTTCATGGTCGTCACCCGCGACATCGACCGGGCGATGTTCGAGAGCTACCTCGACGCCTTCCTCGGCGAGGCGCGAGTTGACGCTCCCGATGCGGCGGCGCTCACTGACAATCCGCTGTCGCTCGGCGGCTTTGCGGCGCGGAGCGGGAAATAGCCGAAAGGGTGATAGGCTTGCAGCGGGGCGCGCCTTCGTTGGGAGGAGCCGCGGCGGCATGACCGATGTGTGGACCAGGCTGAAGCGGGACGCCGTCTTCACGGCGATCCTCGCCCGGACGCTCCGCCGCATCATTCCGCTCGCCCACAAGACCACGCTCGTCCTGCCCGATGTTGTGGAGGGTCTCGCGGCCCGCCACGGTGAGCGCCCGGCGCTCGTCTCCGAGACCGAGACACTCAGCTATGCCGGCCTCGATGCGCGCGCCAACCGCTACGCGCGCTGGGCGATGGCGAACGGCGTCGGCAAAGGCGACACCGTCTGCCTGCTCATGCCGAACCGGCCGGAGTACGTCGCCGTGTGGCTCGGCATCGCGCGCGCCGGCGGTGTCACCGCGCTCCTCAACACCAACCTTGCCGGGCGGGCGCTCGCCAACTGCATCGACATCGTCAGGCCGAAGCACGTCATCGTCGCCGATGCGCTGGCTGAAACGTTCGCCACCGCCTCCGGGCTCATCGCGCCAGGCCCGCGCGTCTGGCGGCATAGCGGCGGCGATGCTGCCGACAGCCTTGACCGGGCGCTTGCGGCGGTCAGCGATGCGCCGATCCCGAAGGCGGAGCGGCCGTCGCTCGTCCA
>CAZXKZ010000186.1:0-361 GCA_964641825.1 uncultured Bauldia sp.
GAGCTTGGCCCAGTAGTCGAGCCGCTTCCTGATCTCGCGCTCGAAGCCGCGGTCCGGCGGATCGTAGAAGGTCTGGCGGCCGAGGGCCTCGGGGAAATAATCCTGACCGGAGAAGGAGTCGGGCTCGTCGGGATCGTAGCGGTAGCCGGTGCCGTAGCCCTCCTCCTTCATCAGCTTCGTCGGCGCGTTGAGGATGATCTTAGGGGGCGTCAGCGAACCATGCTCCTTGGCGGTACGGGTTGCGGCGCCGAAGGCCGAATAGACGGCGATCGATTTCGGCGCGGTGGCGAGGTAGACGGCCGCCTCGGCGAGCGCGAGATCGCCTTCCGGCGAGCCCAGGTAGTCGTAGGCGTCCTTGGCG
>CAZXKZ010000186.1:371-4178 GCA_964641825.1 uncultured Bauldia sp.
GCCTGCGGATCGGCAAGGCCGATGTCCTCCACCGCCATGCGCACGAGACGGCGGCCGATGTAGAGCGGCTGCTCGCCGGCGTCGAGCATGCGCGCGAGGTAGTAGAGCGCCGCGTCGGGATCGGAGCCGCGCACGCTCTTGTGGAGCGCGGAGATGAGGTTGTAGTGGCCGTCCTGGCTCTTGTCGTAGACGGGCGCGCGGCGCTGGACGATCTCCTGCAGCGTGGCGGGGTCGAACACCTCCCCTTCCCGCGCGGCGCGCCAGACTTCTTCGGCGAGCGTCAGCAGCGCGCGGCCATCGGCGTCGGCCATGCCGATCAGCATCGCGCGCGCATCGGCATCGAGCGGCAGCGGCCGGCCCTCGATCTCCTCGGCCCGGGCCAGCAGCTTCTCCAGCGCGGCAGCGTCGAGTGGGCGGAAGACGAGCACGCGGGCGCGCGACAGGAGCGCGGCGTTGAGTTCGAACGACGGGTTTTCGGTGGTGGCGCCGACCAGCGTGACCGTGCCGTCCTCCATCACCGGCAGGAACGAGTCGAGCTGGGCGCGGTTGAAGCGATGGATCTCGTCCACGAACAGGAGCGTGCCGGTGCCGGTCTGCCGGCGTGCGCGGGCGGCCTCGAAGGCCTTCTTCAGGTCGGCGACGCCGGAGAACACGGCCGAAATCTGCTCGAAGTGGAGATCGGTAGCGCGCGCCAGCAGCCGCGCGACCGTCGTCTTGCCGGTGCCCGGCGGCCCCCAGAAGATGAGCGACCCAAGCGTGCCGGTATCGAGCATGCGCGTGATGACGCCGTTCGGCCCGAGCAGGTGATCCTGGCCGACGACATCGGCAAGCCGCTCCGGCCTGAGGCGATCGGCCAGCGGCCGCGGCGCACCCTTCTCCAGCCCTGCCGCCTCGAAGAGCGTCGCCATCGCCTTCCCTAGCCGCGGAAGCTGTATTGCAGCGCGCGCCCGCCGCGGCTGAGCACCAGATCCCACCGTCGCGCCGGCACCTCGGCGACCTCCTCCAGGCTCTCGGTCGATTCGATCGGCACGCGATTGACCTCGGCGATGACGTCGCCGCGGCTGAAGCCGGCGCGGTAGGCGTTGGAACCTTCGCGCACCGCACTGACGATGACGCCGACAGGGCGGCCGCGATAGGACAGCTCCTCGGCAACGGCCGGCGACAGGTTAACCACGGTGAGGCCGGCGAACGGCGAGTCGCCGTCGATGAGCCGCTCGTCGCGCGGCACAGTCTCTGGCGCGCCGATGAGCGCGACCTCGGCAGTGTACTGCTGCCCGTCGCGCACGATCCAGAACTCGGCCGTGCCGCCGATGCCCTTGGTGGCAAGGCGGTAGGTGAGCGCGCCAAGATCGGCGATGTCGGCGCCGTCCATCTTCACGATGATGTCGCCACTCTTGAGGCCGGCGTCGTAGGACGGACCGGGCTCATCGACGTTGGCGACCAGCACGCCACTCGGCGCCGCCAGCCCAAGCGCCTCAGCAATCTCCGGCGTGATCGCCTGAAGCTCGGCGCCGAGCCACGGGCGGCGGGCGACACCGCCCTCGGCACCTGCCGCAGCGACGACGCGCACGAGATTGGAGGGAATGGCGAAGCCGATGCCCGTCGAACCGCCGGACGGCGACACGATCATGCGGTTGACGCCGATGAGGCGGCCCTGCATGTCGACCAGCGCGCCGCCCGAATTGCCGGGATTGATGGCGGCGTCAGTCTGGATGAAGAACTGGTCGTCGTTCGGTCCGCCCGGCACGCGCGCCAGCGCCGAGACGATGCCACTGGTGACTGTCTGGCCGACGCCGAAGGGATCGCCGATGGCGAGCACGAGATCGCCCACCTCCACCGCATCGGAATCTGCGAACTCGATGGTCGGCAGGTCGCCCCCGACGTTGCCGACGATGCGCAGGACCGCGAGATCGGAGCGCTCGTCCTTCAGCACGATTTCGGCGTTGAACTCGCGGCGATCGGCGAGCGCCACGCGGACTTCATCGGCAAGCTCGATGACGTGATAGTTGGTGACGATCAGGCCATCGGGGCTGATGATGACCCCGGAGCCGAGCGAGCGCTGGACGCGCTGGCTGGGCCCGCCACCGAAGGCATCGCCGAAGAACTGGCGGAAGAAAGGATCGGAGAAGAAGGGCGAAACCTGGCGCTGGACCGTGCGCGAGGCGTAGACATTGACGACGGCCGGCGCCACGCGCTTGACCACCGGCGCGAACGAAAGCTGCATCTCGGCCGCGCTCGACGGCACCTGACGTTCCTGGGCCGGCGAAACCGCGGAGAAACCCAGCACAAGCGCAACGCTCAACAGTACCCGGCCGATCATTCCCATCTCGTCCCTGACAGTTCGTAGTAGCGGCAGAAATGTTACACGAAATGCGGCGGACAAGTGGCATTGGCAATGAAGGAAACTGCGGCAATTCCCGGCAGGACAGACGACACCGCAGGCGCCTTTCAGGGGCGGCCGCCTTGCCGCGCGGCAGCAGCGGCCAGTATCGCCTCCATCGCGCCGAAACCGCGCCGCCGGGCGTGCTCAAGCGGCGTGACGCCGTCTCTATCGCCGAGATCGACCCGCGCCCCCGCCTCCACGAGAAGACGCACGATCTCCGTATGCGCCCGGCCGCCATCGCCCAGGATCACCGCCTCGATCAACGCGGTCCAACCGAGATTGTTGACGTGATCGATGTCGATATCGGTGTCGAGCAGGATGCGCACGGCCTCGACATGGCCGTGGTGGGCGGCGGGAATGAGCGCCGTGCCGCCGTAGCGGTTGGTGCTCGCGAGATCGGCACCCGCGGCGAGCGTCATGCGCAGGATTTCAATGCGGCCCTCCGCCCCCGCGTAGAGGAACGGGCTGTCGTGAATCGCATCCTTGGCGTTGACGTCGGCGCTGGCAGCAATGAGCGCCGCGGCGACGGCCGGACGATCAGCATGCGTCGCGGCGAGAAGCGCCGTACGCCCCCGCCCGTCCCGCTCGTCAACCGGAGCACCGCCTACAAGCAGCGCCTCGACCGCAGCGAGATCGCCGCGCGCAGCGGCATCGACAAGAGGCGGCGGGCTTTGAGCGAAGGCTGCACCAGCAGACATGAGCAGGCCGACCAGCCCCCATAACGACAGAAGGCGGCAAATGCCGCCTTCCGGTATAATCCGAAGCAAGCGGGACGCCTGCGAGCTAGGCCGTGGCTTCTGCCGCCTCGGCCTGCGCCGCAACGCGGGCGCGGTCGGCCTTGCCGCGGGCCTCGACATCGCGATCGACGAACTCGATGACCGCGACAGGCGCGGAGTCGCCGTGGCGGTAGCCCGCCTTGACAACGCGGGTGTAGCCGCCCGGCCGCGACTTGTAGCGCGGGCCGATGGTGTCGAAGAGCTTCTTGACGGTGCCGATGTCGCGAATCTGGGCGACGGCCAGCCGGCGGGCGTGAAGATCGCCGCGCTTGGCCAGCGTCACCAGCTTCTCGACGATGGGACGCAGGTCCTTCGCCTTGGGCAGCGTGGTCACGATCTGCTCATGCTGGATGAGCGACGAAGCCAGGTTGGCGAACATCGCCTTCCGGTGGCTTACCGACCGTGCGAAGCGGCGGCCTGTTTTGCGGTGACGCATGGACTTTTCCCCGGGGCTCTCTCGGCCGCCTCAATAATGCTCTTCGTAGCGCTTGGCCAGTTCGTCGATGTTTTCCGGCGGCCAGTTGGAGACTTCCATACCGAGATGGAGGCCCATCTGCGCCAGCACTTCCTTGATCTCGTTCAGCGACTTCCGACCGAAGTTCGGCGTGCGGAGCATCTCCGCCTCGGTCTTCTGGATGAGGTCGCCGA
>CAZXKZ010000187.1:0-4162 GCA_964641825.1 uncultured Bauldia sp.
GCGGCCTTCACGACACGGACGCCGCTTTCCGTGCCATCGAGGCGGCGGCCGCGCTCGATCCGGACAGTCTCGAAGTCGCGCTCATGCGGGCCGAAGTGCTCATGGGCGCCGACCGGCATGAGGAAGCGCTGGCGGCGGTCGATGCCGCCGTCGCGATGGCGCCCGAGAAAAGCCGACCCCATGCGGTGCGTGCATCCGCCCTCGGCGAACTGAAGCGGCACGACGAGGCGCTTGCGGCAGCGGAGGAGGCGGTCCGGCTCGCGCCGAAGGCGCCGGGGGCCCATGTGGCGCGTGCGGCGGCGTTCATGCATTTGGGGCGCGCCGATGAGGCGCTTGCTTCCCTCACGGCAGCCGAAAAGTTCGGCGCGGTTGGCGTCTCCTACCTGCACAGCAAGGCGCTCATCATGAGCGCGCTCGGCAACGAGCGCGAAGCGATGGCGCTGTTCGAGCAAGCGATCGAGCTCGAGCCGAAGAATGCGGCGCTGCGCTACAATCGCGCTTTCACCTTCCTGACGTTCGGACGGTTCGAGCAGGGCTGGCCGGAGCACGAATGGCGGCTCAGGAAACGCGACGGCAACCATATCGAGAAGCAGGCGCTGGCGGCGCAGTGGCAGGGAGAAGACCTGACCGGAAAGAAGCTCCTGATCTATTCAGAGCAGGGTCATGGCGACAGCATACAGTTCACGCGCTACGTGCCGATGGTGATCGAGAGGGGCGGCGCGATCACGCTCCAGGTGCAGGAAGCGATCCGCCGGCTCTACGAAGCCAATTTCCCGACGATCGACGTCACCGCCAGTATCGGGATGCGGTCGGGGTTCGACTACCAGATCTCGCTGATGAGCCTGCCGCACATCTTCGGCACGACGCTGGCGACGGTGCCGCAGAATGTTCCCTATCTCGTTGCCGACCCTGTGCGCGTGGCGAAGTGGCGCGAGCGTCTTGGCGAGGAAGGGTTCCGGATCGGCATCGCCTGGCAGGGAAACCCCAAGTATGGTGCCGACCGCGAACGCTCGTTCCCGGTTGCGCAGTTCGCCGCGCTCGCCGATGTGCGCGGCATCCGCCTGATCAGCTTGCAGTGGACCGGCGGTGCCGAGCAACTGAAGACGATCGGCAACGGACTCCCCATCGAGACGCTCGGCGAGGAGATCGTCAACAATCCGGACGGGTTCCGCGAGGTCGCGGCGGTGATGGCGAACCTCGACCTCCTGATCACCTCCGATACCGGGCCGGCGCATCTGGCCGGGGCGCTCGGGCGGCCGATCTGGGTCGCGCTCAACAGCCGGCCGGACTGGCGGTGGATGCGCGAAGGATCGACCAGTCCCTGGTATCCGACCATGCGGCTGTTCCGGCAGACCTCGCGCGGCGACTGGCCGGGCGTCTTTGCTCGGATCCGGGACGAGCTGCAGCAACTCGTTGCCGGTTAGCGGAAAAGCAGCTCCGTCCTAGTGGCGGAAGTGGCGCATTCCGGTGAAGACCATTGCGAGCCCGCGTTCGTTGGCGGCGGCGATGACTTCATCATCGCGCAGCGATCCGCCGGGCTGGATGACGGCCGTGACCCCTGCCTCGGCCGCGGCAATGAGACCGTCGGCGAACGGGAAGAAAGCGTCGGAGGCGCAAACGCCGCCCCGTGACAGCGGCTCGGGCAGGCCAGCGGCCTTTGCGGCTTCGTCAGCCTTGCGTGCCGCGATCATCGCCGAGTCGACGCGGCTCATCTGGCCGGCGCCAATCCCCGCGGTGGCGCCGTCCCTGGCATAGACGATGGCATTCGATTTGACGTGCTTGGCGACCTTCCAGGCGAACAGGAGATCGGACAGCTCGGATGCTGTCGGCGCACGCTTGGTCATGGTCTGCAGGTCGGCGGCGGAGACCGAGCCGGCATCGCCGTCCTGAACCAGAAATCCGCCCGAAACGCTCCGCACGGTCAGCGGCTTCCGATGCGGATCGGGCATCGAGCCGGCGAGCAGCAGGCGGAGATTCTTGTGCTGCGCCAGGATGGCGACCGCGTCCTCGTCGGCCGCCGGCGCGATGACGACCTCGGTGAAGATCTCGCCGATGGTGCGCGCCGTCTCCGCGTCGAGCTTGCGGTTCAACGCAACCACACCGCCGAAGGCGGACACCGGATCGCAGCGGACGGCGAGCCGGTAGGCATCCGCCAGCCGCGCGGACGCCGCAACGCCGCAGGGATTGGCGTGCTTGACGATCACTACCGCTGCCGACTCCGCCGGATCGAACTCGGCCGCCAGCTCGAAGGCGGCATCGGTGTCGTTGATGTTGTTGTACGAAAGCTGCTTGCCCTGCACCTGCCTGGCGCCGGCAACGCCGGCACGGGCCGAGCCGTCCCTGTAGAGCGCCGCAGACTGGTGAGGGTTCTCGCCGTAGCGGAGACGCTCGATCCTGTGGCCGCCGAAGGTCCGCCATTCGCCGAGCGGGTCGCCGGCGCGCTCGGCGAGCCAGCCGGCGATGGCCGCATCGTAGGCGGCCGTCCGCGCGAAGGCCTTGCCGGCGAGGCGGCGGCGGAGATCGAGGGCCATACTGCCGCCTCCGGTGTCGAGGGCCGACAGGATCTCCGGATAGTCGGCAGGGTCCACGACAACCGCCACGTAGGCGTGGTTCTTGGCAGCGGCGCGGATCAGAGCAGGCCCGCCGATGTCGACGTTCTCGACGATGGCGCGGTCGCTGGCGCCCGAGGCGACCGTCGCCTCGAACGGATAGAGATTGACGACGAGCAGGTCGATGCCGGCGATGCCGTGATCGGCCATGGCGCGCGCGTGGCCGGCGTCGTCCCGCACGCCGAGCAAGCCGCCGTGGATCGCCGGGTGGAGCGTCTTCACGCGTCCGTCCATGATCTCGGGGAAGCCGGTCACCTCGGTGATGTCGCGGGTGGCAATTCCCGCCGCAGTGAGCGCAGTCCTCGTGCCGCCAGTCGAGACGATCTCGACGCCGCGTTCGGCAAGTGCGCCTGCCAGGTCGGCGATCCCTGTCTTGTCATAGACCGAAATCAACGCGCGCCGCACGGGCGCCAGATCGGGAAGGGGAGCGTCCGACGGCTTAATCGACATGAAACTACCGGGCAACACGGTGGGCGGAGGCCGGTACCATGGCCCGGGCGCGCCCGTCTATGGCCGTGCCATCTCGTCGCGGTCGGCCGCGATCGCGGCAACGCGGCGCCGGGTTCCGCCGAGCGCTGTCCTGTGCAGATGCCAGGCGACGCTGCTCGTCTGCTGGACGCGGCCGTAGATCACGATCTGCTCGGTGGCGCGGTTACCGCGCGTGTCGGAGAGCAGGATGCTTTCCTCGATGGCCACCTCCGGCCCGTCCGTCTCGAACTCCCAGGTCTCGCCGTCGGGAAGCTCCATGACGACCGCGCGGCCGTCCTCGGTCTGCCGGACGCGGACGTTGGGGTGCAGGTGGAAACGGATGGCGAAGGTGTCCTTGCCGCCCTTGTTGGGGGCGCCGCCGGATGGTGAGCGGAAGGTGTCGATCCCTTCGAGGCGGTCGCCCTCGTCGTAGAGCGAAAGCTGGCGCTCGTGGACGATGCGGAACTGGTCGACGTAGCCGTTGTGCCGCATGGAAAGCACCGTCATGCCGGCCACGTTGCGGCGTTCGATGTCGACCCGCGACGGTCCTGCCAGCACGGGCTCGCCGATCATCTCGCCAAGCGCGCCGCGCGACAGGAAGCGGCACGACGAGCGGTCGTTGAGCGTGGCGGTGGAATGGGCGGCGGTGGTGCGCGCCAGGCGGCGCAGCGACATCGAGCCCGGGCGCGGCACGCCGCAATTGACGATCAGCCGCTGGCGGCCGACGCTCATCTCGAACGACAGGCAGCCGGCGTGTGCGCCGGTGGAGAAGGCGGTGGGCGGCGGCTTGCCGGTGTCGACGACGACGATCGTGTCTGTCGCCTCGATCCGCTGGTAGCCGGAATGCGGCGCGTTGACCGGCAGCGCTCCACGCACGTCGTCGTAGGCGAGCACCGTGGCGAGCTGGTCGGCGGCGGTGTCGCCCATGCCGTTGAAGTGCGCGAACGTGCCGTCGCCCTGCCGGAAGAAGCGCAGCATCGGCATCATGCGGTCGATCGCCGATACGAGGATGCGCGAGGGCTCCGTGCCGCGGGAGGCGAACGCCTGCCGCAGCGGCAGGAGGTCGATCAGGGCATCGAGGATCG
>CAZXKZ010000188.1:0-1927 GCA_964641825.1 uncultured Bauldia sp.
ACCACCTCGTCGAGGCGCTCCAGCGAGACCGTGCGTGTATCGATCGGCTTCCGCCCGGCGGGCTTCTCGGTGAGGCGCGATACGTCCATGTCGCCATAGTACGTGAGGAGCAGCGTCCGCGGGATCGGCGTGGCGGTCATCACCAGCACGTCGGTGGCGCCGCCCTTGGCCGTCAGCGCGAGACGCTGGTGGACCCCGAAGCGGTGCTGCTCGTCCACCACCACGAGCGCAAGATCGTGGAATGCGACCTCGGCCTGGAACAGCGCGTGCGTCCCGATGAGCAGGTCGATCGAGCCGTCGGCGAGGCCGGCCAGTATTTCGTCGCGCTCGCGTCCCTTGTCGCGTCCCGTAAGCACGGCGAGTCTGATCCCCGCTGCCTCCGCGAGCGGCCGGACCGTGCGCTCATGCTGCCGCACGAGCAGCTCGGTCGGCGCCATGATCGCCGCCTGCCCGCTGGCCTCGATGACGTTCGCGGCCGCCAGGAGGGCCACCATCGTCTTTCCCGAGCCGACGTCGCCCTGCAGTAGTCGCAGCATCCTTTCGCGCCGCCCGAGGTCCGACTCGATATCGTTGCGCTGGCTGCCGGTCAGCTCGAACGGAAGCGCGGCGATCAGCTTACGGCGCAGCATGCCGTCGCCCTTGCGGGCCTTGCCGGTCGCGCGCCGCTGGTGCTCGCGCATGAGCGCCAAGGCGAGCTGCGATGCCAGGATTTCGTCGTAGGCGAGACGTGACAGCGCCGGGCTCGCCGGATCGAGGTCGGCAACGGTCTCGGGCCTGTGCGCAGCGGCAAGCGCCTCGGCAAATGCCGGCCACTGCCTCTGCCGCACCAGCGCACCGTCTAGCCACCCCGGCAACGCTGGCACGTCCGACACCGCCTGGCGCATGGCGCGGACGAGCGTCTTGGGCGAGAGCCCGGCGGTCATCGGGTAGACCGGCTCGATCAGGGGCAGTTCGGCGAAGTCCGCTTCGTCGACGATGTGGTCCGGATGCACCATCGCCGGGCGCCCGTTGAACCATTCCATGCGCCCGGAGACGTAGCGGGTAGCGCCGACCGGCAGCGTTTTTTCCAGGTAGTCGCCGCGCGCGTGGAAGAAGGTGAGGGCGATCTCGCCCGTATCGTCATGGGCGAACACGCGCCACGGAATGCGCTTGTTGCCGCGCGGCGGCGGCTGGTGCCGGTCGATCCGCACCTTGAGGGTCACGATCTGGCCCTCGCTCGCCTTTGCGATTCCCGGCTGCTTGCTGCGGTCGATGAGCGCCGCGGGCAGATGGAACAGGAGATCGACGACACGCGGCTCGTCTTCGCCGGTCCCGAGGAGTTTTGCTAGCACCACGCCAAGCTTCGGCCCGATGCCGGCGAGGCTGGTGACAGGCCGGAAGAGGGGATTGAGGACCGCTGGCCGCATGCGGGTGAGATGTAACACAGGGCACGTGCACTCGCTCTCCTCCGTGAAAGTGAAGGGGTGCGGACCGTCCGCGCCAACCCCCGCAAAGAATCATCCGCGTGCCCTGACAAATCCCATGCGACCCGCTATATCAGCGCCCACAGCGACGAGCCTTCAGACGGCCCGGCGCAGCGGAGCTATTGCGGAATCAGAACATGGCCGCGCTCAAGACAACGGAACTCGATCAGCCCGCGCGCCGCCGACGGCTCAAGTTTCGCGCGTGGCATCGCGGCATGAAGGAGGTCGACCTGATCCTCGGCCGGTTTGCCGATGCCACCGTCGATACGATGGACGAGGCCGGGCTCACCGCGTTCGAGGCGCTGCTCGACGAGCCTGATCCCGCCATTCTCGCTTGGGTGACCGGTGAGGAGACTCCACCTGGCGATGCCCCGTTCCTCCAACGACTGATTGCGTTCTACCGCCCATGAAGCCTTCCATACCCATCGCTGCCCTCAAGAATGTGCTCGGGCATCCGGGCGACA
>CAZXKZ010000188.1:1937-4150 GCA_964641825.1 uncultured Bauldia sp.
TACCGCCCATGAAGCCTTCGACACCCATCGCCGCCACCCTCAAGAGTGCGCTCGGGCATCCGGGCGACACCACGCTCGCCTCGGTCCCGGATGGGATGGCCGGCAAGACCATCGTCGACCTGTTGCGCGCCAGCGGCGGAGGCCGGCTGCTGTTCGTCGCTCGCGACGGCCAGCGGTCGGCGGAAGTGGAGCGTGTCGCACGCTTCTTCGCACCGGACGTCGAGCTGCTCGATTTCCCGGCCTGGGATTGTCTACCCTACGATCGCGTTTCGCCGCATCCGGCGATCGTGGCCCGCCGCATGGCGACGCTGTCGCGTCTGGCCCAGCCGGCCGAGCGCCCGACGATCGTGCTCACCACCGTCAACGCGATCCTCCAGCGCGTGCCCGATCGTCGGGTCGTAGCGGCCGGTTCGCTGTCTGCGGCGGCGGGCCGCGTCGTGCGCATGGCGGATCTCATTGCCTGGCTCGAGAGCAACGGATTCCTGCGCAGCACGACGGTCCGGGAGCCCGGCGAATATGCGGTGCGCGGCGGCATTCTCGACCTCTACGCGGCCGGCAGCGAAACGCCGGTCCGTCTCGATTTCTTCGGCGACACTCTGGAGTCGATCCGCACGTTCGATGCTGACACCCAGCTCACCATCGACCGGCTCCCGCACATGGACCTCGTCCCGGTCAGCGAGATGACGCTGTCGCCAGAGTCGATCGCGCGCTTCCGCCAGCGCTACGTCGCATCCTTCGGAGCCGCGGACCGCGACGACCTGCTCTATCAGGCGGTGAGCGAAGGACGCCGCTATGTCGGCATGGAGCATTGGCTTCCGCTGTTCGCCGAAAGGCTCGACACGCTGTTCGATCATATCGGCGCGGCGCCGGTCGTCCTCGATCACCTTGCGGAGGAGGCGCTCGACGAGCGCCTCGACCAGATCGCCGATCACTATCAGGCGCGTCGCACCGCGCGCGAGGCAGGCACGGAAGGTGGTGGCGCGCCCTACAAGCCGCTCGCTCCCGAGCAGCTCTACCTCACGAAGGGCGAGTGGCTCTCGCGGCTGAAGGCGGAGCCTGTCGTCCGCCTGTCACCGTTCGCCCAGCCGGATAGCACCGGGATCGTCGATGCCGGCGGGCATGCCGCCCGCAATTTCTCGCCGGAACGAAGCGATCCCAACGCTAACGTCTTCGATGCGGTCATCAGGCATATCGCCGACCTGTCCGCCGCCGGCAGGCGTCCGCTCATCGCCTGCTGGAGTGACGGGTCGCGCGACCGCATGGGACAGGTTCTGGTCGATCACGGGCTGACGCGCATCACGCCGGTTTCATCTTGGTCCGAGGCTGCGGGCCTCGACCGCGACAGGGTGATGCTGGCCGTGTTCGGGATCGAGGCCGGATTCGAAACTGACGCAATCGCGGTCATCGGCGAGCAGGACATCCTGGGCGACCGGCTCGTCCGGCCGCATTCCAGGCGGCGGGCATCCAACTACTTGTCCGATGTCACCGCGCTGGCGGTTGGCGATGTCGTCGTGCACATCGACCACGGCATTGCGCGCTTCAATGGCCTCAAGACGATCGAGGCAGCCGGCGCGCCGCATGATTGCCTGGAGCTTCTCTACGCCGGGGGCGATCGCGTCTATCTGCCCGTCGAGAATATCGAGCTCCTGTCGCGCTACGGCTCGGAGGAAACCGAGGTCCAACTCGACAAGCTCGGTGGCGTTGCTTGGCAGCATCGCAAGTCACGGATGCGGAACCGCACCCGCGAGATGGCTGCGGCCCTCATTCGGATAGCCGCCGCACGTCTCACCAAGAGCGCGCCCGTTCTCGTCCCGCCGGATGGCCTCTACGACGAGTTCGCCGCTCGCTTCCCCTACGAGGAGACGGAAGACCAGCAGACCGCCATCGACGCCGTGCTCGCTGATCTTGCCGCCGGACGACCGATGGATCGGCTGATCTGCGGCGATGTCGGCTTCGGCAAGACCGAGGTTGCCTTGCGGGCCGCTTTCGTGGCGGCGATGGCTGGAAAGCAGGTCGCCGTGGTGGTGCCGACGACGCTGCTCGCGCGGCAGCATTTCCGTTCGTTCTCGGAGCGCTTTGCCGGGCTGCCGGTGAAGGTGGCGCAGGCCTCGCGCCTCGTCGGCTCCAAGGATCTCGCCGCCGTCAAGGCTGGCATCGCCGATGGCAGCATCGACATCGTCGTGGGCACCCATGCGCTCCTCGGCAAGGGCATA
>CAZXKZ010000189.1:0-4104 GCA_964641825.1 uncultured Bauldia sp.
GCCTGACGCTTGGTGAGATCGTGGACGACATCGCCGGCGGCACGCGGAGCGGACGGCCGGTGCGCGCCGTGCAGGTCGGCGGCCCGCTCGGCGCCTACTTCCCGCGCGCGCTGTTCGATACCCCGTTCGACTACGAGGCCTTCGCGGGGCGCGACGGCCTCATCGGCCACGGCGGCGTGGTCGTTTTCGACGATACGGTCGACATGCGCGCCCAGGCGCGGTTCGCGCTGAAGTTCTGTGCGCTGGAATCCTGCGGCAAGTGCACCCCCTGCCGGGTCGGCTCGATCCGCGGGGTCGAATTGGTCGACAGGCTTGGCCGGGGCGCTAACCTGCCGGAAACAATCGCGATTCTGGAAGATTTGTGCCATACAATGAAATTCGGCTCGCTCTGTGCTTTGGGCGGCTTTACGCCATATCCCGTCATGAGCGCGCTGCGGCACTTCCCCGAGGATTTCGGGATCGCGCCTGAACCGGCCCCGGTGGCCGCATGAACGGACGGAACCCATGTCGCTGGTGACGGAGATCGACTACGGCACGCCGCGTTCACAAGCGGAAACGCTGGTGACGCTCACCATCGACGGCGTGCCCGTGACCGTGCCGGCGGGCACCTCGATCATGCGTGCGGCGATGGAGGGCGGGATCGAGATCCCGAAGCTCTGCGCCACGGACATGCTGGACGCGTTCGGCTCCTGCCGCCTGTGCCTGGTCGAGATCGAAGGCCGCAACGGCACGCCGGCTTCCTGCACCACGCTCGCCGAGGACGGACTGGTCGTGCATACCGCGAGCGAGCGCCTCGGGCGGCTGCGCAAGGGCATCATGGAGCTCTACGTCTCCGACTACCCCATTAATGCCCTCCCGCGCGGCGCCAACGGCGGAGCCGATCCGCTTCTCCAGACCGCCGCCGACGTGGGCCTTACGGATGTCCGCTACGGCTTCGATGGCGAGCGTCACCGCAATCCGGGCGTCGACCAGTCCAATCCGTATTTCGCCTTCGACCCCGCAAAATGCATCGTCTGCTCCCGCTGCGTGCGCGCCTGCGACGAAGTGCAGGGGACATTCGCGCTCTCGATCACGGGCCGCGGCTTCGCGTCCATGGTCACGGCGGGCACCGATGAACCGTTCGTCGAATCGGAGTGCGTGTCCTGCGGCGCCTGCGTGCAGGCATGCCCGACCGGCGCGCTCCTCGAGAAGGCGGTGATCGAGAAGGGCAAGCCCGAGTGGTCGGTCGTCACGACCTGCGCCTACTGCGGCGTCGGCTGCTCGTTCAAGGCCGAGATGAAGGGCGAAGAGGTCGTCCGCATGCTCCCCTACAAGGAGGGCAAGGCCAACCGCGGCCACTCCTGCGTCAAGGGCCGCTTTGCGTGGGGCTACGCCACGCACCGCGACCGCATCCTGAAGCCGATGATCCGCGCGAAGATCACCGACCCCTGGCAGGAGGTGTCGTGGGAGGAGGCGATCGCGCACACGGCCGCCGAGTTCAAGCGCATCCAGGCGAAGTACGGCAGAGGCTCGATCGGCGGCATAACCTCATCGCGCTGCACAAACGAAGAGACCTTCCTCGTGCAGAAACTGGTGCGCGCCGGCTTCGGCAACAACAACGTCGACACCTGCGCCCGCGTCTGCCACTCGCCGACCGGCTACGGCCTCAAGACGACCTTCGGCACCTCGGCCGGTACGCAGGATTTCGATTCGGTCGAGCATTCCGACGTCATCATGGTGATTGGCGCCAACCCGACCGACGGCCATCCGGTGTTCGCCTCGCGCATGAAGAAGCGGCTGCGCCAGGGCGCGAAGCTCATCGTCGTCGACCCGCGCCGCACCGACATCGTGCGCTCGCCGCACGTTGAGGCCGCCTTCCACCTGCCGCTCAAACCCGGCACCAACGTCGCGGTGCTCGATGCGCTCGCCCATGTCGTCGTCACCGAAGGTCTGGTGAACGAACAGTTCGTCCGCGAGCGCTGCGACTGGGACGAGTTCCAGGAGTGGGTGGCGTTCATCGCCGAGCCGCGCAACAGCCCGGAGGCGGTGTCGGCATTCACCGGTGTGCCGGCCGACGCGATCCGCAATGCTGCCCGCCTCTACGCCACAGGCGGCAACGCCGCCATCTACTACGGCCTCGGCGTCACCGAGCACAGCCAGGGCTCGACCACGGTGATGGCGATCGCCAACCTCGCCATGGCGACCGGCAACATCGGCCGCCCGGGCGTCGGCGTGAACCCGCTGCGCGGACAGAACAACGTGCAGGGCTCCTGCGATATGGGATCGTTCCCGCACGAGCTTTCGGGCTACCGGCACATCTCCGACGACGCCACGCGCGCCATGTTCGAGGCCCTGTGGGGACGCCCGCTCGACAACGAGCCGGGCCTGCGCATCCCGAACATGCTCGATTCCGCCATCGACGGCTCGTTCAAGGGCCTCTACGTGCAGGGCGAGGACATGCTGCAGTCCGACCCGAACACGCAGCATGTGGCGGCGGGGTTCGAGGCGATGGAATGCGTCGTCGTGCAGGACCTGTTCCTCAACGAGACGGCGAACCTCGCGCACGTCTTCCTGCCCGGCTCCACCTTCCTCGAGAAGAACGGCACGTTCACCAATGCCGAGCGCCGCATCCAGCCGGTGCGCAAGGTGATGGCGCCGCGGAACGGCATGGAGGACTGGGAGATCACGCAGGCGCTCGCCAACGCCATGGGCCTGCCGATGCACTACAACCACCCGTCCGAGATCATGGACGAGATCGCGGCGCTGACGCCCACCTTCGCCGGCGTCTCGTTCGCCAAGCTCGACGAGCTCGGCTCGGTGCAGTGGCCGTGCAACGAGAAGGCGCCGGAAGGCACGCCGGTCATGCACATGAACGGCTTCGTGCGCGGCAAGGGCCGCTTCATGGTCACCGAGTACATCCCCACCGACGAGCGCACCGGGCCGCGCTTCCCGCTGCTGCTGACCACCGGCCGCATCCTCAGCCAGTACAATGTCGGCGCACAGACTCGGCGCACGGCAAACGTCATTTGGCACGACGAGGACCTGCTGGAGATCCATCCGCACGATGCCGAGGAACGCGGCATCCGTGACGGCGACTGGGTCAAGCTCGCCAGCCGCACAGGATCGACGACGCTGCGCGCTACCGTCACCGACCGGGTCGCGCCGGGCGTCGTCTATACCACCTTCCATTTCCCCGAGACGCAGGCGAACGTCATCACTACCGAGTTCTCGGACTGGGCGACCAACTGCCCGGAATACAAGGTCACCGCCGTACAGGTGGCGCCGTCAAACGGTCCGTCGGAGTGGCAGGAGCGGTACGACGCCATGGCGCGGTCCAGCCGCCGGGTCGAGCGCGCGTTCGCGGAGCCCGCGGAGTAGCCGTTGGCCGACGCCACCCGAAGCGTTCCCAATACGGCGTGGCGCGCGGGCGCCGCGGTCCCGGGGACCCGCACGGTCGCCGAGGAAACGCCCGTATCCTTCACCTACGACGGGTCGTCGTACGCGGTGATGATGGCGACGCCCGCCGATCTGGAAGATTTCGCGCTCGGCCTCAGCCTGACCGAGGGCATTGTCGGCGATGCCGGCGAGATCGAAAGCCTTGAGGTGATCGAGGAAGATATCGGCATCGAACTCCGCATGCGGCTCGCAGGATCACGCGGAGCGGCGCTGGCGGAACGGCGGCGCATGTTGACCGGTCCGGTCGGTTGCGGCCTCTGCGGCATCGAATCCCTCGCCGAGGCGGTGCGGCCGGTCCCCGCCGTCACCGGCGGCATAGCGATCGGCAGCGCCGACATCTTCGCGGCCCTCGACGCGGCCAGGACGGCGCAGGCGATCAACCGCCAGACGCACGCCGTCCACGCCGCGGCCTTCTGGACGCCGGCCGCCGGCCTTGTTGCGCTGCGCGAGGACGTCGGCCGCCACAACGCCCTCGACAAGCTCGTGGGCGCGCTGGCGCGATCCGGAGCGCGGGCCGCCGATGGCATCGTCGTGGTGACGAGCCGTCTGTCGGTGGAGATTGTGCAGAAGGCGGCAATGATGAGTGCTCCGATCCTCGTCGCGGTCTCCGCGCCGACCGCGCTCGCGCTCCGCACCGCGGACGCCGCCGGTATCACCGTCGTTGCGGTG
>CAZXKZ010000190.1:0-2097 GCA_964641825.1 uncultured Bauldia sp.
GCCTGAGATCGATCGCTCCGGGGATCCCGACGACATCCGCCGCGACCAGCATTACCTCGACACGGTCGAGGAAATCTGGCGCGGCCTGAAGCAGTACGTGGACTGACGCGATGGAGATCTTCGGCTACCGCGTTCCCATGATGGCCTCGCTCCTCGTCTGGGCAGTGCTCTGGGAAATCGTCGGACAGCTCCACCTGGTCTTCCTGCTCCCACCGTTCAGCGAGGTGCTGGCGGCAGCGGTCGAGCTTGTGCAGACACCGTCGTGGCAGAACGCCACGGTGACGACGCTCCGTGCCTTCACTATCGGCATGGCGCTTTCAATCGCGGCGGGCATCCCGCTCGGCATCCTGATGGGGCGTGTCAAGTTTGCCGACGATATCCTCGGCATGTGGGTCAACATTTTCTCGAGCGCGCCACTCTCCGCACTCGTGCCCGTGCTGATGATCCTGTTCGGCTTTGGCGAGACGACGATCGTGGCGGCCGTGTTCCTGTTCTCGGTCTGGATCATCGTTCTCGACACTCGCGCCGGCGTGCGCCATATCTCGCCGTCGCTGATCGAGATGGCCAATTCCTATGGCGCTTCGCGCCCTGCCCTCTACGGCAAGATCATCGTGTGGGCCGCTCTGCCCGAAATCCTTGCCGGTGTCCGTCTTGGATTGATCCGCGGCGTCAAGGGCGTGGTCATCGGGCAGTTGCTCGTTGCCATCGTCGGCTACGGCGCGCTGTTCGAGACGTTCTCGCGCAATTTCCGCATGGCCCAGTTCTGGGCGCTCACCATCATTCTGTTTGCCTTCGCCATGATCGTCGCCGAACTCATCGAACGCGCCGAACGCAAGGTCGAATTCTACGCAGGAGCAAGAGAATGAACGTTCAGACCACCGCGGCGCGCTACGTCATCGACCCGCCCACCATTCCCGCGCTCCCGGTCGCAGGTTCCGACGCGCTTTTTCCCGTCCACCGCGTCTACTGCGTCGGCCGCAACTACGCCGCCCACGCCGTGGAAATGGGGCACGACCCCGACAAGGAGCCGCCCTTCTTCTTTCAGAAGAACCCGGACAATCTTGTGCTGACCGGCGAGTTCCCATATCCGCCGGCGTCCAGTGACGTGCATCACGAAATCGAGATGGCGGTGGCGCTGAAACGCGGCGGCAAGGACATTCCGGTTTCCAATGCCCTCGATTGTGTCTTCGGATACGGTGTGGCGCTCGACATGACGCGGCGCGACCTACAAGGGAAAGCCAAGGACGCCGGCCGCCCGTGGGAGGTCGGCAAGGCGTTTGAGGCTTCCGCACCCATTTCGCCGCTCGTCCCGGCTGCCAAGGCCGGCCACCCCTCGAAAGGCGCGATCTGGCTCGACGTCAACGGCGCCCGCAAGCAGACCGGCGATCTTGAACAAATGATCTGGAAGGTACCGGAGATGATCAGCTATCTATCCGGGCTGTTCCTGCTTGCGCCGGGCGACATCATCCTGTCGGGTACGCCGTCCGGCGTCGGCGCCATCCAGCGCGGCGACGTGATGCGCGGTCATGTCGACGGCGTGGGCGATATCGAGGTGAAGGTTGTCTAATGACGTGATTGCGCGGATTGCGGCAGGTGGCGACGACGCCTTCGCTATTGCCGCTCCCGACCGCAAGGGACTGACGCACGGCCGGCTGCGCAGCCTGATGAAGGGGACCGCCGAACGGCTGAACGCATTGGGTCTCAGTCGCGGCAGTCGCGTCGCGATCGTGTTACCCAACGGCCCCGAGATGGCGACGGCATTCGTGTCGATCGCCGCCGCGGCCACCACCGCGCCGCTCAACCCAGCCTACAAGGAAGACGAGTTCGACTTCTACCTCACCGACATCGGCGCCAACGCCATCATTGTTGCGACGGACGAGAACGGCCCGGCCGTTGCTTCGGCCACGCGCAACGGCATACCGGTCCTGAGGCTGGTCGCCGATACCGCTGCCCCCGCCGGAACGTTCACGCTGCAGGGTGATGCCGTCAGCACACCAGCGGCCGGCGCACTTGCGGAGGATGGCGACGTCGCACTGTTTCTCCATACCTCCGGCACCACGTCGCGGCCGAAGCTCGTGCCGCTGACGCACGCCAATC
>CAZXKZ010000190.1:2107-4088 GCA_964641825.1 uncultured Bauldia sp.
GGCCCGGCACATCGGCACGACACTCGCGCTGACGCCGGACGACCGCTGCCTCAACATCATGCCGCTGTTCCACATCCACGGTCTGATCGCGGCGGTACTGTCGTCGCTTGGCGCCGGCGGCTCGGTATTCTGCACGCCGGGCTTCAACGCGCTCCGTTTCTTCCACTGGCTCAGCGAGGCGAAGCCGACCTGGTACACAGCGGTGCCGACCATGCACCAGGCGATCCTGGCGCGCGCGGGCCGTAACGCCGAAGCGATCGCAGCGTCGAAGCTCCGCTTCATCCGCTCCTCGTCGGCCTCACTCCCCTCGCAGGTGATGGCCGAACTGGAGAAGACCTTCGGCTGCCCGGTGATCGAGTCGTACGGGATGACGGAGGCGGCGCACCAGATGGCGTCGAATCCGCTGCCGCCGCGCGCCAGAAAGCCCGGATCCGTAGGGATTGCGGCTGGTCCGGAGGTAGCGATCATGGCCCCTGACGGGCGACTGACAGCCAACGGGGAGCCCGGTGAGATCGTCATTAGGGGTCCGAACGTCACGCCGGGATACGAGAAGAACCCGACCGCGAACGAGGCTGCCTTCGCGCACGGCTGGTTCCACACCGGCGACCAGGGGACGATGGACGAAGAGGGCTACGTCCGCGTCACCGGGCGGCTGAAGGAGATCATCAACCGCGGCGGCGAGAAGATCTCGCCGCTGGAGGTGGACGAGGTGCTGATGGACCACCCGGCGGTGGCGCAGGTGGTGACCTTCGCCATGCCGCATGACAAGCTCGGCGAGGAGGTGGCGGCGGCGATCGTGCTCCGCGAGGGCAACCAGGCGAGCGAGCAGGCGATCCGCGAGTTCGCCGCCAGCCGGCTCGCCGATTTCAAGGTGCCGCGCAAGGTGCTGATCCTCGACGAGATACCGAAGGGCGCCACCGGCAAGCTCCAGCGCATCGGGCTGGCCCAGAAGCTCGGCCTCGGCTAGATGCGCATCGCCGTCTTCGGGGCGGGCGCGATCGGCGGCTACCTCGCCGCGAAGCTCGCCGCCGCCGGCCGCGCCGACCTGTCGCTGGTGGCGCGCGGCAGCCATCTCGAGGCGATCCGCCGGGACGGGCTGAAGCTGATCGAGGACGGCCGCGAAACCGCCCATGCCGTGAACGCCGTCCCCGATGCCGCCGAAGCAGGCAGGCAGGACTACGTGCTGCTCACCCTGAAGGCCCATTCCATCGCCCCTGCCCTCGACCAGATCTCCCCGCTCATCGGCGACGGCACGGCAGTCGTCACCATGCAGAACGGCGTGCCGTGGTGGTATTTCCACGGCCTCAACGGCCCCTATCGCGACCGGCGGATCGAGGCGGTCGATCCCGGCGGCCGCATATGGGATGCGATCGGACCGGAACGCGCCATCGGCGCAGTGGTCTACCCGGCGGTCGAGGTCGACGCGCCGGGCGTGGTCAGGCACATCGAGGGAACGCGCTTCTCGCTCGGCGAACCCGACAATTCCCGGAGCGAGCGCGCCGCCGCGCTGGCGGCGGAACTCGTGGCTGCGGGCCTGCAGGCGCCGGTGAGGACCGACATCCGCAGCGAAATCTGGGTGAAGCTGTGGGGGAACCTCGCCTTCAACCCGATCTCGGCGCTGACCGGGAGCACGCTGGAGGACATCGTCGCCGACGAAGGCACGCGCGGCGTCGCCCAAGCCATGATGCTGGAAGCCGAGGCGATCGGCGGCGCGCTCGGCGTCCGCTTTCCTGTCGACGTCGAGCGCCGGATCGCCGGCGCCGGCAAGGTGGGCGCGCACAAGACCTCGATGCTCCAGGATCTGGAACGCGGCCGCCCGATGGAGATCGACGCGCTGGTGACGGCGGTGCAGGAGCTCGGCCGCATGACCGGCCACCCGACGCCGACGATCGACACGGTGCTGGCGCTCGTCCGCCGCCTCGCCGCGGCGCGCGGCTGCCTCGCCTGATGGCACGCGACATGCACGCCGCGATTAGGCGGA
>CAZXKZ010000191.1:0-4053 GCA_964641825.1 uncultured Bauldia sp.
CCGATCCCGGAGCCGCTGCGCTTCCTCGAGCCGCGCGAGACGGAGACGCGCACGATGCACGCGCTCGAGGAATACGGGCTGGTCCATGTGAAGCTCTACGAAGACATCGCGCGCCACGGCCACATCGCCACCTCCTACGCCTACCCGGTGAAGGTCGACGAGCGCTATGTCATGGACCCGTCGCCGATCCCGAAGTTCGACAACCCGAAGATGGACCGCTCGCCCGCCCTCCAGCTTTTCGGCGCCGGACGGGAAAAGCGCATCTACGCCATCCCGCCATATACGCCGGTAAAGAGCCTCGACTTCGAGGACCATCCCTTCACGGTGCAGAAGTTCGCCGAGCCGTGTGCGCTCTGCGGCGCCACCGGCGTCTATCTGGACGAGGTCGTCCTCGACGACCGCGGCGGCCGCATGTTCGTGTGCTCGGACACCGACTACTGCGAAGAACGGCGGGAGAAGGCCGCGTGAGCGAGGCCCCTCTCCTCTCCGCCGAAGGCGTGACGAAACTCTACGGCGCGCGCGCCGGCTGCCGCGACGTGAGCTTCGACCTGTGGCCCGGCGAGGTGCTGGCGGTGGTCGGTGAATCCGGCTCCGGCAAGACGACGCTGCTCAACTGCCTGTCCGCGCGCCTCCGGCCGACATCCGGCGCGATCGCCTACCGCATGCGCGATGGCGCAACGCGCGATCTCTTCTCCCTCGGCGAGGCCGAGCGCCGCTTCCTGATGCGCACCGACTGGGGCTTCGTCCACCAGAACCCCGCCGACGGCCTCCGGATGACGGTGAGCGCTGGCGCCAACGTCGGCGAACGGCTGATGGCGGTGGGCGAGCGCCACTACGGCCGCATCCGCGGCACCGCGACCGGTTGGCTCGAACGGGTGGAAGTGGCGGCGGACCGCATTGACGATGATCCGCGGTCGTTTTCCGGCGGCATGCGCCAGCGCCTGCAGATCGCCCGCAATCTCGTCACCAGCCCGCGGCTGGTCTTCATGGACGAGCCGACCGGCGGCCTTGATGTTTCGGTTCAGGCGCGGCTCCTCGATCTCCTGCGCGGCCTCGTCGCCGACCTCGGCATGGCGGTCGTCATCGTCACCCACGATCTTGCCGTGGCGCGGCTCCTCTCCGACCGCATGATGGTGATGAAGGATGGCCGCGTGATCGAAAGCGGCCTCACGGACCGCGTGCTCGACGACCCGCAGGAGCCCTATACGCAGCTCCTCGTCTCCTCGATCCTCCAGGTCTGACCATGACGCCACGGCTGGAACTCCGCGACGTGGCCAAGACCTTCACCATGCACCTGCGTCATGGGCTGCGCCTCCCGGTCGTGCGGGAGGTTTCGTTTACGGTGGCGCCGGGCGAATGCGTCGTCCTCGGCGGGCCATCGGGGGCGGGCAAAAGCTCGATCCTGAAGATGGTCTACGGCAACTATGCCGCCGACTGCGGCGCAATCCTCGTCGCCCACGATGGCGCTGTGCTCGACATCGCTGCGGCGGAGCCGCGCGCAGTGCTCGCCGCGCGGCGCACGACCATCGGCTACGTCAGCCAGTTCCTGCGCGTGGTGCCGCGGGTGGCGGCTCGCGACGTGGTGGCCGAGCCGCTCGTCGCAGCCGGGGTCGAACGCGGCGCGGCGATTGCGCGCGCCGAAGGCCTGCTCGCGCGCCTGAACCTGCCGGAAAGACTCTGGGACCTGCCGCCGGCGACCTTCTCCGGCGGCGAACAGCAGCGGGTGAACGTGGCGCGCGGCTTCATCGCCGGCAGGCCGCTGACGCTGCTCGACGAGCCGACCGCATCGCTGGACGCGGAGAACCGCGCCGTGGTCGTCGGCCTCATCCGCGAGGCCAAGGCGGCGGGCACGAGTTTCCTCGGCATCTTCCACGACGCGGAGGTGCGCGAGGCGGTGGCCGACCGGGTGATCGACGTGACGCGCTTCGCCGCAGCCGCATGAGCCCTCCCCGCCTCGGCCGCGAACCCGTGGTCGCCGCCGACGCGACCGTGGAGGATACGGAGCTTGGCGCCTGGGTCGAGATCGGCGCGCGCACGCGGATCAGCCACTCCACCTTCGGCGACTACAGCTACATGATGGAGGACGGGCAGGTGCTGTTCTCGGAGATCGGCAAGTTCTGCTCCATCGCCTCCAATGTGCGCATCAACGCGCCGAACCATCCGGTCTGGCGCGCCAGCCAGCACCACTTCACCTACCGCTCGAACGACTACTTCCCCGGCGAGACACAGGACGCGGCGATCTTCGTCTGGCGGCTGCAGAACAAGGTCATGATCGGGCACGACGTATGGATCGGGCACGGCGCGATCCTGCTTCCCGGAGTGACCGTCGGCACCGGCGCCGTGGTCGCCGCGGGCGCGGTCGTCACGCGGACGGTGGCGCCCTATGACATCGTCGCCGGCGTTCCGGCGCGGCTGGTGAAGCGGCGCTTCCCCGCAACGGTCGCCGCGCGCCTGCTGGCGCTCGCGTGGTGGGACTGGCCGCACGAAGATATCCACAGGGCGCTTGCGGATTTCCGCGCGCTCGCCATCGAGGATTTCCTGGAGAAATACGAGACGATGCACAGCCTTGCGGCCGCAACGGCTAACCAGGCCTGAGTGTCGCAAAACTGTGATCCAACTGAAATGGCGCGGTCAGACTGACCGCCTACCAATGATCTCCGCAAGCGATTGCCAAGATCGCGTAGGGGTCACACGTGCCTGCCGTCCTGATCGAAAAAGTCTCGAAGCACTTCGGCAAGAAGCGCGCGCTCCACCATGTCAACCTGTCGATCGAGGCAGGCGAGATGGTGGCGCTGATCGGCGCGTCGGGCTCCGGCAAATCGACACTCATCCGCCTGATCGCCGGGCTCGACCATGCCAGCGGCGATGCCTGCTGCATCAACGTTTTCGAACGGCGCATCCAGGAGAACGGACGCATCGCCCGCGACGTGCGCGCGATCCGCCGCGAGATCGGGGTCATCTTCCAGCAATTCAACCTGATCGGCCGGCTGTCGCTGCTGACCAACGTGCTGACCGGCTTCCTCGGCCGCATCCCGGCGTGGCGCGGCACGCTCGGCTTCTTCGGCAAGGACGAGAAGCAGGACGCCATGCGCGCGCTCGCCCGCGTCGGCATCGCCGAGGCGGCACGCCAGCGCGCCTCGACGCTCTCCGGTGGCCAGCAGCAGCGCGCGGCCATCGCCCGCGCCCTCCTCCAGGGCGCGCGCCTGCTGCTCGCTGACGAGCCGATCGCCTCGCTCGACCCGGCATCCGCCAAGCGGGTGATGGAGACGCTCGCCGACATCAACCGCAGCGACGCCATCACGGTCGTCGTCTCGCTGCACCAGGTGGAATACGCGCGCCGCTATTGCCCGCGCACGATCGCGCTCCGCGACGGTGCCGTCGCTTACGACGGGCCTTCGGTGGCGCTCACGCCCGCCTTCCTCCGCGAACTCTACGGGGAGGCATCCGACGAGCTGATCCTGCCCGACCTCGAACCGGAAACCCGGCCGATGCTCGGCGCCCGGCCCGCACTTGCAACAGTCTGACCACCACAGGAGGTAATGATGAACGTCGTCCTGAAAAGCGCAGCGGCCGCCGCACTCGCCGCATCGCTCGCCACCGCCGCCCATGCGGAAACCACCGAGATCAACTTCGGCATCATCTCGACCGAATCGCAATCGAACCTGAAGACGATCTGGGAGCCCTTCCTCGCCGACATGGAGGCGCAGACCGGGCTCAAGGTGAACGCGTTCTTCGCCTCGGACTATGCCGGCGTCATCGAAGGCATGCGCTTCGGCAAGGTGCAGGTCGCGTGGTTCGGCAACAAGTCGGCCATGGAGGCGGTCGACCGCGCCGACGGCGAGGTGTTCGTCCAGTCGGTGGCGGCGAGCGGCGAGCCCGGATACTGGTCGCTGCTGATCGCGCCCTCCGACAGCCCGCTCGCCTCGCTCGACGACGTGCTGACCTGCGACAAGTCGCTGAACTTCGGCCTCGGCGACCCGAACTCGACCTCGGGCTACCTGGTGCCGATGACGTTCGTGTTCGCCGCCAACGGTGTCGACCCGAAGGAATGCT
>CAZXKZ010000192.1:0-2084 GCA_964641825.1 uncultured Bauldia sp.
ATCTTCAAGGAAGGGCTGACGGTGCGCGGGCTGACCACCGCCGCCTCGATCTGGACGACGGCGGCGATCGGCATTCTGTTCGGCGTGGGCTTCCTGATTCCGGCCGTCGCCGCCTCGGTCGTCACCTTCGGCACACTTTCGGCCTTCCGCTGGATCGAGATGAAGATCCCGACTCAGATCTATGCCCAGCACATCATTCGCTTCCTCACCGACAAGACGATGCCGGAGGACAAGCTGCGCTCCTACCTCACCGACCGCGGCTTCGAGGTGTCCAACATGGCCTACCGGCTCGAGGAAGGCGGCGGCGTGTTCGAGTACCGGATGATGCTGCGCACCCTGAAGAAGGACGATCTCCGCCGGCTGGCGGTCGACCTACGCACCGTGGACGGCGTGCTCGAATTCCGCCTCGCGCCGAACGGCGACTGAACGGCCGCGCCATGAGTCCCGGCGAGTTCAAGGCGTGGCGGAAGGCGATGGGCCTGAAGCAGAAGGAAGCCGCTGCACGGCTCGGCCTGAAGAAGCGCGTGATCCAGTATTACGAGCGCGGCCATCGCGACGGCAAGAAGGTGGCGGTGCCGAAATCGGTGGAGCTTGCGTGCTATGCGCTCGCCGTCGGCGTCGACGCCTACGACGGCGGCAAGGTGAAGCGAAAACGCTAGCGCCGCACCGGATGCCGCACTAGTGTCGCGCGGGTCGCCGGTCCTGGCGGCATCCTCGTCGGGGCTCGGGGTTCCCTTGCGCATACTGCTCATCGTCCTGGCGATCGCGGGCATTATCGCCGCGCTCTCGGTGGCCGCCGTCTATTCCTACGGCAAGTTCGCGGAGCGCTCGCTGGGCCCGCCCTCGACCGCGCTGCCCGTTGCCCCCGCCGACACTACGCTCGATCGCGCCGCGACCGCGCTGTTTGCCGGGCGCACCGACGAGAGTGGCCTTCTCATGCTGTCGAACAGCTACGACGCCTTCGCCGCGCGAGTCCTGGTGACGCGCGCCGCCGGCCGCAGCCTCGATCTCATGTACTACATCTGGGAGCGCGACCTGACCGGGCATCTCCTCGCCGACGAGGTGCTGAAGGCAGCCGACCGCGGCGTGCGCGTGCGACTCCTCCTCGACGACTTCACCACGCACGGCGGCGTCGCCCCCTACCTCGCGCTCGACAGCCACGAGAACATCGAAGTACGGATGTTCAACCCGACGCGGGCGCGGGAGAACGCGTTCCGGCGCGGACTGGAAATGCTGCTGCGTTTCTTCAGCACCACGCGCCGCATGCACAACAAGGCGTGGATCGCGGACGCGCGGGTGGCGATCGTCGGCGGCCGCAACATCGGCGACGACTACTTCGACGCCACCGACAACAACAACTTCCGCGACCTCGACGTGATGGCGATCGGTCCGGCCGCCACCGAGGCGGAGACGATCTTCGACGGATTCTGGAACAGCCGAGTTGTGCTGCCGATCGAGGCGCTCGCCGGCAACCGCGAGCCCGACCTGCCCGAATTCCGCGCGCAGGTCGCAGCCACCGCGATCAGCGCCGCAGCGAAGCCCTATCTCGACCGGGTCAGGGAGCGCACATCGTTCGTGGCCGGCTTCGCCAACCCCGAGGCGCTCCGCTGGAGCGAGGACGTGACCGTCTACTCGGACCCGCCGGAGAAAGCCTTCGGCGAAGACGGCGACAACTGGCTGATCGAGACGCTCGGCCGCGTGATGAACACCGCCGAGCACTCGCTCGAAATCATCTCGCCCTACTTCGTGCCCGGCGTGGCCGGCACCGAGGGACTCACCAGGATCGCCAAGCGCGGCGTCGACGTGCAGGTGCTCACCAACTCGCTCGCCGCCACGGATTTCTTTCCGACCGGCTTCTCGGGCTACGCCAACTACCGCGACGCGCTCCTCAGCGGCGGCGTGAAGCTCTACGAGCTGATGCCGCAACAGGAGCGCTCGTACACGCTGCTGTTCGGCGCGAGCAAGCTCAGCCTCCACACCAAGGCCTTCGCCGTGGACGACGCAACCGGCTTCATCGGGTCATTCAACTTCGACCTCCGTTCCGCGCACCTCAACACCGAGATGGGCATCCGCTTCCACGACGC
>CAZXKZ010000192.1:2184-4012 GCA_964641825.1 uncultured Bauldia sp.
GTCGCCGTCGGATCGGCGCCAGACCGGGAGGCCAAAGGACATGCGCTGGTTCCACATCGCGGTGATCGCGATCCTTGCCCTGATCATCCTTCTCCTGACGCTGCAGAACTTCCAGTCGGTGACGTTCTCGTTCCTGAACTTCCGCATGACGATGCCGCTCGCCCTGTTCATTCCGCTGATCTACGTCATGGGCGCAGCCACCGGCGGAAGCCTCTGGGGCCTGATCCGCTGGGCCACGGCCGGCGCAAGGCAGCCACCGCGCGCCTACTAGACTGAGCCGCCGCGTCCTGCGGACGCCTTGGGGTGGCTTGGGGCCGGACGCGTTCCGGGGTATATCCCCGCGTCCGTCACGGAAGGCCGCTGCGGGGTGATTCGGCGGCAGTGCCGTGGCTCAAGCGAACCAGGGCGAGGTTCCCATGACTAACCAATCCGTGACTTCCGACTCCTCGATGCGGGCGATCGTCGCCGAGCATCGCACGTGGTTCATGATCCTCGGGATCGTGCTCGTCATCATCGGCGTGCTGGCAATCGTGTTCCCGTTCTTCACGACCATCGTTGCCAAGACCTTCCTCGGCTGGCTGTTCCTGATCGGCGGCATCGTGCAGGTGGTGCAGGCGTTCTATACGCAGAAGTGGAGCGAGTTCTTCCTCAACCTGCTGATCGGCATTCTCTATATCGTGGTCGGCGGCTGGCTCGCGTTCTTCCCCTTCACCGGCATCATCACGCTCACCATCCTGCTGTCGGTGCTGTTCGTGATCGAGGGCATCCTCGAGATCGGCATGGCGACGCGCATCCGTCCGCGCGACGGCTGGGTGCGGCTGCTCATCTCGGGCATCATCGCCGTCGCGGCGGGCGTGCTCATCTTCCTCAACCTGCCGAGCACCGCCGAATGGGCGATCGGCCTTCTCGTCGGCATCAACATCCTGGCGTCGGGCTTCTCGTACATCTTCCTGGCATCGGCCGCGAAGGCCTGACGGCCCAGCACCGGAATAGCGAACGGGCGCCTTCGGGCGCCCGTTTCGTTATGCGGACAGATGGCGCCGGCTCGACCGGGGGTTCCGCCCTCCTCCGCTTTCCCCTATAAGCCCCGCCTAGCCTGAAACTGACGATTCCCGTTGCCCCGGGCGGGCTGCCGCGCCGGGGTTTCGTTCGCCCAGAGCTGCCGGAGCCCATGCCCAAACGGACCGACATCGACGCCATCCTCGTCATCGGCGCGGGGCCGATCGTCATCGGCCAGGCATGCGAATTCGACTATTCCGGCACGCAAGCCGTCAAGGCGCTGAAGGACGAGGGCTACCGGGTCGTCCTCGTCAACTCCAATCCGGCGACGATCATGACCGACCCGGAACTCGCCGATGCCACCTACATCGAGCCGATCACGCCGGAGATCGTCGCCAAGATCATCGAGAAGGAGCGCACCGAGCGGCCCGACGACAAGCTGGTGCTGCTGCCGACCATGGGCGGGCAGACCGCGCTCAACACCGCGCTGTCGCTCCGCAAGATGGGCGTGCTCGACCAGTTCGGGGTCGAGATGATCGGCGCGACGGCAGAAGCGATCGACAAGGCCGAGGACCGCGAGCTGTTCCGCGAGGCCATGCGGCGGATCGGGCTGGCGACGCCGCGCTCGGTGCTGGCTCACTCGCTGGGCGATGCGCTGAACGCGATGGACGAGATCGGCCTGCCGGCGGTGCTGCGCCCCTCGTTCACGCTCGGCGGCACCGGCGGGGGCATCGCCTACAACCGCGAGGAATTCCTGGAGATCGTGGAGCGCGGGCTCGACGCCTCCCCCACCACCGAGGTGCTGATCGAGGAATCCGTGCTCGGCTGG
>CAZXKZ010000193.1:0-3990 GCA_964641825.1 uncultured Bauldia sp.
TTATTCCAAGATACTGTCGCAGGCGCTCGCCGACCGCCTGGCCGAAGCGTTTGCCGAGCGCATGCACGAGCGCGTGCGCCGCGAGTTCTGGGCCTACGCCCCCAGCGAGGCGCTCGCCCGCGAGGAGCTGATCCGCGAGCGCTACCGCGGCATCCGCCCGGCGCCCGGCTATCCGGCGCAGCCCGACCATACCGAGAAGCGCACGCTGTTCGATCTCCTCGGCGCCGAGAAGGCGACCGGCATCGCGCTCACCGAGAGCTACGCCATGTGGCCGGGCTCGTCGGTCTCCGGCCTCTACTTCTCCCACCCCGACAGCCACTATTTCGGCGTCGGCCGCATCGAACGCGACCAGGCGGAGGATTATGCCCGCCGCAAGGGCTGGCCGCTCGCCGAGGCCGAGCGCTGGCTCGCCCCCATCCTCAACTACGAGCCGGACGCCAAGGAAGCGGCGGCGTAAGGAAGCGCGAGAAGTCATCCCTCCGCTCCCACATCCTGCCGGGACCGTATAGTGTCGATCGCCATGCTCGCACTGTTCGCCGTCTTGGCCTCCCTCGCGCTCCCGTCCGTTCCTATCCCGGTCAACGTCATCGACGGCGCCGACGAGCGGGGTGCACTCACCGAACTCGCTGCATCGCTCGGCCTCAGCGCGGCGGAAGTCGCGCGCATCCGCAGCGTCTCGGGCCACGTCGTGTGTGCGGACGGCCAGCCGGTCACCGCGTCGGGCGCGCTCTACCTCACCAACGATCAGGTGCTCACGGCCGCGCACGTGTTTTTCGATCCTCAAGGCAACCGGAAGTCCCAGTGCTTCTTCCGCCGCCAGACGGCCGACTCTGAATGGCTCCCGCTGGTGCCCGACAGCGCGAACGCGCGCTTCGGGGCCTCGCCGCCGCGGCCCGGCTCCAACAACGACTGGGCGGTCGTCAGGCTCGCGCAGCCCCTGTCCGGCGCCGATCCGTTCCCGGTCCATGGCGGCGGCGTTGCTGCTGGAGAGGCGCTGATCGTGATCTCCGCGCAGCCTGCCGGCTTCGAGCATCTCGACCCGAGCGTGCCCGTCGCGCAGGCGTGCACAGTCCGCCGCGCGCCCGTGTCCTCACAGGCGACGTCGTTCTATCGCACCGATTGCGATGCTTCGAGCGGCTCGTCGGGCGGGATGCATCTCCTCCGCCGCGCCGGCGAGCTCGTGTTCGCCGGCATGACGATCTCGACCGGCCCGTCGCGCGATCCCGCGTTCGCCGGCGCGCCGTACGACGAGCAGGGCGGCAGCGTCACCACCGCGCTCGGCACCGATGCGGCGATCCTCGCCGCCGGGCGCGATCTCGCGGGCAATTAGCCGGTATGTGGCAACAAAAAACCGGACGCGCCGAAGCGTCGTCCGGTCGAAACGCATCAGGGAGTGAGATCGAAATCGCCGGCAAACTCAGAGTGCGCCGATGACGATCGCTCCGATGAACAGGAATGCCGCAAACACGACTGCCGCGTGGAACGGTCGAGCGATGCTCATGAACAGACCTCCCGTTTCCAGTACGTTACAAAAGTGTAACGCGGAGTGGCCGATTGGCGAAGCGAAAACTATGGCGCGGTGCAGCGCATCGCTTGCGATCGGAGCCCAACCCCCTCATTTCATTTCGTTTCTCCGGATTGCACAAATTTGAGTCGCTGGGCCTTATCCGCCGTTCTTTTGCCGGCATCATCAAGTGGTAGCGTCGCGCGCATGAGGAAGACACAAGCCAGAAAAGGCCGGGAACCGCCGATGGAGCGATTCGAAACCGCGCGCGACGTGGTGCAGGAGTGGCGTCCGGACGTTCCGGTCTACTGTTTTCGCCCGGCGGTGCTGGCCGCCGATGCGCGCACCTTCCTCGATGCGTTTTCCGGGCGCACCGCGTACGCCGTCAAGACCAACGGCGAGCGCATGATCCTGGAGACGCTCGCCGGCGCCGGCATCACGTGCTTCGATGTCGCCTCGCCGGGCGAGTTCGCGGCGGTGCGCGCCGTCGCGCCGAAGGCCGAGATGCTCTACATGCATCCGGTCAAGGCGCAGACTGACATCCGCCTCGCGCTCGAGCAGTACCGCATTCGCTCGCTGGCGCTCGACCACGAGGACGAAGTCGCCAAGATCCTGCGCATCGTGCGCGGCCTCGACCTCGACCCCGAGGATATCACGCTGTTTGTGAGGCTGGCGGCGCGCGGCAACGCCGCCTACGAGTTGTCGAAGAAGTTCGGCGCAGCGCCGGCGCATGCCGTCGAGCTCGTCCAGCGCATCGCCAACATCGGCTTTCGGGTTGGCCTCTGCTTCCATGTCGGCAGCCAGGTCGAGGACACCGACACCTATGAGCGCGCGCTCGCCACGGCCTCATGGGTGCGCGGCCGCGTCGATGCCGAGATCGCGCACCTCGATATCGGCGGCGGTTTCCCGGCGGCCTACGGCAGCGACCCGCGCCGCGGCAGCGCCGACAGGCCCGACACCGCGGCGCTGGTCGCCGAGGTGGTGCGCGAGGCGGAGGAATGGGGCTTCGGCGACGTGCCGCTCACAGCGGAGCCGGGGAGGGTGATCGTCGCCCGCTCGCTGTCGGTCATCGTGCGCGTGCTCCTCCGCAAGGGGCGGCGGATCTACATCAACGACGGCATCTGGGGGTCGCTGTCCGATTCGTGGACCGGCAAGATCACGCTGCCGGCGCGTCTGCTTCCCGATACGGCGCGGCGCGGCAAGCGCCCCGGCAATCCCGATCGCCTCGGAGCGTTCCGTGTCATGGGCGCTACCTGCGATTCGGTCGACATCCTGTCACGGCCGTTCCATCTGCCGGAGACCGTCGACACCGGCGACTGGATCGAGATCGGCCACATCGGCGCCTACTCGCTGGGCCTCCGCACGCGCTTCAACGGATTCTATCCCGACACCTTCGTCGAGGTGACGACGCCGTTCGAGGAGGCCGGGCCTGCCGAATCCTCCGCCGCGATCGAGACGATGGCCGCGGAATAGAACGCGCGCCGCAGATGCGATTGCGAGTGCGTCTCAGTCACCAACTCCGCGGTTGTCCTCAGGTGCCGCGTCTCCTAATTACACGCGCCCATGCTCGACCGCGTCTTCGCATCCACCGTCACCATCGCCGCCACCAGCATTGCGGTCGCGCTGCTCGTGCTCGCGCTGAAGTTCGTGGCGTGGTGGCTCACCGGCTCGATCGCGCTGTGGTCGGATGCGCTGGAGAGCCTCGTCAACGTCGCCACCGCCGTCGCCGCCTATATCGCCATTCGCTACAGCGCCGTTCCTGCCGACGCCAATCATCCGTACGGCCATCACAAGGCGGAATACTTCGCCGTGGTCTTCGTCGGCGTGCTCATCGTGCTCGCCGCCTTCAACATCTTCCAGGCGGCGTGGGCCGGCTATCAGGATCCGCAGCCGATCGAGCGGGCCACCGAGGGCCTTGCCGTCAATCTCGGCGCAAGCGCCCTCAACGCCGTCTGGTGCTGGATGCTCGTGCGCGAGGGCCGTCGGCGCCATTCGCCCGCGCTGGTCGCCGATGGCATGCATCTCCTCACCGATATCGTCACCTCGGTCGGCGTGTTCCTTGGCCTGGTGCTCGCCGTTGCCACGGGCATCGCGGTCCTCGATCCGATCCTCGCCGCGCTGGTGGCGGTCAATATCCTGTGGATGGGCTGGCGGCTCATCCGCGAGTCGATGGGCGGCCTCATGGACGAGGCCGTGCCGCCGGAGAAGCTCGCGCGCATCCGCGCCATCATCTCGGAGCAGGGAGGCGGCGCCATCGAGGCCCATGACGTGCGGACGCGCGATGCCGGTAGCATGACCTTCATCGAGTTCCACCTCGTCGTGCCGGGCACGATGCCGGTGGCGGAGTCCCACGCGATCTGCGACCGTATCGAGCGCGCGCTCCGCGCCGAGGTCAAGGATGCCACCATCACCATCCACGTCGAGCCGGAGGACAAGGCCAAGCACTCCGGCGTCGTGGTGGTGTGAACTGCACCGGCCTAGGTTCG
>CAZXKZ010000194.1:0-3945 GCA_964641825.1 uncultured Bauldia sp.
CGTCGGACTGGATGTTTGCGCACCGCGTACGATCTCCAGAAGGCGCATGCGATCGGCCGGTGCGAAGAAGTGCAGGCCGAGCACTTGCCCGGGCCTGCCGCTTGCCGCCGCGATGCGGTCGACATCGAGGTAGCTGGTGTTGGTGGCGAGGATGGCCTCCGGCGAGGCTATCGCCGCCAGCCGCTGCATCACGTCCTGCTTGACGCCGATGTCCTCGAACACCGCCTCGACGATGAGATCTGCGCCTGCAGTGGCGGACAGATCGGCCGCATACTGCACTTCCGCGGCCTGCTGCTGCGCGATCGCCGAGCGGGCGCGGTCCAGCGCCACAGGCGACGAATCGATCAGCGTCACCGTGAATCCGCGCTGCGCAAACGTGAGGGCGATGCCGGTGCCCATGGTGCCGGCCCCGACCACCGCCACCGTGTTCACAGGCCGTGCGGATGCCTCATCGATCCCCGCGACCTTCCGCGCCGCGCGCTCCGCGAAGAACAGGTGGCGGAGCGCGGCGGCCTCCTCTCCGGTCTTCAGGCGCAGGAAAGTGGCGCGCTCGGCCGCCAGTGCTTCTTCTACCGGCGTGTCGGCCGCCGACTGCACCGCCGCAATGGCGGCGAGCACGGTCTCGCGGCCACGCGCCTTCGCCGTTTGCGTGGCCACCGACACTGCGATGCCGGCCGGGTCTTCCGCCGGCACCGTCTCGCGCGCGATCACGCGCTTGGGTGCGTTCCGGGCGAAGGCAATTGCGAAAGCGCGGAGGTCTCCGTCGGCAATCGCATCGATCATCCCGAGCTGCAGCGCTTCCGGTGCCTTTACGCGCCGGCCGGTCGCAATCAGCTCGACGGCGCTTGCGATCCCGACGAGGCGCGGAAGGCGCTGCGTGCCGCCGGCGCCGGGGATGATGCCGAGCGTCACCTCCGGGAGCCCGACAAGGGCATTGGCGGTTGCGACCCTGGCGTCGCAACCGAGCGCCAGTTCAAACCCGCCGCCAAGGGCAACGCCGTGGATCGCCGCGACGATCGGCTTCGGGCAGGCTTCGATGGCTGCGATGACCTGCGGCAAACCGGGCTCCTCCACCGGCTTGTCGAATTCGCGGATATCGGCGCCGCCGACAAAGCCGGCGCCGGCGCCGATGACGACAGCGGCGACAATCGTTTCGTCGGCCGCGACCGCGAGGACGGCGTCGCGGAGCGCGCCCCGGACGGCGTGCGAGGTGGCGTTCACCGGCGGGTTGTCGATCACGATGACGCCGATGGAGCCCTCGCGTTCGAGACGAACGACGGCGGCGTCGGTGGCGCGTTGTGGAGTCGAGTCGTGCATCAGTTCGGGCTGGCGTTCAATGACGTGCGGCGGCGAGATCGGCGCGTGCTTTCGGCCTGACCCTGCGTTTCATGTCCTCAAGCTCCTCGCGATCGCGCCTGAGATTGCGGTAGAGAGCATCACGGCCCATGAAATACTGCGGCGGGAAGGCTACGCCATCGACGCCATACCACGCGGCGGCGCGCAGTGTGAAGTTCGGGTCGGTGAGGTGCGGGCGCGCCAGCGCAACCAGATCGGCGCGCCCGGCGGCGAGGATGGTGTTCACCTGGTCGGCGCTGGTGATGTTGCCGACGCACATGGTGGCGACCCTGGCCTCGTTGCGGATCTGGTCGGCGAACGGGGTCTGGTACATGCGCCCGAAGATCGGGCGGGCGTCGCTCACCGTCTGGCCGGTGGAAACGTCGACGAGATCGACGCCCGCCTCGGCGAACGCCTCCGCGATGAGCACGGCATCGTCGCCGGTGATGCCACCTTCGGCCCAGTCGGTGGCCGAGATGCGCACCGACATCGGCTGCGTGCCCGGCCACGCCGCGCGCATGGCGGCGAAGACTTCCAGCGGGAAGCGCAGGCGGTTGGCGAGGGTGCCACCGTATGAATCGGCGCGGCGGTTGGTGAGCGGCGAGATGAAGCTCGCCAGCAGGTAGCCGTGAGCGGCGTGCAGCTCGATCATGTCGAAGCCGCAGCGGACGGCGCGTTCGACGGCGGCGACGTGGTCGGCGACGACCTTGTCCATGTCCGCGCGATCGAGCGCGCGCGGAACCTGGCTTTCCGGGAAGTAGGGGAGCGGTGACGGCCCGACTACCGGCCAGTTGCCGTCGGCGAGGGGCCGCGAGTCGCCTTCCCACATGAAACGGGTCGATGCCTTGCGGCCGGCATGGCCGATCTGAAGGCAGATCTTCACCGCGGACGTTCCGTGGACGAAATCGACGATCCGCGTCCAGGCGACCTCCTGCTCGTCGTTCCAGAGGCCGGTGCAGCCGGGGCTGATGCGGCCCTCCGGCGACACGTCGGTCATCTCGGTGAACATCAGCCCGGCGCCGCCGATGGCGCGGGCGCCGTAGTGGACGAGGTGCCAGTCGTTGGGCACGCCGTCGACGGCGGAGTACATACACATCGGCGAGACGACGACGCGGTTGTGGAGCACCATGTCGCGGAGGCGGAAGGGCTGGAACATGGGCGGGACCGGCTTGTCGACCGCGACGTTGAAGCCGTCGCGCCGCACGCCCTCGGCGAAATGGCGATCGACCTCGGCAACGAACTCCGGCGCGCGCAGGCGCAGGTTGTCGTAGGTGATCGCCTTGGCGCGCGTCATCACGCCGAAGGCGAACTGCACCGGCGCGAAGCTCCAGAAGCGCCTCAGATGCTCGAAGAAGACCAGCGACACATCGGCGGCATGCTGCGTGCGCTCGACCTCGTCGCGGCGGGTGGATTCGAAGGCGGCGAGCGCCTCGCCGACATTGGCGGAGGCGGCGAAGGCCTGGCGGAGCGCGATGGCGTCGTCGATGGCGAGCTTGGTGCCGGAGCCGATGGAAAAGTGCGCGGTTGCCTTGGCGTCGCCCAGCAGGACCATGTTGTCCTTCACCCAGCGCTCGTTGCGGATCATCGGGAAGTTGCGCCAGTGCGAGCGGTTGGTGATGACCGGGTGGCCGTTGAGGTAGCGGCCGAAGATGCGCTGCATCGCCGCCGCGGAGGCAGCCTCGTCCAGTGCGCCGAGGCCGGCGCGCTCGAACGTGGCCGCGTCGGTCTCGAAGATCCACGTCGACTGGTCCTCGTCGTACTGGTAGGCGTGGGCGATGAAGACGCCGTGCTCGGTCTCCTCGAAGGCGAACGTGAAGGCGTCGAGCGGAGCCGTCGAGCCCATCCACGCGAACCTGTTCGGCCTGAGATCGACGCGCGGGCGGAAGTGATCGCGGAACTCTTCGCGGAAGCGCGAATTGACGCCGTCGGCGAGGACGACGAGGTCGTTTTCGGCGCCGAGCGCGGCGATGTCCTCGACCTCGCGGCCGAAGACGAAGGCGACGCCGAGGTCGCGGGCGCGCTCGTGGAGGATGCCGAGCAGCGTGCGGCGCGAACAGCCGCAAAAGCCGTTGCCGCCAATGCGATGCGAGGTTCCCTTGAAGTGAATCTCGATGTCGTCCCAATAGGCGAACTCGCGCGTGATGCGCCAGTAGGTCTCGGGATCGTGGATCTCGAAGGTGTCCAGCGTCTGGTCGGAAAAGACGACGCCGAAGCCGAAGGTGTCGTCGATGCGGTTGCGCTCGTAGACCGTGACGGTCGCCGCCGGATCCGTCTTCTTCATCAGAATCGCGAAATAGAGCCCCGCCGGTCCGCCGCCGACGATCGCGATCCTCATTGGAACGCCTGGATGCCGGTCTGGGCGCGGCCGAGCACGAGGGCGTGGATGTCGTGGGTGCCCTCGTAGGTGTTGACGGTCTCGAGGTTCACGACATGGCGCATGACGTGGAACTCTTCCGCGATGCCGTTGGCGCCGTGCATGTCGCGGGCGGCGCGGGCGATGTCGAGCGCCTTGCCGCAGTTGTTGCGCTTCATCAGGCTGATCGCGGCGGGGTGCGCCTTGCCTTCGTCCATCAGGCGGCCGAGGCGAAGCGCGCCGGCAAGGCCGAGCGC
>CAZXKZ010000195.1:0-3932 GCA_964641825.1 uncultured Bauldia sp.
GTGCCCGTCATGGCGGCGTCCGAGCCGCTCCCTGACGATATCGAAGCCGCGAAGAAGATCGCTGCCGGCATCGGCTATCCGGTGATGCTGAAGGCATCGTGGGGTGGTGGCGGGCGCGGCATGCGCGTTGTCCCGGATGAGGCGACCCTCGTCCGTGAGGTGTCGGCGGCGCGGCGTGAGGCGAAGGCCGCCTTCGGCAAGGACGACGTCTATCTGGAGAAGCTGGTCGAGCGTGCCCGCCATGTCGAGGTGCAGATTCTTGCCGACCGGCACGGTTCCATCGTCCATCTCTACGAGCGCGACTGCACGGTCCAGCGCCGCCACCAGAAGGTAGTCGAGCGCGCGCCAGCTCCCTACCTCAGCTCACCGCAGCGTGAGGAGCTCGCCGGATACGCCGTCGCCATCGCCCACGCGGCGAAGTATGTCGGCGCCTGCACCGTCGAGTTCCTGCAGGATGCCGACACCGGCCGATTCTATTTCATCGAGGTCAACCCGCGCATCCAGGTCGAGCACACCGTCACCGAGCAGGTGACTGGCATCGACATCGTCAAAGCACAGATCAGGATCGCCGATGGCGCCGCGATCGGCGATCCTGACTCGGGCGTGCCCCGCCAGGGCGAGATCCGTCTCAACGGCCATGCGCTTCAGTGCCGCATCACGACCGAGGACCCGGAGCAGAACTTCATTCCCGACTACGGACGCATCACCGCTTACCGGGGCGCCACCGGCTTTGGCATCAGGCTCGATGGTGGCACCGCCTATTCCGGTGCCGTCATCACGCGCTTTTACGATCCACTCCTTGAAAAGGTGACCGCGTGGGCGCCGAAGCCGGAGGAGGCGATCGCGCGCATGTATCGCGCGCTCCGCGAGTTCCGTATCCGCGGTGTTGCCACCAATCTCGCCTTCCTCGAAAACGTCATCACCAATCCGAAATTCCGCGATGCGTCCTATACGACGCGCTTCATCGACGAGACGCCCGAGCTGTTCGAGTCGGTTCGCCGCCGCGACCGCGCCACTAAGCTCCTCACCTACATCGCCGACGTGACGGTGAACGGTCATCCCGACACCAAGGGACGCGTGAAACCGGCGCCGGACGGGCTCGTCGTCCCGCCGCCTCGGTTCGAAGTTCAGCCGGCGCCGGGCACAAAGCAGCGACTCGATCGCGACGGTCCGGAAGCCTTCGCCAGATGGATGCGGGCGGAGAAGCGCGCTCTCGTCACCGACACGACCATGCGCGACGCCCACCAGTCGCTGCTCGCCACGCGCGTGCGCACGCACGATCTCGTGGCGATTGCCCCGGCTTACGCCGCCGCGCTGCCGCAGCTCCTGTCGCTCGAATGCTGGGGCGGCGCCACCTTCGATGTCGCCATGCGTTTTCTCGCGGAAGACCCTTGGGAGCGACTCGCCGATATCCGCGAGAAGGTGCCGAACATCCTGCTGCAGATGCTGCTCCGCGGCTCCAACGCCGTGGGCTACGCCAACTATGCTGACAACGTCGTCAAGTTCTTCGTCCGCCAGGCGGCGGATGCCGGCGTCGATCTCTTCCGCGTCTTCGACTGCCTCAACTGGGTCGAGAACATGCGCGTCTCAATGGACGCTGTGCGTGAGGCCGGCAAGCTCTGCGAAGGCGCCATGTGCTACACGGGCGATATCCTCGATCCGAAGCGCGCCAAGTACGACCTCAAGTATTACGTCAGCCTTGCGCACGAGCTCGAGCGGGCCGGCGCGCACATCATCGGCATCAAGGACATGGGCGGCCTGTGCAAGCCGGCCGCAGCCCGCCTCCTGGTCAAGACTCTTCGTGAGGAGACCGACCTTCCGATCCATTTCCACACCCATGACACCTCCGGCGTCTCGGCCGCCTCGGTGCTCGTCGCGGTCGAGGCCGGTGCCGACGCGTTCGACGCGGCGATGGATTCCATGTCGGGACTCACCTCGCAGCCGTGTCTCGGCTCGCTGGTCGAAGCGCTCGCCGACACCGACCGTGACACCGGCCTGGATGTGGAGGCGATCCGGCGCATCTCCTTCTACTTCGAAGCGGTGCGCGCCAAGTATGTCGCGTTCGAATCCGATTTCCGCGCCGGCGCGTCCGAGGTCTACCTCCATGAGATGCCCGGTGGGCAGTTCACCAACCTCAAGGAGCAGGCGCGCTCGCTCGGGCTCGAGACGCGCTGGCACGAGGTCGCGCGCGCGTACGCCGACGTCAACATGCTGTTCGGCGACATCGTCAAGGTGACGCCGTCCTCGAAGGTGGTCGGCGATCTTGCGCTGATGATGGTGGCCTCGGACCTCACGCCCGCCGACGTGGTCGATCCGCGGAAAGAGATCGCGTTCCCGGAATCGGTGGTGCAGATGATGCGGGGCGATCTCGGCCAGCCGCCGGGAGGCTGGCCCGAGCAGCTTCAGAAAAAGGTGCTGAAGCGTGCGTCCCGGCTCGCTCCTGCCGCCCGCGGACCTTGAGGCCGAGCGCGCCGCAGCCGCCGAGAAGACCGGCCAGCCAGTCGACGATCGTGCGCTTGCCTCCTACCTCATGTACCCCAAGGTCTACGTCGATTTCGCCAAGGCCGCCGATACTTATGGGCCGGTCAGTGTGCTGCCGACGCCCGTCTTTTTCTACGGCCTGCCGGCCGGCGAGGAGATCCCGGTCGAACTCGAACGCGGCAAGACGCTCGTCATCCTCACCCAGGCGATGGGCGAGACAGACGAGCTGGGCAATGCGCGCGTCTTCTTCGAACTGAACGGTCAGCCGCGCATGGCGAAGGTGCCCGACCGTGCCCATGGCGCGGCCGGCGCCGCCACGCGCCGCAAGGCGGAGGAGGGCAACCCGCTCCATGTGGCTGCGCCCATGCCCGGCGTCGTCTCGACGGTGTCGGTCAAGCCCGCTCAGCAGGTGAAGGCGGGGGACCTGCTCCTCTCCATCGAGGCCATGAAGATGGAGACCGCGCTCCACGCCGAGCGCGATGGCACGGTGGTCGAGGTGCTTGTCGCAGTCGGAAATCAGATCGACGCGAAGGACCTGCTGGTGGTTTTCGAGGGCTAGAACAAAAACGACGCCGTCGCCGGGTTGGAGCCGTTGCGGCCATTCTTCGGGTCGTCCATGGCGTCGATCGTCCGGCGGTCATCGTCGTCGAGCGCGAAGTCGAAGACGGCGATGTTCTCACGGATGCGCTCGGGCGTCACCGATTTCGGGATCACGATCAGCCCTTCGTCGAGGTGCCAGCGCAGCATCACCTGCGCCGGCGACCTGTCTTGCTTCTTCGCTATCTTGCCGATCGTGGGATCGTTGATCAGGCGGCCGCTGCCGAGCGGGCTCCAGCTTTCGATGGCGATGGCGTGCTCCCTGTGGAAGGCACGCTTGTCGCGCTGCTGGAAGCGCGGGTGCAACTCGATCTGGTTCACCGCCGGTGTCACACCCGTCTCGCCGATGATGCGCTTGAGATGGTCGAGATTGAAGTTCGATACGCCGATCGAGCGCACGCGGCCCTGGTCGCGAAGCTCGACCAGTGTCTTCCATGCCTCGACGTACCGGTCCTGCGAGGGCAGCGGCCAGTGGATCAGGAACAGGTCGAGCTGGTCGATGGCGAGCTTCTCCATCGTCTCGTCGAAGGCCCTGAGCGCGGCGTCACGGGCGTGTGCGCGATTGCGCAGCTTGCTGGTGATGAACAGTTCCTTCCGCGGCACGCCGCCTTCGCGGATCGCCTGCCCGACGCCTTCCTCGTTGTTGTAGCCCTCGGCCGTGTCGATCGAGCGATAGCCCGCCCGGATCGCCGCAATGCAACTCTCCGCAGTGATATCCGGCGATACCTGCCAGACGCCGAAGCCGAGTTGCGGGATGACGTTGCGGTCGTTGAGGGTGATGGTCGGCTGCTGGGTCACGTGGCGTCTCCGTCAGGCTGGGGCATACTCAACTGGTCCAGATATGCTTCCCTGTC
>CAZXKZ010000196.1:0-3904 GCA_964641825.1 uncultured Bauldia sp.
AACGGCAGCTTCCCAAGCTGCATACGAGGGTTCGATTCCCTTCACCCGCTCCAACGGCCTGCCGTAGATTCGGCCGATCGGTTTTGCCGACGGTTTTACAGGCCGCGCTTCCCGCTCCGCTTCATCCCGTTTCCTGATCCGCGCCTTCGGTCCCGGTGAGCAATTCGCGTCGGCGTGAGCGACGGTCGCGCGCGAGCGGACCGCGCGGAGAAAAATCTGGCGTTGACGAACGCACGCAGGGAACGAAGGCATCCGGCGTGCGTTCGTTCTGCGGGGCATGCGAAAATTGTACGGAGGAACGCATGGTCCGACATGATGGATCGGCCGCGGATCAATCGACCGAAGAGAACTCCGCGCAGACCGAGAACACCAGACAGCGCCAGGCTGCGAAATCCGGTTCCACCAAATCCACCAGATCGAAAACCAACGCGCGTCCGAAGAAGACCGCGAAGGCCAAGACCCGAACCTCCACCCAACGATCGCGTCAGGCGTCCGGCAAGAAAGCCGCCGGGGCGCGTCGGTCGCGTGCGGGTGCGAAGAAGACCAACGGCGACCGGAAACCTGCGTCCAACCGGTTGGCGCAGCGCGGTTTCCGCTCCGAAGATGATGCCAACCGCTACCGCTCAGAGGAGTACCGCACAATGGCACGGCAGGACATGCAGGAAAGAGACGATCGAGGCAGATTCATCCAGGACGATGACGACGACCGGCGCTACGGCAGCGGTCGCGATCACCGTCGCGGCGGCGGCTCCGGCTATCGTGAGCGCGACGAGGAAGGCCGCTTCATGTCGGACGAAGGCAACGGCAATCGTTGGCGTGGCCGGGGTTACGATGACGACGACTACAACGGAGGCCGGCGCGGCGAGTACGAAGACGATCGCCGCTATGGTGGCGGCTCGCGTTCCGGCAACCGTGACCGTGACGAATACGGCCGCTTCGCGTCCGACGACGATGACTATCGCCAAGGCGGACGGAGGCGCGACGAGGAAGGCCGGTTCACGTCCTCCGGCGGCTATGGCGGTTATGACGACGACTACCGCTCGTCGCGGCGCGGCTCGTCGGGCCGCTATGACGACGAACGCGGTGGCGGTCGTGAGCATCGCGGCTGGTACGGAGATCCGGAAGCGCACTCCGAAGCCGCGCGGCGCGGCTGGGACGAGCGCCAAGGCTCGCGGGCGCGCAGCAGCCGCTACGATGACGACGATGACCGCCGTTCGTCGGGCTCGTCGTCCCGCCGTGGCGGCGGCCATGGCGGCTGGAGCGGCGACCCGCAGGGCCATGCGGAAGCGGCACGTCGCGGCTGGCAGAACCGCCGGTAAGCATCGCGCCTGGAATCCCGATCTGCACTTCACCCGCCGCCCATGAGGCGGCGGGTATTCTTCGTTGCCAAAGACTACTTGGTCTTGCGCTTGCTGCGGCTCGACGATGTTGTCTTGCGGCTGCGGCCCGATGTCTTGCGGGTGCCACGGCTCGACGATGTTCTTGCCGATGATCGCGAGGTCCGCGCCGACGACCGGGAGCTGCTCGATTTCCGCGGCACCTTCTTGCCTTCCTTGCGCGCCTGCGAAAGGCCGATTGCGATCGCCTGTTTGCGGCTCTTGACCTTCTGGCCGCTGCCACTCCGGAGCGTGCCGCGCTTGCGCTCGTGCATGGTCTTCTCGACCTTGCGCGATGCTGCCTTCGAATATTTGCGAGCCATGCTTGAAGCCTTCCTTTCGGGCGCCCCGAGGCCGCAACTTTCGGCAGGCGGTTTGGTTCCGGCGCCCCGGCGGAACAATCCCCGTCATCTGCCGTTTCTTCTCGCAGGGACCAATCCTATCCGGAAGGACACCATCATGACCCATCTCACCGGCAAGAGGATCCTCATCCTCGCCACCGATGGCTTCGAGCAGTCAGAGCTTGAGGTTCCCCGCGACCGCCTCAAGGCGCACAGTGCCACCGTCGACATCGCCGCCCCGAAGGGCGGGAGCATCCGTGGCTGGAAGAACAAGGATTGGGGCGACAGCGTCGCCGTCGACAAGACGCTCGACGAGGTCGATGCCGCCAACTACGACGCCATCGTGCTCCCCGGCGGCGTGATGAACCCGGACAAGCTGCGCACGGAACCCAAGGCGATCGAGCTCATCAAGCAGTTCCACCGCGACGGCAAGGTCGTCGCGGCCATTTGCCATGCGCCGTGGCTGCTGATCGAGGCAGGCGTCGTCGATGGCCGCCGCGCCACCTCGTTCAAGTCGTTGCGCACCGATATGGAGAATGCCGGCGCCCAGTGGGAGGACGCCGAGGTCGTCACCGACGACGGCATGGTCACCAGCCGCAATCCGGGCGATCTGGAAGCCTTCTCGCAGAAGATCATGGAGGAGGTGCTCGAAGGCCGCCACGAACGGCGCGACGCGGCCTGAGCGGCTCCGGCAGCCAATGAAACAGTCGAGCAGAAGGTGACACTCATGGCGAGACAGACCAGGACCTTGAAGGCCGACCTTGCGGCGATCCGCGCGGACATCGCCGCGCTGCAGGATTCCGTCGGCGCACTCGCTTCCGACAGCATGGCTGCCGGGCGCTCGACGGGACGTCGCATGGCGGAACGTTCGGACGATCTTCAGAAGCAGATCCTGTCGTTCTCCCGCGGCATCGGCATCAATCCGGCGGGATACCTCCAGGCCGGCGTGACTGCCGTGAAACGTGCCGCCATGGATCGCCCGGTGCAAAGCGCCCTCGTCGTGCTCGGCGTGGGGTTGCTGCTCGGCCTGCTGCGCCAGCGCCCCACTTGATCGCGGACCGCGCCTGCGTTGCAGCCGTGCAGGCGGTGGTCGTTCGTCCGGGCGATGGCACATAGCCGTCCATGGTTACCGAGACGCGCGACCTTCGCACCGGCACCACGTACTGGCAGGTGGTTTCGCCGGGCGTCCCGGCGGCGGATCGGCTTACGACCGATCTGACAGTCGATGTCCTGGTCGTCGGCGGCGGTGTCACCGGGGCGATCATTGCCGAGGCCATCTCCCGCAGCCGCCGCGTGGCTGTTGTGGATCGCCGTGGCTTTGCGATGGGGTCGACAACCGCCAGCACGGCGCTGGTGGAACACGAGATCGACACGCCGCTGATCCATCTCGCGCAGGAAATAGGCCAGGACAACGCCGCGCGGGCTTGGCTGCGTTCGCGCGCAGCCTTGGTAGCCCTGCTGGAGAAAACGCAGGCGCTCGAGATTGCCTGCGACCTCCGGACGGCGAGCAGCGTCTACCTCTGCGGCAATCTTCTCGGACCTCAGGACATGGAGCGGGAGTACGACGCGCGCCGGGCGATCGGCCTCGACGCGACGCTGCTTTTCCGCGCGAAGATCGGCCAGGTTTTCGGCATCGAGCGCGAGGCAGCACTGCTGACGCCGGACAACATGACCGTCGATCCGGTCCGGATGGCGGCGGGCTTCCTCGAAGTTGCGCGGCGACGCGGCGCCACCCTGCTGGCGCCGGTGGATGTGGTGGCGATCGCGCGCGCATCCCAGGGGCTGGTCGCGGCCACCGATCAGGGTCCGCACATATCCGCGCGGCACATCGTGCTCGCAACCGGCTACGAGCTTCCTTCCTTCGTTCCGCGAAGCTCGCACCGGGTGATTTCGACATACGCGATTGCCACTGGCAGCCAGCCCGACCGTCTGTGGCCGGGACAGGTCCTCGTGTGGGAGGCGTCAGACCCGTATCTGTACGCGCGCACCACGCCCGACGGCCGCGTGCTCTGCGGCGGCGAGGACGAGGACTTCGACAACGAGGAAGCCCGCGACGCCCTCATCGGGCGAAAGGCGACGGCGATCGCGGAGAAACTCCAGGGCATTTTCCCGATGCTCGACACCACGCCCGAGCTCGCGTGGGCAGGCGCATTCGGCACCACCGAGACCGGGCTGCCGCTCATCACG
>CAZXKZ010000197.1:0-3882 GCA_964641825.1 uncultured Bauldia sp.
GACGCGCCAGGATGGCGTGTCCATCCTCAACCGGATTCAGGTGCGGTAGTCCCCCGCTCCGCACTCTGAGCATCGCGCCCCCAACGTCCCAAATCCCCGCGATGCATATAGCCGCCGGCCCCGCCCCCGGGCCGGCGGTTTTCTTTTGCGGACTTCGCAGAGCAGAAACGTGAGCGTCAGCCGAACGCGCGCCGGTCGTTCGCAGGCTCCGGCAGGGGCAGCGGCCGTGTCATGCGGCGCGGCACATGGCGGTCGCTGCCAAAGGCCCAGCGGTCGCGGCCGTTGCTCTTGGCGGAATAGGCGGCATCGTCGGCGAGCTTGAGCAGCCGGTCGATGCCCATATCGCGCGCGCGGAACGCGACGCCGATGCTCACCGTCACCTTCGCATCGTCCTGGTCCGGATGCGTCACCGACCGCACCGCAAGGCAGATCTGGTCGGCGAGCCGCGCCACGGCGGTCGGCACCAGGCCGTCGATCAGCACCGCGAACTCCTCGCCGCCGATGCGCGCCACCGTCCATTCGCTGGACTTTGACGCGCGCACCACGTCGCGGACGACCTCGGCGATCCGCTTCAGCACGGCGTCGCCGATCGCATGGCCATGGGCATCGTTGATCGCCTTGAAGTGATCGACGTCGATCATCATCGCCGTGGTCGGCACATCGAGGTCGACGTCGCGCTCCATCACGGTCTCGGCGAAGGCGAAGAACGCGCGCCGGTTCGGCAGGCCGGTCAGCACGTCGGTATGGACCAGGTGCTTCAGCTCGACACCCAGCGCGCGCTGGCGCTGGTACATGAGGATGAGCGGAAAGGTGGTGATCGGCACCATCACCGCCGGCAGGCCGACCGAAAGGTAGGTGGCGATCGGGATCGGTCCGTATCCGGAGAGGTTCATGGCGACGCGGGTGGCAGCGAACGAGATTGCCACCCCCGCGAGTGTTACGGTCAGGGTGTGAATGAGGGTGGAGAGTTTGTGGTCGGACATTTTCCGGGTGCGTCGCGGCATCTTGGGAGCCCGCGGACACTTGCAGCCGCCTCCTAACGACTCCTCACCGGAATCGTTAGACTTTTAGGCGAAAGCGCCTCTATCCGACCCGTGCGACATCCCGCCACATGACGTGCGCAATCATCGTGGATTCCAGCCGGTTTCCGGCGGGCCGTCAGGCCTCGCCGCCGTCGCTGTCGGAGCCCTCGCCGTCCTCCTCGGACAGCCGCTCGGCCGACACCACCTTCTCGTCCTCGGCGGTGTTGAAGACGATCACGCCCTGGGTGCCCCTGCCAATAATGCGGATGTCATCAACGCCGATGCGGATGATCTGGCCGCCATCGGAGACCAGCATGATCTGGTCGTCGTGGTTGACTGGGAACGAGGCCACCAGCGGTCCGTTCCGCTCGTTGACCGCCATGGCCACGATGCCCTTCCCGCCGCGCCGCGTGATGCGGTACTCGAACGACGAAGTGCGCTTGCCGTAGCCGTGTTCGGACACGGCGAGAATGTACTGCTCCGCTGCGCTCATCTCCGCATAGCGCTCCTGCGCAAGCTCGCCGCCGGTCGCCGATTCCTCCTCGTCCTCTGCCGCTTCCACCACGGTGGGCTCAGGGTCGCCCTCGCCGCGCACCGCGCGGCTCATCTTCTGGAATGCCGCGCGCTCTGCAGGTGTGGCCTCGAAGTGGTGCACGATCGCGAGCGAGATCACCCGGTCGCCGGCCTCCAGGTTGATGCCGCGCACGCCGACCGAGTCGCGTCCCTTGAACACGCGCACCTCGGGTACTGGGAAACGGATGCACTGGCCCTGCGCCGTGGTGAGGAGCACGTCGTCGGCCTCGGTACAGGTCTCGACCGCAAGGATCGCCTCGCCCTCGCCGAGCTTCATGGCGATGATGCCGGAGCGGCGCACGTCGACGAAATCGGAGAGCTTATTGCGTCGCACCGTGCCGCCGGTGGTAGCGAACATCACATCGAGCTGCTCCCACGAGGATTCGTCCTCCGGCAGCGGCATGATGGTGGTGATGCGCTCGCCGTCCTCGAGCGGCAGCAGATTGATGAGTGCCTTGCCGCGCGCCTGCGGCGCCGCCAGCGGCAGACGCCAGACCTTCTCCTTGTAGACGCGCCCCCTGGACGAGAAGAACAGCACCGGCGTGTGCGTGTTGGCGACGAACAGGCGGGTGACGAAATCCTCCTCGCGCGTCGCCATGCCGGTGCGGCCCTTGCCGCCGCGCCGCTGCGCCCGGTAGGTGTCGAGCGGCACGCGCTTGACCCAGCCGGCGTGCGTCACCGTCACTACCATGTCCTCGCGCTGGATGAGATCCTCGTCGTCGACCTCGCCGTCGACCTCGACGATCTCGGTCTTGCGCGGCGTCGCGAACTCGTCACGGATCGCCTTCAGCTCGGCCTTGACGATGTCGCGCACCCGCTGGCGCGAGCGCAGGATGTCGAGATAGTCGGAAATCTCCGCGGCGAGCTTGTTCAGTTCCTCGTCGATCTCGTCGCGGCCGAGCGCCGTCAGCCGCGCCAGCCTCAGTTCGAGGATCGCGCGCGCCTGCGCATCGGAAAGCCGGACGAACGCGCGGGAGGAACCGCCGGCATCCTCCTGCTCGATGCGATGACGCGGATCGTCGATCAGCGCGATCAGCGGGGCAACGTCCTGCGCGTCCCACTTCTCGGCCATCAACCGCTCGCGCGCCTCGTTCGGGTCCTTGGACGTGCGGATGATGCGGATCACTTCGTCGATGTTGGCAACGGCGATGGCAAGCCCGACCAGCACATGGGCGCGGTCGCGCGCCTTGCCGAGCAGGTACTTGGTGCGCCTGCCGACCACCTCCTCGCGGAAGGCGACGAACGCCTGCAGCATGTCGAGCAGCGTCATCACCTCGGGACGGCCGCCGTTGAGCGCCACCATGTTCGCGCCGAACGAGGTCTGCAGCGCCGAGAAGCGCCAGAGCTGGTTGAGCACCACGTCGGCCATCGCCTCGCGCTTCAGCTCGATGACCACACGCATGCCTTGCCGGTCGCTCTCATCGCGGATGTCGGAGATGCCCTCGATGCGCTTATCGCGGACGAGCTCGGCGATGCGCTCGATCATCGCCGCCTTGTTCACCTGGTACGGGATCTCGGTGACGATCAGCGCCTCGCGGTCCTTGCGGATCGTCTCGGTGGTGACGCGCCCGCGCATGGTGATCGAGCCGCGGCCGAGCATATAGGCGGCGCGGATGCCGCTCCGCCCGAGGATGAGCCCGCCGGTCGGGAAATCCGGGCCGGGGATGATTTCCATCAGCCGCTCGGCGTCGATGCCGGGGTCGTCGATGAGGGCGGTGGCAGCGTCGATCACCTCGCCGAGGTTGTGCGGAGGGATGTTGGTCGCCATGCCGACGGCAATACCGCCGGCGCCGTTGACGAGCAGGTTCGGGAAGCGCGCCGGCAGCACCACCGGCTCCCTCTCGGAGCCGTCGTAGTTGTCGCGGAAATCGACCGTGTCCTTGTCGATGTCCTCGGTCAGCGAGTGGGCGACCTTGGAAAGCCGCGCCTCGGTGTAGCGCATGGCCGCCGGCGGATCGCCGTCGACGGAGCCGAAGTTGCCCTGCCCGTCGATGAGCGGCAGACGCATGGAGAATTCCTGCGCCATGCGCACGAGCGCGTCGTAGATCGACTGGTCGCCGTGCGGGTGGTACTTGCCCATCACGTCGCCGACGATGAGCGCCGACTTGCGGTAGGGCTTGTTCCAGTCGCGCCCGTTCTCGTACATCGAATAGAGGATGCGCCGGTGGACGGGCTTCAGGCCGTCGCGCGCATCGGGCAGCGCGCGGCTGACGATCACGCTCATGGCGTAATCGAGATAGCTCCGCCGCATCTCGTCGGTGATCGAGATCGGATCGAATTCGGACTT
>CAZXKZ010000198.1:0-3856 GCA_964641825.1 uncultured Bauldia sp.
TCGGTGCGGTAGGACTGGATGACGACTGTCTTCATGGCTGCGCTGGCAGTGTCATCCGGAGGCGTTACTCGACGTCCAGCGGTTCGATTCCGGCCGGCTTGCCGCCCGGCGACAGCCTGATCTTCTCTACGCGCGCCTCAGCCTCCTTGAGGAGCGCGGCGCAACGGTTCTTCAGCGCCTCCCCGCGCTCGTAGATCGCCACGGATTCGGCCAGGGGCACGTCGCCCCGTTCGAGCTTGCTGACGATGCCCTCAAGCTCCGCCAGGGCGGCCTCGAAGGTCATCGTTTCGGGGGCGGATTTTGCGTCTGCCATTGCCACTCCCTAAGATAGATCAGAGGCTCAGGCCGCCAGCAAGGTGGCGACATGGGCCGCGGCTGAATCGGCCAGTCCGGTCAGGTCATAGCCGCCTTCGAGCAGGCTGACGATACGGCCGCCGCTCTGCCGTTCCGCGATTTCCATGATCGTCTCGGTAGCCCAGACGTAGTCCTCCTCCTTCAGGTTGAGGCCGCCGAGGGGATCGCGCCAATGGGCGTCGAAACCGGCCGAAATGATGACAAGGTCAGGGGAGAACGCCACGATCGCCGGAAAGATCCGTGCCGTGAGCGCGTCGTAGAACTCGTCGTCGCCGGCGCCGGCCGTGAGCGGCGCGTTGACGATATTGCCGACTCCCGCCTCGGAAACCGCGCCGGTGCCGGGGTAGAGCGGCATCTGGTGGGTGGAGGTGTAGAGGACGGTCGGGTCAGACCAGAAGATCGCCTGCGTGCCGTTGCCGTGGTGGACGTCCCAGTCGAGGATCGCGACGCGCTCGACGCCGTGCTTCTTCTGGGCGTGGCGCGCGGCGATCGCCGCGTTGTTGAAGATGCAGAAGCCCATGGCGCGGTCCCCCTCGGCGTGGTGGCCGGGAGGGCGGGCCGCCACGAAGGCGTTCCGCGCCTTGCCGCCGACCACCTCGTCGACGGCAAGGCAGGCGCCACCCGCCGCGTGCAATGCCGCCGGCCGGCTCTCCGGGCTCAGCCATGTGTCCGCCTCGATCTGGCAGAGGCCCTCGGCGGGCGCGGCGCCGGCGATCTCCGCGATGTAGGCGGAGGTGTGGGCGAGCGCGATCGTGTCGATGTCGGCGGGCGGCGCGGCGCGGCGGTCGAGGCCGGCGAAACGCTCGTCGCTCAAGGCGTTTGCGATGGCGCGCAGGCGGTCGGGGCGTTCGGGATGACCTTCGGGGACGAGATGCCTCAGGAAGATCGGGTCTTCGACAAGCAGCGTGGCCAAATGGGGATCCTCGTTCCCGCAGTCGTCATGTCTTGCCGTCCAAATACGCCTGCAAAGCGTCGCGGGCGGCAGGCGATTTCAGAAGCTCGACAAAGCCCGCGACTTCCTGGTCGATCCGCGCCAGGACCTCGCGCCGGTCGCCGCGCAGCATGCGGCGCGCCATCCTTACCGCTTCCGGAGGCTTCTTCGCCAGCGCCACGGCGACATCGCGGCCGACCGTGTCGATGTCCTCCGCCGCCACGACGCGATTGACGAGGCCGGCCTCGCGGGCCTGGTGCGCGTCGAAATGCTCGCCGCAGACTATGAGCGCGAAGGCGCGGCGATGGCCGAGGTGGCGCGGGGCGAGCAGGCTGGAGGCGGCGTCGGGCGGAAGGCCGATGTCGGCGAACGGTGCCGCGAAGCTCGACCATTCGCTCGCCACGACGTAGTCGCAGAGCAGGAGCAGCGTCGTGCCGAGGCAGAACACCGGCCCATCGACAGCGGCGATGACCGGCTTGTCGACGGTCGCGATCGTCTTCATCAGGCGGATGGCGCTCTCGCCGATGGCGCTTTCCTCGGCGAACAGGGCGAGTTCAGCACGGTCGTGGCCGACCGTGAACAGGCCAGGGCCGCCGGCAAGCACGATGGCGCGGACCCGCGACGAGCTTTCGCCGAACGAGATCGCGTCGGCGGCCGCATCGCACATGGCTGCTGTCAGTGCATTCTGCGCTTCGATCCGGTCGAAACGCACCGTCTGCACGCCGTCGGCGACGTCGCTGATGACGTGATTGATCATGCTCCCCCGCGTCGACGACGCTTTTGCCGCCTCCGCCGCGCCGGTTGGTTCCGGCGCGGTTTGTCTCCCCGCCTCAGGTCTCGGCGATGAAACCGCCGAGAGCAAGCACTTTCTCGTTTCCTTTCGGCATCATGGCAAGTGAATTGGAGCACCTTGGAGCGACTCAACTTGACGGACCGCCGCCATGCGGGCTGATTCGCTCCCATGGGGGACAGGAACGCCAGCATTTCCAGCGTGATCGATGCGCGTGGCGCGGGTTCGAAGCGCTACAGGGCGATCGCAGCCGCGGTGCAGGCGCTCCGTCGCGGCGAACTGGTGGCGATGCCGACCGAGACGGTCTACGGGCTCGCAGCCGACGCCTGCAATGCGCGGGCGGTGGGGAAAATCTTCATCGCCAAGGGCCGACCGCGCTTCAATCCGCTCATCGTCCACGTCCATTCGCTGGCCGCGGCACACGATCTCGGGATTTTTGACGAGAACGCGGAAAGGTTGGCGGAGGCGTTCTGGCCGGGGCCGCTGACGCTGGTGCTGCCGATGAAGCCACACACCCTGGTGAGCGACCTCGTGACGGCCGGGCTTTCCACCATCGCCATCCGCGTGCCCTCCCATCCGGTGGCGAAGGCGCTGCTCGGCGCCTTCGGCGGGCCGCTTGCGGCCCCAAGCGCCAACCGCTCCGGCGGCGTGAGCGCAACCACCGCGGCGCACGTCGCGGTGGACGTCGGCGTGGCGGTGTCGGCCATCCTCGACGTCGGGCCGGCGCCGATCGGCATAGAATCGACGATCGTGGGCCTCGTTGGCCCTGAACCCGTGCTCCTGCGGTCGGGCGCGATCCCGCGGGGCGAGATCGAGCGCGTACTCGGCAGGCCGCTGGGGAATCCGACGGAGGATTCCGGCAGGCCGGACGCGCCGGGCATGATGGCCTCGCACTATGCGCCGGCGGCGGCGCTCCGCCTCAACGCGCTCTCGGTAGAGGAAGGCGAGGCGCTGCTGGCGTTCGGGCCGGAGCTGCCGGAGGGCGCCGGGCGGGCGGTCGCAACCATCAACCTCAGCAAAACCGGCAACCTCCCCGAGGCCGCAGCCAATTTCTTCGCGGCGCTGCGGGAACTTGACCGGAAGGCCAAGAAAATCGCGGTGGCGCCGATCCCGGACCAGGGCCTTGGCGAGGCGATCAACGACCGCCTGAGGCGGGGCGCTGCGCCGAGGCCATCGGTAGTTCTGCCAACGTCCGAAACCCCGGAATCCGGGGGTGCAACTTAACGGTGCGGCAACGCACCTTTGGTAGCCCTGACGCCAAGGCAACCCTGCCGTGTAAGGGCGGGGAGGAGGCAGGGCATTCCCGTGGAGCATACGGACGAAAACGGATCCGGCCGTTCCGGCGCGCGCGTGCTGTCGGTGCGTGGCGCGGAGGCCGTCATCGGCATGATCGAGGCGGCATGGAACGAACCGGCGGAGGACCGGCTTCGCGTCGGCACCTTCGTCGGCATCGAGACGGCGGGCCGGCTGGTGGTCGGTGTCGTCACCGGCACCGGCGTGCAGTCCTCGGCGCCAATCCGCGAGCAGGGCTTCACTGTCGACGTGACGGTCGACCTCATGGGCGAGATCAAGCGAACCGGGCTGGACGACGCCCGGTTCACGCGCGGCATCACGGCATACCCCGCGGTTGGCGACCGGGCAGCGCCGCTGACGCGTGAGGCGCTCGGCGCTGTCTACGACGTCGGCGGCAATGCGGTGGTCGAGATCGGTCGGCTGCAGTCGGATGCCGCGCTCGCAGCCTGCGTGAACGTGGACGAGATGCTGTCGCGCCATTTCGCCAT
>CAZXKZ010000199.1:0-3829 GCA_964641825.1 uncultured Bauldia sp.
TCGACATCGTCGATCCGACGCCGCAGACGGTGGACGCGCTGATGAAGCTCGACCTTGCCGCGGGCGTCGACGTCGAGATCAAGCTCTAGGGCCGGACGAGGAAGCGAGAACAAGCCAATGCGTTCAGGTCTGATCGCACAGAAGGTCGGCATGACCCGCGTCTTCACCGACGCGGGCGAGCAGGTGCCCGTCACCGTGCTCAAGGTCGACAATTGCCAGGTGGTGGCGCAGCGCACGCAGGAGAAGAACGGCTACACCGCCGTCCAGCTCGGCGTCGGCCTGCGCAAGGTCAAGAACACGTCGAAGGCGCTGCGTGGGCACTTCGCGAAGTCGTCGGTCGAGCCCAAGCGCAAGGTCGCCGAGTTCCGCGTCAGCCCCGACAACCTCATCGACGTCGGCGCCGAGCTCACCGTCGATCACTTCGTGGTCGGCCAGTTCGTCGATGTCACCGGCACGTCGAAGGGCAAGGGCTTCCAGGGCGTCATGAAGCGCTGGAACTTCGGTGGCGGCCGCGCCACGCACGGAAATTCGGTCTCGCACCGTATCGCCGGCTCCACCGGCCAGCGCCAGGATCCCGGCAAGGTGTTCAAGGGCAAGAAGATGGCCGGGCACCTGGGCGACGAGCGCATCACGACGCAGAACCTCAAGATCGTGCGCACTGACACCGACCGCGGTCTCATCATGGTCGAAGGTTCGGTTCCCGGCGCTACCGGTGGCTGGATCCTGGTCAAGGATGCCGCCAAGCGCCCCGCGCCGAAAGAGGCCCCGAAGCCCGCGGCCATCCGCAAGTCGGCGGTGGCCGAAGCTGCACCGGCTCCCGCTGCCGAGGCTGCTCCTGAGGCGCCTGCCGAAGAGAAGGGGGCCGAGTGATGGACCTCAAGGTCACCACCCTCGACGGCAAGGCCGACGGCACCGTGGCGCTGCCCGACGAGATTTTCGGGCTGGAGCCGCGCGCCGACATCTTGCAGCGCATGGTCCGCTGGCAGCTCGCCAAGCGCCGCGCCGGCACGCACCGGACCAAGACCCGGGGCGAGATCAGCGGTACCACGGCCAAGATGTACAAGCAGAAGGGCACCGGCCGCGCCCGTCACGGCGCCAAGACCGCTCCGCAGTTCCGCGGCGGCGGCAAGGCGTTTGGTCCGGTGAATCGCAGCCATGAGCACGCGCTGCCCAAGAAGGTGCGCGCGCTTGCCCTGAAGCATGCGCTGTCCGGCAAGGCGCGCGACGAGAAGCTCATCATCCTCGCCGACGCGAAGGTGAAGGAGGCCAAGACCAAGGCGCTGGCCGCGCAGTTTGCCAAGCTCGGCTTTGCCGATGCGCTGGTGATTGGCGGCGCCGAGATCGAGGCGAACTTCGCATTGGCCGCCCGCAACATCGCCAACGTCGACGTGCTGCCGATCCAGGGCATCAACGTCTACGACATCCTGCGCCGCGATACGCTGGTGCTCACCAAGGCTGCGGTTGACGCGCTGACGGAGCGGTTCAAATGATCAGGCTCTCGCACTACGACGTCATCCGCCGCCCGGTCATCACCGAGAAGGCCACCATCGCCTCCGAGCACGGCAAGGTGGTGTTCCTGGTCGCGCTGACGGCGACCAAGAAGGAAATCAAGGCGGCGGTCGAGGCGCTGTTCAAGGTCAAGGTGACCAAGGTGAACACGCTCAACCGCAAGGGCAAGAACCGTCGCTTCCGCGGCATCGCGGGGCGCACGGCGGACACCAAGCGCGCGATCGTCACCCTCCAGGAGGGGCAGATGATCGACGTGACGACCGGATTGTAAGGGCAAGGTAATGGCACTGAAGACCTACAAGCCGACGACGCCGAGCCAGCGACAGCTCGTGCTCGTCGATCGTTCCGAGCTGCATCGCGGTGCCCCGGTCAAGGGGCTGGTCGAGGGCAAGCACTCCACCGGCGGCCGCAACAACCAGGGCCGCGTGGCGGTGCGCTGGCGCGGCGGCGGGCACAAGCGCGCCTATCGCCGGATCGATTTCAAGCGCCGCAAGCTCGACATTCCGGCCACCGTCGAGCGGCTGGAGTACGACCCGAACCGGACGGCCTTCATCGCCTTGGTCAAGTATGCCGATGGCGAGCTGAGCTACATCCTGGCGCCGCAGCGTCTTGCCGCGGGCGACACCATCGTTTCCTCGCTGCAGGCGGACGTGAAGCCGGGCAACGCCATGCCGCTGGTCGCCATGCCGGTCGGCACGATCGTGCACAACGTCGAGATGAAGCCCGGCGCCGGCGGCCAGATCGCCCGCTCGGCGGGCACCTATGCCCAGTATGTCGGCCGCGAGCAGGGCTACGCCATCCTGCGCCTCAATTCCGGCGAGCAGCGTCTGGTCAATCAGAAGTGCTTCGCCACCGTCGGCGCGGTCTCCAACCCCGATCACGGCAACATCGTCATCGGCAAGGCCGGCCGCAACCGCTGGAAGGGCCGCATGCCTTCGGTCCGCGGCGTCGCCATGAACCCGGTCGATCATCCGCTCGGCGGCGGCGAGGGCCGCACGTCCGGCGGCCGTCATCCGGTGTCGCCGTGGGGCAAGCCGACCAAGGGAAAGAAGACGCGCACCAACAAGCGCACCAACAAGTTCATCGCGCGCAGTCGCCACGCGCGCAAGGGTTGATCGGAGAAAGCTGACCGTGCCTCGTTCGGTTTGGAAGGGTCCCTTCGTTGACGGCTATCTCCTGCGCAAGGCCGATAAGGCGCGCGGGGGCGGTCGCAACGAGATCATCAAGATCTGGAGCCGGCGCTCGACGATCCTGCCGCAGTTCGTCGGGCTGACGTTCGGCGTCCACAACGGCCAGAAGCACATTCCGGTGCTCGTGTCGGAGGATATGGTCGGCCACAAGTTCGGCGAGTTTGCGCCGACCCGGATGTTCCACGGCCATACCGCCGCGGACAAGAAAGCGAAGAAGGCGTAATGAGCAAGCCGAAACGCGAACGGCCGCTGACCGCGACGGAAGCTCGTGCGCGCACGAGCACCATCCGCATCTCGCCGCAGAAACTCAACCTCGTGGCGCAACTCATCCGCGGCAAGAAGGTGTCGACGGCTCTCGCCGATCTCACTTTCAGCCGCAAGCGCATCGCCCGCGACGTCAAGAAGACGCTGGAGTCGGCGATCGCCAATGCCGAGAACAACCACCAGCTCGACGTCGACTCGTTGGTCGTTGCCGAAGCGCATGTCGGCAAGTCGCTGGTGATGAAGCGGTGGACGCCGCGGGCGCGGGGCCGCGTGGGGCGCATCGCCAAGCGGTTCTCGCATCTCACCGTCGTCGTGCGCCAGGTCGAGGAGAGTGCCTGATGGGCCAGAAAGTCAATCCGGTCGGGCTCCGCCTCGGCATCAACCGCACCTGGGATTCGCGCTGGTTCGCCAACAAGGGCGAATACGGCAAGCTCCTCCACGAGGACATGAAGATCCGGCAGGCGCTGATGGACGAGCTCAAGGCCGCCGCGGTGTCGAAGATCGTCATCGAGCGCCCGCACAAGAAGGCGCGCGTCACGATCCATTCGGCGCGCCCGGGCATCGTCATCGGCAAGAAGGGCGCCGACATCGAGAAGCTCCGCAAGATGGTCGCGGGGATGACGGACTCCGAGGTCCACATCAACATCGTCGAGGTGCGCAAGCCCGAGGTCGACGCGTCGCTGGTCGCTGCCTCGATCGCCCAGCAGCTCGAGCGCCGCGTCGCATTCCGCCGCGCCATGAAGCGCGCGGTGCAGTCCGCGATGCGGCTCGGCGCCGAGGGCATCCGCATCACCTGCGGCGGCCGGCTCGGCGGCGCCGAGATCGCGCGCACCGAGTGGTACCGCGAAGGCCGCGTGCCGCTGCAC
>CAZXKZ010000200.1:0-1063 GCA_964641825.1 uncultured Bauldia sp.
ATGGCGGTCATGTGTCTTCCGGCTCCCGAACCCGTCCGCTCATTCCCGCGGAAAGCAGGAAATCCAGCGTTTCGGCGGGGTTCTACAGGAGAGGACGTTCGGCATAAAGTCCGCCGCCGTTCTTTTGCCCGGCAGGCGGATGGTGTACCTGTTTCCTATGACCAGGGACCAGATCGACGCAGTGCTGGGCCGTGTCCACTCGTGGCCGAAGGAGCGCCGCGAGGATGCGGCTCGCCTGCTTCTGGCCATGGAGGCCGAAGGCACGGAGCCATACGCGCTTTCTTCCGAGGAGCGGGTCGATCTGGAGGCCGCGCTCGAAGAAGTGGCCCGCGGCGAAATCGCGTCGGAAACTGAGGTACAGGCCGTCTTCAGCCGCCATCGGGCATGACGGTCCACTACAGCCGCCACGCTCTTGCGCAAATCAGTGACATCGTTCGCTCCATCGAAACCGACGATCCGCGTGCTGCAGCGGTATTCGTAGGTCGCATCAAAAGACTGTCTTCCCTTTTGTCGCGCCATCCGGAAATCGGGCGGGCGACCGACCTTCCCGGCGTGCCGGTGGCGCCCACGCGGCCTTTTCCCTACCTGCTCTTCTACAGCCGCGCGCCACAAGGCATCACCGTTCTCCGCGTTCGCCACATGGCCCGGAAGGAAGACTGGCGTTCAGGGCGGTAACTTTACCGCTACCTCTGCCCCTCCGCCGGCCCTACCATCCGGCCATGGCCGATCTCGTCATCACCAACGGCGATGTCGCCGCGGACCTCATCGTTGCGGCCGGTCACGGCACGGATGTGCTGTCGTGGCGCGACCGTGCTGCACGAGGGGCCGATCGCCGCCGGCCCCATCGAGGAGCTCACCGCGCTCCGGTCGGCGTGGCTGGCTTCCCGCTTCCGCCTGGACGCGGCTGAGCTTGCCGATGATTTCGCCGAGCGCGACGAGATCATGCGCCGACACGCCGACTACGAACGCATCGAGCTGTGGTTCGAGCACGACCTGTTCGACCAGCTCCAGCTCGTCCAGATTCTCGCCTTCCTCGCCGGAGCAAACCGCCTTGCGGGCGTGA
>CAZXKZ010000200.1:1073-3727 GCA_964641825.1 uncultured Bauldia sp.
ACACTGGTTCAGGCGGACACCTTCCTCGGCGCTGAGCGCGCCGACACCATCCTGCGCTTCGCCGATCGGGCGCGCCCAGTCACGCAGGGCGACCTCGACCTTGCCGCGTCCGTCTGGGCGGACCTTGCCGCGCCGACCCCGCAGCCGATCGCCGCCTGCATCGACGCGCTCGATGCTCGCCTGCCTTTCCTGAAGCCGGCGCTCGTCCGCTTCCTCGAGGAGTTGCCTGCTCCAGCAAACGGCCTGTCGCGCACCGAGCACGCTGCGCTTGCCGGCATCGCTGGTGGCCAGCCCTCGCCGCGGACGCTGTTCCAGCAGGCGATCCGGTCCGAGGAGGCCGCCTTCATGGGCGACTGGAGCTTCTTCCGCCTGCTCGACGATCTCGCGGCCTGCGAGGTGCCGCTCATAGCCGGACTCGCGCCGCCCGGCACTGCGGAGGATCGCGATCGGTTCGAGGAGGCCGAGCTGGAACTGACCATGGCCGGCGACGATGTACTGGCGGGCGAGGCCGACCACGTCGCCATGTCCGGGCTCGACCGCTGGTGGGGCGGCACGCACCTCAGCGGCCGCGCCGTCTGGCGTTTCGACCGCGGCGCGCGACAATTGGTGGCACCAGGAGCCGGGGGCGGGTAAAAGGCCGCCCCATGGCAAAGACACCCCCCGCCCTCGGCCGCGCGGTCCCTATCCCGGCAGGTCCGGACGAGGCCGTCCTCGACCGCGTCCCCAACCCGCATCCGGCCGCCAACTACCTGGCCCGGTTCACATTTCCCGAGTTCACGTCGATCTGCCCGGTCACCGGCCAGCCCGATTTCGGGATTCTCGTCCTCGACTACCTGCCCGGGAAATGGCTCGTCGAGTCCAAGTCATTGAAATTATTCCTGCAATCGTTCCGGAACCACGGCGCCTTCCATGAGGACGTCACCATCGCCATCGCCAGGCGGGTCGCCGATACGATCAGGCCTAAGTGGCTGAGAATAGGCGGGTATTTCAATCCGCGTGGCGGCATGCCGATCGATGTTTTCTGGCAGACCGGATCGCCGCCGAAGGAGCTCTGGCTGCCGGATCAGGGTATCGCCCCCTACCGCGGCCGGGGCTGAACCCAGGCGATGAGCGGGCGCGAGATACTCGTGCCGGTCGCCGAGAAACCGGGCCTTGCCGCGATGATGCGCGACTACATCGCCGAGATGGCGCGCCTCATCGAAGGTATCGATCCCAACGGACCCTACCCGTATTTCCACCTCTACTGGGCCGAGCCGGAGACGCGCTGGCCCTTCTGGCTGAAGGTCGGGACGGCAAATGCCGGATTTGCGCTGATTGACCATGACGTAGGGGCCGATCGCTTCGACATGGCGGAGTTCTTCGTCGCTCCGTCATACCGGCGGAAAGGCGTCGGGAAATCGGCGGCCCGGCGCCTGATCGCACGATTTCCGGGATCGTGGCGGATCACCCAACGCGAGAGCAACGCGCCGGCGATCGCCTACTGGCATCACGTCCTCGACGGCTTCGTCACCTACGATGAGACGACCTCCGTCACCGACGCCGTCCGCCGCGAGCAGCGGTTCACGATCGCCCGACAGCGGCAGCCTTAACTTTTCCTTCAGCCGTTGCAGCAAGCATCCGCCCGCCACAAGGGCTGAGGCAATTCGTTCATGTCCAATTTTTTCGCCAGGACGGCGCGGAGCTGGCGCCTCATCAAGGCGAGCACCGCCGTCCTCAACTCTGATGGCGAGCTGCTGGCCCTGCCGGTCCTGTCGGGCATCGTCACGCTTGCGCTCGGCAGTGGCCTGGTGGCGCTCGCCATGTCCGACGGCACGTTCGAGGCGCTCCAGCGCGGCGAGACCGGGGAAGCCCTCAACGGCTTCTACCTCTGGCTCTTCGCCTTCTATCTCATGCAGTATTTCGTGGTGACGTTCTTCAACACCGCGCTCGTCGGCGCCGCACTCGATCGTCTCGACGGCAACGATCCCACCATTGGCTCCGGCCTCCGGCTCGCATTCCGTCGTCTCCCGCAGATTTTCGGCTACGCGGTCATCGCCGCCACGATCGGCGTGCTCCTGCGGATCGTGGCCGAGCGCCTCGGGGTGCTTGGGCGCATTCTCAGTTTCGGCGTCGAGATCGCTTGGACCGTCACCACCTTCCTCGTCACGCCGATCATTGCGGCCGAAGGCCTCGGGCCGATCTCCGCCGTCGAACGGAGTGCCGAGCTCCTCGGCAAGAGCTGGGGCGAGAACCTCATCGGCAACGCCGGCATCTCCTTCATCTTCACCATCGCGGCCATCGGCGTTTGCGCCGGCACCGGCGCGACGGTCGTGCTGATCGAGAACGGGCACGAGATGATCGGCCTGCCACTGTTCGTGGCGGGGATGTTCCTGCTCATCGGCATCGTGGTGTTCGCCGCCGCGCTGTCGGCGGTCTATGCGGCGGCCGTCTACTACTACGCGGTCGTCGGTCGCCCGCCCGATGGCTTCGACCGCGATCTCGTCCGCGGCGCCTTCGCCAGCCGCCCCGCCACAGCTTAGCTCCGCCCCTTGGCGATCCGGTCGATCGCCATCAGTTCTTCGACAAGCGCCGGCAGGTCCGCGAACGGAATCATGTTCGGTCCGTCCGACGGCGCGTTGTCGGGGTCCTCGTGCGTCTCCACGAAGATGCCGGCG
>CAZXKZ010000201.1:0-3689 GCA_964641825.1 uncultured Bauldia sp.
TCTCGGTGGGCGCAATCTACATCGTGCGCGACCCGCGCGACGTGGCGCCCTCCCTCGCCGGCCACCTTGGATCGTCGGTCGACGAGGCGATCAGGGTGCTGGGCCTCAGCGGCTACAGCACCAACAACAGCGACGAGAGCGCCTTCGAGACATGGGGCTCCTGGAGCGAGCACGTGACCGGCTGGACGATGACGCCGAGTGATGCCGTGCTGGTCGTGCGCTACGAGGACATGCAGGCAAAGCCGATCGAGACGTTCACAGCCGTCTCCCAGCATCTCGGCCAGTCGCCGACGCCTGAGCAGATCGCCGAGGCCGTCGAGCTATCGACCTTCGACAAGCTCAAGGGGCAGGAGGATCGCTACGATTTCCGCGAGCGTTCGCCGAAGGCCGACCGCTTCTTCGTCTCGGGCACAGCCGGTGCGTGGCGCGAGAAGCTCACCGAGGAGCAGGCCGCCGCGATCGCCGAGACGCACCACGCGCAGATGCACCGCTTCGGCTACGACTAGCCGTCACGACCGCCCGGTTCCGATGCCACGGAGCGCGCGCTCGGCCATCAGGATTGCGCCGTCGAGCGCATCCCCTTGCGGCTCCACCAGCGCCGGCTTCACGTCCTCCGGCAGCCACGGATAGAGGCGCGGGAAGATCCCGCCGATCATCGCCACCTTGGGCGCGCCGAGCTCAAGCAGCCGGCGAATGAGCATCGCAGCATCCTCACCGCACCGGCGCAGGATGTCCACCGCGAGTTCGTCACCCTTGGCGCCATGAGTGAACACCCTCGGCGCATAGGCGGCGAAATCGCCCGGCGTGGCGGTGCCGGCCCAGATCACCGCCCTCGCCGGCTCGTTCTGAAACGTCGCCATGATCTCGCGGGCCAGCGGCGTCAGCGGCGCCATCCCCTCGTGCGCCCACAGCGACTTCCGGATGGCGAGCCGTCCGATCGCCATGCCGCTGCCCTCGTCGGCGATGTCCGCGCCCCAGCCGCCGACGTTGAGCCGTTTGCCTTCGACCATGGCGAGGCCGCCCGAGCCGGTGCCGAGAATGAGGATCGCGCCATCGGCTCCGCGAAAGGCCCCCAGCCACGACGCGTAGGCGTCGGTGTCGATCACAAGCGAGGCGAACGGATAAGGCCGATCGCGGATGGCGTCCCGGTCTTCGTCCTGCTGCGTGCCAGCGAGGCCGAAGCCGGCGTGGACCTGCCGCAAGTCAGCTTCTGACAGCCCCGCCGCCTCGGCCGCCAGCCGACAGGCCTTCATGATCTCGCGATAGGCCGAATCTCCGAGCCGCGCATTGCCAGCCCCCGCGCTGCCCTCGCCCAGGAGCGCGCCGGACTCGTCGCGAATGCGGGCCAGTGTCTTGCTGCCGCCGCCGTCGACGCCAAGAAAAATCCGCCCCGCCATCGCCTTCCCCAGTCAGGACCGGGCGAACCTATAGCATTGTGGCGGAGTGCTGCGGGAGAGGCCGACGCTCAGGCAATCGCCGCGACAACGGGCGCATCGACGATGCGACGGAGCGCGATCTCCGCATCGGCGGCATGCTCGGCGCGCTCGATCCAGCCACCGCCGAGCACGCGCACGCCCGGCCCGTCGTTCTCATAGAACACGCACGCCTGACCGGGAGCGACACCCGACTCGCCATCACCGAGGTCGACGAAGACATGCGCCCCATCGACATGGAGCCGCGCCGGTGCCGGCGGCCGCGTCGAGCGCACACGTGCATGGATATCGATCCCGCCCGCGGGAAGATCGGACAGCGCACCGTCACCGAGCCAGTTCACCTGGCGCAGGTGAAGGCGGCGGGTCGACAGGGCCTCACGCGGACCGACGATGACGCGCTTGCCCGCCGGATCGAGGTGGACGACGTACAGCGGCTCGCCGAGCGCGACGCCGATGCCGCGCCTCTGGCCGATGGTGTAGTGGATGATTCCCGCATGCGCGCCGAGCACGCGGCCGTCGATGTGGACGATGTCGCCCGCCTCGGAGGCGCCCGGCTTCAGCCGCTCGATCACGTCGGCATACTTGCCCTTGGGCACGAAGCAGATGTCCTGGCTGTCGTGCTTGTCGGCGACCGAAAGCCCGAAGCGCCGCGCCGCCTCGCGTGTCTCGGCCTTGGTCATGCCGCCGAGGGGAAAGCGGACGAAATCGAGTTGCGCCTGCGTGGTAGCGAACAGGAAGTAGCTCTGGTCGCGGTCGAAATCGACCGGACGGAAAAGCGCGCGATGCGCACCCGCCGGCCGCGAGAGGACGTAGTGACCGGTGGCGAGCGCATGCGCTCCGAGCTGTCGCGCCGTGTCGAGGAGATCGTGGAACTTGACCGTCTGGTTGCAGGCCACGCATGGCACCGGCGTCTCGCCGGCGATGTAGCTCGCCGCGAAGTCGTCGATCACGCTCTTCTTGAAGCGCTCCTCGTAGTCGAGGACGTAGTGCGGGATGCCGAGGCTCTCCGCCACGCGCCGCGCGTCGTGAATGTCCTGTCCCGCGCAGCAGGCACCCTTCCGGTGCGTCGCCTCACCGTGGTCGTAGAGCTGGAGGGTGACGCCCACCACGTCGTAGCCGGCCTCGCTGAGCAGGCCCGCCACCACCGACGAATCCACCCCACCCGACATGGCGACCACCACACGGGTGTCGCGCCGGGTTCCGGGCAGGTCGAGGTCGGTATGCATGCGCGCGATCTGGTCCGTGAAGCCTTCCGCCGGCAGTCTTGCGGCTGGAGCATTGAGCCGGCGAACGCCGGGGGCAAGCGCCGAGGTCAGGCGTGACTATAGTGGTGCCCCCGCCTCGTTCAAGGCCGGAATTGCAGTCTGGAATCAAGCAAAACCATACAATTCCGGCCCGAACCTTAGCGATTTGTTTGCCTCTGCTTAGCCAAAATTTAAGGCCGGGGCGGTAGTCTGCCGCACCTTAAAGGTCAGGTTTGTACGAGAGTAGAATGACCGAGCATATGCGTCCGCGCGTGAAGTACGTCATCGGGCCCGATGGCAGCCCCTTGACCATCGCCGACCTTCCGCCGCGGAACACCAAGCGTTGGGTCATCCGCCGCAAGGCCGAGGTCGTCGCCGCAGTCCGCGGCGGGCTCCTCAGCCTTGAGGAAGCCTGCGCGCGCTACACGCTGACGGTCGAGGAGTTCCTGTCGTGGCAGCAGTCGATCGACGCCCACGGCCTTGCCGGGCTCCGCACCACGCGCATCCAGCAGTACCGGCCGTAGCCTAGAGCTCGATCGCCTTCTCGCGGTCGGGCACGATCACCTTTGTTTCCGATCCCTGCATCTCCGTAACGAACGTGTCGGCGCTGGCGTCGAGCAGGTCGAACGTCGCGTAGTGGCACGGGATCACCGTCTCGAAATCGAAGAACCGCTTGCAGGCGAGCGCAGCGATGCGCGCGCCCATCGTGAAGCGGTCGCCGATCGGCACGACGCCGATCTTCGGCGCGTAGATGTCGGCGATCAGTTGCATGTCACCGAAGATGCCGGTGTCGCCCATGAAGTAGATCGTCTTCTCGTTCGGCGACGTCAGGACGATACCGCCAGGATTGCCGAGATAGCGCCCGTCACCGTCCTCGGCATCGTGCGAGGACGAATGCCAAGCCGGCACAAGTGCGACCGAGAATCCGTCGAAATGCAGCTCGCCGCCGAAGTTGATCGCGTCCGTCTTCTCGACGCCGAGACTGGTCAGGAAATCGCAGATCTCGGGATTG
>CAZXKZ010000202.1:0-3646 GCA_964641825.1 uncultured Bauldia sp.
GTCGCAGACAGCGGAGCAACGGGCGGCGGAGCACCGCAAGGCCCGCCTGACGGCTCAGGCGGAGAGCGCGGAAAAATCCCGTTCAGGCGAAACGGCAGCAAACCCGGACACGACGTCCCCGGTCGCCGGGGAGAGCGGGACAGCGAGCACTCCGCCTGAAGCTGTCCCGCTGGTTGTCGGGCCGGACGACTCGCCGGAATTTCGGGGCGTTCACCGCGATGGTGTGATTACCGGTTGGCGCGTGAAGCCGGAGATTGTTGCGGGGACCGCGCCGAAGGTGCTGTGGGTGGAACGCCATGAGCCGGAGGTGTTCGCGAATATCGCCAAGGTACTGCTGCCCAAGGACTACGTGCGCCTGAAGCTGACCGGCGACCACGCATCCGACATGTCGGATTCCGCCGGCACATCGTGGCTCGATGTCGGCAGACGGGACTGGAGCGACGAGCTGCTGGCCGCGACCAACCTCTCCCGCGACAAGATGCCGAAGCTCTATGAAGGTTCGGCAGCAACCGGCACGCTTCGCGCGGAGCTTGCGGCGCGCTGGGGAATCTCCGGCACCCCCGTCGTTGCCGGCGGCGGTGGCGACAATGCCGCTTCGGCCTGCGGCGTGGGCGTCGTGAAGCCCGGAACGGCCTTCGTCTCCCTCGGCACCTCGGGCGTGCTGTTCGTCTCCAACGCGCGCTTCTCGCCCGATCCGGCCACCGCCGTGCACGCCTTCTGTCATGCCGTGCCGGACACCTGGCACCAGATGGGCGTAATCCTGTCCGCGGCGGGTGCGCTCGACTGGCTGGCCGGCGTATTCGGTACCGACGCCGCGGACCTGACGCGACCGCTCGAAGGCGACGCATCAGGCCCCGGCGACGTGATCTTCCTTCCCTATCTCGGTGGCGAGCGCACACCCCACAACGACGCCGGCATTCGCGGCAGCTTCGTCGGGCTAAGCTACGCGACCGACCGGGCCGCGCTCGCCCGTGCCGTCCTCGAAGGCGTGGCCTTCGCCTTCGCCGACAGCCTTGCGGCGCTCCGCAGCGCCGGCGCCGATGTCGACCGCGCTCTGGCGGTGGGCGGCGGCTCGCGGTCGCGGAAGTGGCTGCAGATCATTGCAAGCACCCTCGACATCGCCATCGACGTGCCCGAGGACGGCGACTTCGGCGCTGGCCTCGGTGCCGCGCGGCTGGGGCTCGTCGCAGCGGAAAATGCCGATCCGTTCGCGGTCTGCACGCAGCCCAGGATCAGGGAAACGGTCGAGCCGGCCCGCGCGGAAGTCGCGGTCTATGCCGACGCCTACGCCACGTACAAGAAACTCTATCCAGCCATCAAGGAGGCGCTGCCCCGATGAGTGCTCGTTTCTTCGAACAACAGAAGCCGATCCGGTACGTCGGCCCCAAAGGCGGCGACGGCCTCGGCTTCCGCTGGTACGACCCGAACAAGAAGGTGCTCGGCAAACGGATGGAGGATCATCTCCGCTTCGCCGTCTGCTACTGGCACTCGTTCACGTGGCCGGGCGGTGACCCCTTCGGCGGCGAAACCTTCAACCGGCCGTGGATGCACATGGCCGATGCGATGGAGGCGGCGCACGCCAAGGCCGACATCGCCTTCGAGATGTACCGGCTGCTCAACGTGCCGTTCTTCACCTTCCACGACCGCGACATCGCGCCGGAGGGCGCGTCGCTGGCGGAATCGAACCGGAACGTGCGCACGATCGGCGAGTATTTCCAGAAGAAGATGGAAAAGCAGAAGGTGCGGCTGCTCTGGGGAACCGCCAACCTGTTCTCCAACCGCCGCTACATGGCGGGCGCCGCCACCAACCCCGATCCGGAGCTGTTCGCATACGCTGCCGCGCAGGTGAAGAACGTGCTCGACCTGACGCATGAGCTCGGTGGCGCCAACTACGTGCTGTGGGGTGGCCGCGAGGGCTACGAGACGCTGCTCAACACCGACATCAAGCGCGAGCTGGCGCAGCTTGGCCGATTCCTCACCATGGTGGTCGAGCACAAGCACAAGATCGGCTTCAAGGGCACGATCCTGATCGAGCCGAAGCCGAAGGAGCCGACCAAGCACCAGTACGACTACGACGTCGGCACCATCTACGGCATGCTGAAGGCCTACGACCTCGAGGACCAGGTCAAGATCAACATCGAGCAGAACCACGCCATCCTCGCCGGGCACACCTTCGAGCACGAGCTGGCGCTCGCTAGCGCGCTCGGCATCCTCGGGTCGATCGACATCAACCGCGGCGACTATCTGCTCGGCTGGGATACCGACCAGTTCACCATGAACATCCCGGAGATGGCGCTCGTGTCATACTACATCCTCAAGGCGGGCGGCCTCGGCAATGGCGGCTACAACTTCGATGCCAAAATCCGGCGCCAATCGATCGATCCGGACGATCTCCTGATCGCCCATGTCAATTCGATGGATGCGTGCGCACGCGGGCTGCTGATCGCCGCGGCCATGATCGAGGACGGCAAGCTCGACGGCTTCATCGAGGAGCGCTACGCCGGATGGAACAGCCGCGAGGGGAGGGCGATCCTGGCCGGGAAACGCTCGCTGGACGACCTCTCCGACTATGTGCTGAAGAAGAAGCTCGACCCGCAGCCGAAGAGCGGCAAGCAGGAGTACCTTGAGGGGCTGCTGAACGACTACCTTTGACGGGTAAACGGGCCGGCGTGACGAGGCCGAGCCCTTCGCAACGCGCATCGGCAGCGCTCCAAGGAAACAAGAGAGGGAACGACCATGAAGACCATCAAGGGACCGGCGATCTTTCTCGCCCAGTTCGCCGGAGACGCCGCGCCGTTCAACACGCTGAAGGGCATGGCCGGCTGGGCCGCCGGCCTCGGCTACAAGGGCGTGCAGATCCCGACCTGGGACAGCCGCCTGTTCGACCTGAAGAAGGCCGCATCGAGCAAGACCTATTGCGACGAGATCAAGGGCATGCTCGGCGAGCACGGCCTGTCGATCACCGAGCTTTCCAGTCACCTTCAGGGTCACCTGGTCGCCGTCAATCCGATCTACGACAACCTCGTCGACGGCTTCGCGCCGAAGGAAGTCCACGGCAACGCGAAGGCGCGGCAGAAATGGGCCGTCGACCAGGTGAAGCTCGCCGCCAAGGCCTCCCGCAACCTCGGCCTCACGACGCAGGTGTCGTTCACCGGCGCGTTCGTTTGGCCGTTTCTCTATCCGTTCCCGCAGCGGCCTGCCGGCCTGGTCGAGACCAGCTTCGACGAGATGGCGAAACGCTGGAAGCCGATCTTCGACTACTGCTCCGACCAGGGCGTCAGGATCGGTTTCGAGCTGCACCCCGGCGAAGACGTGTTCGACGGCGCCACTTTCGAGATGCTGCTCGACCGGGTGAAAGGGCACGAGGCCTGCGGCATCAACTACGACCCCTCGCACTTCGTGCTGCAGCAACTGGACTATCTCGACTTCATCGACATCTATCACGAGCGCATCTACGCCTTCCACGTGAAGGACGCGGAGTTCAACCCGAGCGGCAAGCAGGGCGTCTATTCCGGGTTCCAGCCGTGGCTCTCCCGCGCCGGCCGGTTCCGTTCGCTCGGCGACGGGCAGGTCGATTTCTCGGGCATCTTCTCCAAGCTCGCCCAGTACGACTATGACTCATGGGCGGTGCTGGAGTGGGAGTGCT
>CAZXKZ010000203.1:0-3625 GCA_964641825.1 uncultured Bauldia sp.
CTGCGGCCGCGTCGCGCGAGGTGCGGTAGTGGATTGCAACGGCCCATCCGTTGCGCGCGAGGTCCTCGACGATCGCGCGGCCGATGCGCTGTGCGCCGCCGGTGACGAGGGCCGTTCGGGTCGCCATCGGTCGCCTTTACCCTCCGCTAACCATGTTTAATCGTGGCGTCGTCTCTTAACGGGTGCGGAGGCGTGCTTAAGGCGTTTTCGACACTCCGCAAAACCGTAATCAACGCAATGGCTTAAGCCGCGTCAGTGGCTGTGTTGCAACGCCATAAATGGTCATGGGTTTGCCCGATCGCAGCCGCTTTTTGTTAACGCTTACGCCTTATTGATCACCCAATTGAGTACCGTCAAAACCGGGCGGATTTCGCGGGACAAGCGGAACGCGTCGCGGTCGAAACGGATCGACGAGGAGAAGCTTATGTTGCGTATCCGTACACTTGGCGCAATGGGCGCTGGCCTGTTCGCAGTTGTCGCCGGCCCCGGCATTGCCGCCGCCGCCGACATCTACCAGTCGCCGCCGCCTGTGGCGACCGCTGACTACTACACTCCGGCGCCGGCGTTTAGCTGGACCGGAGCCTACCTCGGCCTCCAGGGTGGATACGGCTGGGGCTCGTCTCTCACCGACAGCGAAACCAACACCGTGAAGACGAACGGTTGGCAGGGCGGCGTCTACGGCGGCTACAACTGGCAGACCCCCGGCGCGCTGGTGCTCGGCATCGAAGCCGACATCAACGCCAGCGGTGAGAAGGGGACCAACGCCGGAACCACGGTCAGCAATCCGTGGAACGGCAGCGTCCGCGGCCGCCTCGGCATCGCGGCCGACCGGTTCCTGATCTACGGCACCGGCGGCGTGGCCTTCGGCAGCATCAAGGCGGAAGACAGCCTGTTGCCGCCGAACTCGGCTTCGGCGACGAAGGCCGGCTGGACCGCCGGTCTGGGCGTCGAGGCCGCGGTGACCAACAACGTCACGGCGCGCGTCGAGTACCGCCACACCAACCTCGGCAGCGCGGACCTGCCGGGCTTCGGACCGACTTCGTACAAGTCCAACGACGTCATGGTCGGCGTCGGCTTCAAGTTCTGATCGGATTTTTCTTTCTCAGTCCTGACTTTGTCCTAATGCCCCGCTGCGCACCCCCGCAGCGGGGCATTCGGCTTTTCGGCCCGGCTACTGTCCCGGCAGCACTGTGATCGAGGACGCCCGGCAGGTATCGGCGTTCACCTCGTCGCAGGCGCGGAAGGCGAGATCTTTCGTCAGGCAGATGCGGATTTCGGTGAAGGCGCCGGCGCGGCACTGGACCGACATGCCTCCAGCGGTGAGGCCGGGATTGGCTTCCGCGAACGCTGCCTCGATCCGCCGCGGCGCGATGTCGAAGCCGCCGTCGCCGAGCGAGTCGGGCAGCGCGATGCCGTCAGCCGCCTCCACCAGCAGCGAGAAGTAGTCGTACTCGTCGAGCCCGGAGCACATGCCGTGCTTGCGCCACTGGTAGCGGGCGGCGCTGGCGCTCGGCATGTAGTCGCGGATCAGGTCCACCGTCTCGTCGCTCAGCCAGCGCGGCATGCTCGACGGGCAGAACTCCGGATAGCCCCGTTCGTATTGCGGCCAGAGGCCGTGGACGACGAAGCCGCGTGGCTCGTCGCACTGGCGCGGGTCGGGATTGCCCTCGGTGCTGCAGTAGCCGGGGAGCCAGCTCAGCGAGAGGATGTAGAAATCGAAATCGCCCGCGCGGTCCTCCGCCAGCGCCGGCGGCGCGGCGAAGAGGAACGCGGCACAGGCGGCGCGCAGGATCAGGGACGGATGGAGCGGCACCAGGCGTCGTACACGCGATAGGGATCGAAGCCCGGCAGACACGACTCCACGTGCCAGCCGATCGAGGCGAAGCCGACCTTGGGTCCTTCGATCAGGTAGACGACCTCGTGGCGCTGGCCGTTGCTGAGCCAAGCGGTCGCGCCGCAATAGCGCCTGTCAATCAGCCCGGGGCCGCCTGCCTTCAGCGCGTCCTGGCGGATGCCGTCGATATTGACGACGCCGAGGCCGCTATGGATCACGTTGGCGTCGTAATGGGCGAACTTCTCCGGAATGGTCGCCACCACCGCCGGGTCGTGGCATTCCGGCAGCGCCGGGTTGAAATGATGGTGGTAGCCGACGCCCGGAGCCGGCGCGGCGCCGTAGTCGGCCGCAAGGGCCGGGCCGGCGATCATCACCGCCAACAGCGCCGCCGCAACCTTTCGCATGGCCGACCCTCTCCGGAAGATTCGCCCGAGTTCGTTTCAGGATGCGCCTTGCGCGCGGCCCGATCAAGGGCGGCGAGGTTTGTGCCGTACGTGGTGTTGCCCGATGGACTCGCCGGACACAACGGCCTATGCGCGGGCGCATGGACCTCCTGACCGCCTTCGGCCTCGTCGCCGTCACCCTGATGCTGCTGACCTATGCGCTGGAATCGCGCAGCGCCTGGTTCGTCCTTGCCTTCGCGGGCGCCTGCCTGCTGGCCTCGGCCTACGGCTTCCTGCAGGGCGCCTGGCCGTTTGGCGTGGTGGAGGTGATCTGGGCGGCCGTTGCCGCCCGTCGGTGGTGGCTGCGGAGCGCCGCCCAATCCGGGTGAGGGCCCGGCATTGCCAATGCTTAATGTCATCCTCGCGCAGGCGAACAGCGCCGTCAGGACGGGAGCGGTGTTTGGGAAAGCAGAGTCAGATGATGCCGTGCTTCCGCAGAAGCGCGTCTTCATCGCCCGCCACCCAGCCGAAGACCTTCGGCTCCCCGTCCAGCTTCTGGACCAGGTAGTGAACGTCGAAATCTATCGCCACGTCCGGCTGATCCTTGCGGGCGTAGGTTGCCGTCCAGGCAACGTGGGCCACGCAATGATGTTCGTCTATCGGGGAGAGGCGGACGGCGCGTATCCGCATTTCCTTCGTCCCGATGGCCCGATAGTGCGCATAGCCTTCGGCCATGACGCGCTTGAACTGCTCGTCGTTCTTTCCGGTCCTGACCCCGGCAGGCGCGGCGCCGATGAACTCGGACGCATACAGGGATGCGACCTCATCAAGGTCCACGTCGCCGCCGAGGGACTGATTGAAAAGCCTCTCGTAGCGCTCGAAGAGCGTCCTTACGCTGGCTTCCATTGTCTGCTCCTCTTGTGTGGGCGATGGAAGGTATCGTTGCGTTGATTGACGCCCGCGCGCCAGCCCGGGCAAGCGTGGCCCGTATAAGAAGAACCGACTGGCCGCACTGCTTTGATCAAGATGCGTAGTGCGGGCTAACATCGCCGACAATGTCGCGGCGCATCGACCCTTCCTGGCTAGTCTTTAAAAGCATCGAGAATGACGCCCATGACCGCTGCGTCGACCTGTTCAGCCGTCCGGATGGCACGTTCGGATTCGAAGAGTTCCGGCGCGACGTAGAAGATCAGGGTATGTGGACGCCAGTCGCCTACTTCTCAGACAAAGACTTTGCGTCAGCGGATGAAGCGTGGTCCGCAGCGCGTTCCGCGGTCACGTGGCTTCCCGAAAATTCAAACTGAGACCACCGCTAGCTAGCCAGGCCAATTGACAAAAGAACAAAACAAGAACATAATCCAGCCTCGATTCATGGAGGTCAGCCAATGTCTGCGTTTCTCAAGGATGC
>CAZXKZ010000204.1:0-3581 GCA_964641825.1 uncultured Bauldia sp.
GCAGCGCCAGACGTTCGACGAACTGTTCCTGGCGTGTCAGCCGGCGGAGTGACTCGATCTGTCACCTCGTGGAAGCGGGGAATCCAGCATCCGGCGCCCGGTCTTCTTTCCGCTCAGCCTGCGGTTACTGGGTCCTCGCGTTCGCGAGGACGACAGCGAGGGGATCGCTAAGGCCTCTGCACGCCGTTGGCGGTGACGTACATCGAATAGACCTCGTGGGTGCAGGTGATGAACAGGCGGTTGCGCTTGGGTCCGCCGAAGACGAGGTTCGAGACGTTCTGCGGGAAATTGATCCTGCCGAGCACGTCGCCGCCCGACGCGAAGACGTAGATCGCCGGGCCGGCGCTGGTCCAGATGTTGCCGTCGGTGTCGACGCGGAAGCCGTCCGGGACGCCGTCCTTGAAGACGAAGCGCGCCTTGCCGCCCTTCAGGCTGTTGTCCTTTGTGACCTTGAATGCCCGGATATGGCGCTGCGCGTCCGGATTATGGGAGACGCCCGAGTCGGCGACATAAAGCTCGGATTCGTCGGGCGAGAAGGCGAGGCCGTTCGGCTTGTCGAAATCGTCGGCAACGACGGTGAGCTTCCCTGTCTTCGGGTCGAAGCGGTAGACGTAGCAGCCGTCCTGCTCCATCTCGCCCTTGTGGCCCTCGTAGTCGCTCATGATCCCGTAGCTCGGGTCAGTGAACCAGATGGTGCCGTCCGACTTCACCACGACGTCGTTGGGCGAGTTGAGGCGCTTGCCCTTGTAGCGGTCGGCGATGACGGTGATCGAGCCGTCGGCTTCCGTGCGCGTGACGCGCCGCCCACCGTGCTCGCAGGTGACCAGCCGGCCTTCACAGTCGCGCGTATTGCCGTTGGAGTAATTGGCGTCGCGCCGGAAGACGCTGACGCTGCCGCGGAACGCGTCGGGAACCCAGCGCAGCATGCGGTTGTTGGGGATGTCGCTCCAGACGAGGAAGTTGCCGTCCTGGAACCAGACCGGGCCCTCCGACCACCGGCAGCCGTCGAACAGGAGCTCCTTCTTCGCCGTGCCATTGATGAGAAAGATGAAGCGCCGGTCGTAGCTTTCCGAGTCGGGTCCGACGAGAGCCATTGTTTTCCCCCCTTTGAGTTTCTGCCGCTGGCGCAGCGTTCTTGTTCGCCGGCCCACAGATCGCCATGGGCAGCGATATTGAGGCTGGGCGCAAGATAGCGCCCGACCGCGATGGTGGTGAAGCCCGCGGCGTGTGTTGCCGGGCTCAGCCTTTCTTCCTGGCGCGCGGCGTCGCCGTGCGCGCGGCCTTGGCGGCCGGCTTCGGCGTTCGCCGCGCCTCCAGCGCGGCGAGCTCGGCGGCGGCCTGGAGCCAGTGCTCCTGGTCGCGGCCGTGCGGCCGGCCCTGCTTCTCCCAGATTTCGTAGGCGCGCACCGCGATCATGGCTTCGCTACGGGCTGCCATCCTGTGACCCTCCGTCGAATCGAACCGCAGATGCAGCAACCATACCGCAATTTGTGCTGCGGCGCAGCATCGACGGAGAAGGCCGTGCCTACTTCGGCGGGACGACGCCCTTCGTGAGGATCAGGTTTCCGTAGAAGCGCGTCTCGCCGGTGACGACGATGGCGTAGCAGGCGCGCGCGCGCTCGTAGAACTTCATCCGCTCGATGCGGGAGAGCTTGAAGCCCTTCTGGTGCGCGTCGATCGCCGCCTGGAAGGCGGCATACGTCGGCGGAGCCTCTTTGGGCTTGCCCACCACCTGCATGACGAACGCCGCGGCGGGAACGAAGCTGTCCAGCGGCATGAGTTCGAGGATCGCGTCAGCCACCTGCACGGCATCGGCGCCGTCGACCCGGATGAGGCGGCGCGCGTTGGATACGCCCGGAAAGTTGGCGTCGGCGATGCAGATCTCGTCGCCGTGGCCCATGGCGCGGATCGCATGCAGCAAGTCCGGGTTGAGAAGCGGGTTGATACCGAAAAGCATGGGCGCGGTAGCTCCTTGATGGGAAAGGCCGGATCGAAAGGCGCGGGATGATCGTCGGGACACCGGCAGCGGTCAATCGCGACCGGCGGCTCCCGGTTGTCGCACCGTGTTATCATGGTAACATGTCAGCCATGACCGAAGCCTGGCCGGTACCCGCAGCTTACGCTCCCACGACCGTTCCTCGTCCGCCGACGCGGCGGAGCGTGGTTAAGTCGGTGCTCGTCTACGACGACCTCCGTGCCGCCATCATCGGGCTCCGCCTGAAACCCGGCGCGCGCATCGACAAGCACGAGATCTGCCGGCGCCTTGGCGTCTCGCGCCAGCCCCTGTCCGAGGCGGTCGCGCGGCTCGCCGAGGAGCGGCTGGTCGACATCGAGCCGCAGAAGGGAACGTTCGTCGCCCGCATCCGCCTGGCGGACGTAGAGGAGGCGGCGTTCGTCCGGCGCGCGCTGGAGATTGCCACCGTCCACAGCATCGCGCCCCGCTTTGACGAGGCCGCCGGTAAGCGGCTCGACCGCATCCTTACCTACCACGCCGCGGCGCTGAAGACGAAGGACTGGGAGGAGGTCTACGCCCTCGATCTCCGCTTTCACGCCATGCTGTTCGACCGCATGGGCATGGAGCGTGTCGCGGCGGCGGTGGAATCCTCCCGTGCACCGCTGGAGCGTGCCCGGCGCCTGCTGGTGCCTTCGGTGGCGCGGAGCACGGCAACGCTGCGCGAGCACCGCGCCATTGCCGCCGCGCTCGCCGCGCGAAGCGCCAAGGCCGCGTCGGCTGCGATGGGGGAGCATCTCGACGAGGTGATGGCCGAGGTGCGCCGGCTCGCCACCCGCCGCCCGGATTTGTTCGAGCACTGACGGACTGTTGAACGATGCGCGTCCGATGACCAGATTTGGTGCAGCAACCGCGAGGTCTTCCCGATGACCGCACCGTCCGCGCACGTCGTCTGTCCGCATTGCGACAGCGTCAACCGGATTCCGGCAGGCAAGGCGCCTGCCGAGGCGAAGTGCGGCGTCTGCCACAAGCCGCTGTTCACCGGTCACGCGGTGCCCGTCTCGGCGGAGAGCTTCGACAGGCACGTCGGCCGGAACGACATCCCGGTGGTGGTCGATTTCTGGGCCGAGTGGTGCGGACCGTGCAAGGCGATGGCGCCGTTCTACGAGCAGGTGGCGCGCGAACTGGAGCCGCGCTTCCGTTTCCTGAAGCTCGATACCGACCGCGCGCCGGAGCTGTCGGCGCGCTACGGCATTCGCGGCATCCCGACGCTCATCGTGTTTGCCGGCGGGAAGGAGGCGGCGCGGCGCTCCGGCGCGATGGATGCCACCACGCTCCGCAACTGGCTGGCCTCGGTGATGCCGCGCGCGGCTTGAGGGCGGGGCTCGATCGCGATCAACCCCTCGATGTCATCCTCGCGCACGCGAGGATCCAGTATTCACAAGACCCGGCGTCGTTTACTGGGTCCCCGCTTTCGCGGGGATGACACCGAAGTTCGGTAGCCTAGTCCTTGGCGCGTTCGACGTAGGAGCCGTCTTCGGTCGACACCACGATCCGCGTGCCCGCCACGATGTGCGGTGGCACGTTGGTGCGCACGCCGTTCGACAGCATCGCCGGCTTGTAGGAGGAG
>CAZXKZ010000205.1:0-3508 GCA_964641825.1 uncultured Bauldia sp.
ACGCCGGCCAGCACTACAACCACATCCACTTCTGGAAATGGATGAAGAAGGGCGGGGGCGGGACGAAGATCCCCGGCGCGCTGTCGAAGGCGATCGATTCCGATCTCGGCGGCTACGACAAGTTCCGCACCGACTTCATCCAGGCAGGCGTCACCCAGTTCGGCTCCGGCTGGGCATGGATCGCGGTGCGTGACGGCAAGCTGTCGATCACCAAGACGCCGAACGGCGAGAACCCGCTCGTCCACGGCGGCACGCCCATCCTCGGAGTCGACGTGTGGGAGCACTCCTACTACATCGATTACCGCAACGCGCGGCCGAAGTACCTCGAGGCGTGGGTCGATAACCTCATCAACTGGGACTACGTGCTGGAGCTCTACGAGAAGGCGGTCGGCCGGTAGGGCACTCAATGTCGTCCCGCATGCGGCGCAGCGCGGCAAGCGCTGCACCGCAGATGTGGGTGTGAGGATCACCTGCTCCGGTGGCGTCTACTGGATCCTCGCTTGCGCGAGGATGACACTGAGGGCGGTAGCTAACCCCGCCAGATCTGGCAGCGCGGGTGCTGGATGAAATTGTGCGGCCAGTCGGTCTGCGCCCAGTAGAGCCAAGCGTTGCAGTCCGCCTGGCTGGCGAAGCAGGGCGCGACGCGGAGATCCTCGCGGCGGCCGAAGATATCCTCACGCCAGCCGGTGAACACCGTCTGCCAGACGTTGCCCGGGCCGACCTGCGCGCCGAGCGCCCGGCAATCGTAGCCCGGCACCCGCGGCGGCTGCGCCGCCGACGCGCTGACCGGCAGGAAGCCAACAATTGCGATCGCCGCCGCAAAGGCCAGGGCGAGAAGAGCGCGCATCCGTTTCATCTCCGAGCCGCCTCAGCCATGACTACCTAGCGGAGGTGTCTCCGATGGAAAGACTATCTCCGCTACGTCCGGCAACCTTCAGTGCAAACGCGGTGGCGAAGGCGGTTTCGTGCAGCCGGTCGAAGCGGCCGGCGGCGCCGCCATGCCCTGCGTCCATGTTGGTGCGGAAGACGATGACGCGGTCGTCGGTCTTGGTGGCGCGGAGCCGCGCCACCCACTTCGCGGGCTCCCAGTAGGTGACGCGCGGGTCCGAAAGGCCGGCGAGCGCGAGGATCGCGGGGTAGGCCTGCTGCCGCACGTTGTCGTAGGGCGAGTAGGAGGCGATCAGGTCGTAGTCGGCGGCGCTGTCGATCGGATTGCCCCACTCCTTCCATTCCGGTGGCGTGAGCGGCAGCGTGGCATCGAGCATCGTGTTGAGCGTGTCGACGAAAGGCACTTCGGCGATGAGGCCGGCGAAAAGATCAGGCGCCATGTTGGCGACGGCGCCGATCAGCAGGCCGCCGGCGGAGCCGCCCCAGCCGACGATCCTGCCGCGCGCCGTGAAGCCCTGCCGGGCGAGGTATTCGCCGGCGGCGATGAAGTCGGTGAAGGTGTTGGGCTTCTTCTCGCGGCGCCCGTCCGCATACCAGCGGTAGCCCTTGTCCTTGCCGCCGCGGACGTGCGCGATGGCATAGACGAAGCCGCGATCGACGAGCGACAGGCGGGTGATACCGAAGGCGGCCGGGATGGTGATGCCGTAAGCGCCGTAGCCGTAGAGGAGGCACGGCGCGCTGCCGTCGAGCGGCGTGCCCTTGCGGTAGAGAAGGGACACCGGCACGGTTTCGCCGTCAGCCGCCGGCGCGAAGATGCGGCGCGTGACGTAGTCGTCGGGGTCGTGGCCGGAGGGAATCTCGTCCTGCTTGCGGAGCACGCGCGTGCGCGTGACCATGTCGTAGTCGTAGACGCGGGCAGGCGTCGTCATCGACGAATAGGTGAAGCGCAGGCTGGCGGTATCGAACTCGAAGCCGTCGATGGTGCCGAGCGAGTAGGCTTCCTCCGCGAAGGCGATGGCATGCTCGTCGCCGCTCGGCAGATGGCGGATGACGATCCGCGGCAGGCCGGCCTCGCGCTCCAGGCGCACGAGATGATCGCGGTAGGCGGTGACGTCGAGAATCAGGCGGCCGGGGACGTGCGGCACGAAATCGCGCCAGTGGGCCGGCCCCGGCGCCGCCACCGGAGCGGTGACGATCTTGAAGTCCTCCGCGCCGCCGGCGTTGGTGAGCATGAAAAGCCGCTCCTCGCCGCCGACGAAGCCGTGATCGACCTCGTACTCGACGCCCGTTACGCGCGGCGCGATGAGCCGCGTCCGCGCGTCCGCGCGATCGGCGTCGATGACGCGGACCTCGGAAGTCTCGTGGTCGTGCGTGCTGATGACGACGAAGCGGTCGGACTGGGTCTTGCCGACCGAAATGAAGAACGCCGGGTCGTTGTCCTCGTAGACGACGACATCGCTCGCCGGGTCGGCGCCGACGACGTGGCGGAGCACCTTCGACGGGCGATGGTTGGCATCGACCCAGACGTAGTAGAGCGAGCGGGCGTCGCTCGCCCAGACGGCGTGGCCATCGGTCTCCGCAATTGCATCGGGTAGATCGGCGCCGGACTCGGCGTTGCGGATGCGGAGCGTGAAGAACTCGTTGCCGCTGTCGTCGTCGGCGTAGGCGATCAGGCGGTGGTCGGGGCTGTGGGCGACGCCGCCGAGCTTGAAATAGGCCTTCCCCGCGGCCATGGCGTTGGCGTCGATGAGCACGCGCTCGCCGCTGCCGTCGCGGTTGCTGCGCACGATCTGCGGATGCTCGGCGCCCTGGAGGTAACGGGTCGAATAGGCGAATGGCCCGTCAGGTGCGGGAACCGTGGAGTCGTCTTCCTTGATGCGCCCGCGCATCTCGCGGAACAGCGCCTGGCGGAGCGGCTCGACATCGGCCATCGCCGTTGCGGCGTAGGCGTTCTCGGCCTCCAGATAGGCGCGGATGTCGGCCGGCAGGACGGAGGGATCCCGCATGACCTCCTGCCAGTTGGCGGCGCGGAGCCAGGCATAGTCGTCAGTGCGCAGGAGGTTGTGGGCGGAAAGCTGCTCAGGGCGCTTCGGCGCCACCGGGAGCTTCATGGCGATGCCGCCCGACATTCCCTGCGGATTGGCCTCGCGCGCGGTCATTGAGGGCGGCGTCATACGGGCGCACCTTCCTGTTGATATTATTGGGTTTTTCGGGACGCGGGACGCATCCGGCGAGCTCCTAATATGGGCCGTCCGGCCGCTCGACTCAATCACCCGGAGCGTGCAACGGCCGACATGGAAAACACGGCCCGAAACCGGAATACTACTCTAGATAGCAACGATTGCGAAAGCTGATCGAAGGTGCAGGCCAGGCCTCGTCCATGAACTGAGCTCGATGAATCAGGAAGATACGGGCATCGGCTCACGGCTAAAGCGAAAAGCCGTCCGTGAAATATTGTGCGCTCCCAATATTGAAGTGCTTGTTTTCCGAGAAGGACAGAAATATACGGTCTGGGACAAGTAACCCGATACTTTGGACTGAATTGTTGCGGCGCCCAAAAGTCGCCCGAATTGCACCTCTCAACGTCTCGACAGATCGAACCGACGGGAAGGCAGATGAA
>CAZXKZ010000206.1:0-2942 GCA_964641825.1 uncultured Bauldia sp.
CATCGTCTATCTCGACATCAACGGCTTCAAGGCGGTCAACGACTCCATCGGCCACCACGGCGGCGACGACCTCGTGCGCGCGCTGGCGCTGCGGATCCGGAACGCCATCCCGCCCGAAGCCATCCTCGCGCGCATCGGCGGAGACGAGTTCGCGGTGGCGCTCTGCGGCGACAATGTCCCCGGCCGCGTCGAGCAGGTGGCGAGCCGCATCGCGCACGCCATCGAGAAGCCGTTCATGCTGAGCGGCTTCGAGTTCCATGTCTCGGCATCGGTGGGATACGCGGTTGCCGGGGGGACGGACGGGAAGGCGATCGACCCCTCTGAGCTCATCCGCCGTGCCGACCTTGCCATGTACCAGGCCAAGAACGCGGCGGAGCGGGAGCCCATCGGCTACCACCCGACCATGGAAACCGGCGCGATCGAGAAGAAGCGCATCGAAGCCGGCCTCCGCCGCGCGGTCGAGAACGGCGAGCTCAAGGTCTTCTATCAGCCGGTCGTCAGGACCGCCGACATGACGGTCGTCGGCCTCGAGGCGCTGATCCGCTGGACCTCGGAGGAGTTCGGCCCGGTGTCCCCGGCGCTGTTCGTCCCGGTCGCCGAGGAAACCGGCCTCATCCACGACATCGGCCGCTTCGTGGTCAAGCAGGCCTGCGAAGACCTCCACCGCTGGCCCGGACTCACCATGGCGATCAACGTCTCGCCGGTGCAGTTGCGCGACCCCGGCTTCGCCGACGAGATCAGGACACTCGTCGAGAGCCACGGCCACCTGCCGTCGCGTTTCGAGCTGGAGCTGACCGAGGGCATCCTCGTCAACAACCCGAATATCGCCAAGCGCAAGCTCGCGATGCTGAAGGAATCGGGCTTCAGCCTGGCGCTCGACGACTTCGGCACCGGATTCTCCTCTATCGGCTATCTGCGCCAGTTCCCGTTCGACGTGCTGAAGATCGACCGCTCGTTCGTGCGCGAACTCGGCGCCGACCAGAGCGCCAACGCGCTGGCGCAATCGCTGGTCTCGCTCGGCGATGCGCTATCGCTGTCGGTGATCGCCGAGGGCATCGAGAACGAGGACCAGTTGCGCCTGCTGCGCCTGTTCCAGTGCGGGCTGGTGCAGGGCTTCATGTTCTCGCGCCCGGTCGCCGCCGACGATGTCAACGCGGCGGTCGCCATGATCGCCGGCATGACCACGCCTTCGCCGATGGCGGTGGCCGCGGCGGGCTGAACCGCGGGCTGCCGCCACTGGCGCGGCGCATCGGCGGTTGGCATAAGGCGGGGGATGCCCGCCAGCCTGCCGTTAGCCAAAATCTCGCTGAGTGCCGCTGAAGCGCGCCGGATTGCGCTCGCCGCGCAGGGATTCGGCCGCCGCAAGACCTCCGCACGATCGTCATGGCCGCACGTGCGCGCCGCGATCGACGACATGGGCCTCCTCCAGCTCGATTCGGTGAACGTGCTGGTGCGCTCGCACTATCTTCCGGTCTTCTCGCGGATCGGCGACTACGACCGCGCGGCGCTCGACCGGCGCGCCTTCAGCCATGGGCCGCGCCGCGAGATGTTCGAGTATTGGGCGCACGAGGCCTCGCTCCTGCCGCTTCACCTCCATCCGCTGATGCGCTGGCGCATGGAGCGCGCCAGGCGGCTGGACGGTGTCAACAAGGTCTATGCGACCTGGATACGCGAGGCGCGTGGCTACATCCGCGCGGTGCGGCGCGAGCTCGCGGAGCACGGCCCCCTTGCCGCCGCCGATCTCTCCGACCCGGGCGAGCGCTCCGGGCCGTGGTGGGGCTGGCACAAGGGCAAGGCTGCGCTCGAGCATCTCTTCCGTACGGGCGAGGCGACCACCGCGAGCCGGCGCGGCGCGTTCGAGCGGGTGTACGACCTCGCCGAGCGGGTGATCCCCGCCGACATTCTCGCTGCTCCGACGCCGAGCGAGCCCGACGCCATCCGCGAACTCGCCGCCGCCGGCGCACGCGCCTTCGGCATTGTGACGGAGACCGACATCCGCGACTATTTCCGCCTGCCGGTGACGGAGGCGCGCCGCGCCGTCGCCGAACTGGTGGAGGAGGGGAGGCTGGAGCCAGCGACGGTCGCGGGCTGGGACAGGCCGGCCTTCCTCGTAGCCGGCACGGCCGTCCCGCGGGCCGTTTCGGCCACCGCGCTGCTGTCGCCGTTCGATCCGCTGGTCTGGTTCCGGCCGCGCACGGAGCGGCTGTTCGACTTTCACTACCGGATCGAGATCTACACGCCGGAGGCGAAGCGGCGGTTCGGCTACTACGTCCTGCCGTTCCTGCACGACGGGCGGCTGCGCGGCCGTGCCGACCTCAAGGCGGCGCGGGCGGAGGGCATCCTCGACGTGCTTGGCGCGCATGCCGAGGACCGGGCGGACGTCGGCCGCATGGCGCCAGACCTTGCGCGCGAACTCCGGCGGCTGGCGGAATGGCTGGGGCTCGGCGCGATCCGGGTGCGCAAGCGCGGCGCGCTCGCCGAGGCGGTCGCGCCGCTCGTCTGACGATTGCCGCGGCCCGCCGGCCAAGACATTGGCCGGGCTGGACTTTCCGCCGCCGGCGGGCCATGTCAGCCGACGATGGCCTATCCCGCCCACCGCATATCCATCGCGCCGATGATGGACTGGACCGACCGCCATTGCCGCATGTTGCACCGGCACCTGACGCGGCGGGCGCTGCTGCACACCGAGATGATCGTCGCCGACGCAGTGATCCACGGCGACCGCGAGTGCCTGATCGGCTACGCGCCGGAGGAGCATCCCGTCGCCCTCCAACTCGGCGGCAGCGATCCCGGGAAGCTTGCCGAAGCGGCGCGGATCGGCGCGGACTTCGGCTACGACGAGATCAACCTCAACGTCGGCTGCCCGTCGGACCGCGTGAAATCGGGGACGTTCGGCGCCTGCCTGATGCTGACGCCGGGCGTTGTCGGGGACTGCATCGCCG
>CAZXKZ010000206.1:2952-3469 GCA_964641825.1 uncultured Bauldia sp.
AACGTGCCGGTGACCGTGAAATGCCGGCTCGGTGTCGACGAGCAGGACACCGAGGCCGCCCTCGATGCGCTTGCGGATGAAGTTGTGGCGGCGGGCGCCGACACGATCTGGGTCCATGCGCGGAAGGCCTGGCTGACCGGGCTCAGCCCGAAGGAGAACCGCGACGTGCCGCCGCTCGATTATGAGCGCGTCTATCGGCTCAAGCGGCGTCTGGGCGGCATCTTCGTGGGTATCAACGGCGGCATCGGATCGCTCGACGCAGCGGCGGAGCATCTCGGCCATGTGGACGGCGTCATGCTCGGCCGCGCTGCCTATCACACGCCAGGAATCCTGGGCGAGATCGACCTGCGCTTCTACGGCGCGCCCGGCGCCGCGCGAGGCGATCGCGATGTGGTGCTGGCGATGATGTCTTACATCGCCGCCGAACTCGCCAAGGGAACGCGCCTGTCGCACATCACCCGCCACATGCTCGGACTTTTCCACGGCGCACCGGGCGCGCGGCGCTGGCGGCAGATCC
>CAZXKZ010000207.1:0-3420 GCA_964641825.1 uncultured Bauldia sp.
CCGTTGGCCGCCTGCATCTGCCGGGAGGTGGCGTCGAGCTTCGCCTTGATCTTCGAATCGGTGAGGCAGGTTTCGAGCTTCGCGATCAGTTCATCATCGGTCCAGTCGTAGCGGGGCATCCTGAAGCCGTGGCCGGTCTCCTCGACACGCATGGCGTTGTCGTGGCCGTCCCAGACGTACGGCATGATGATCGCGGGTTTGCCGAAGTAGAGGCACTCGGTGAACGAGTTGTTGCCGCCGTGGTGGATGACGGCATCGACCTGCGGGATGACCGAAGGCTGGGGGAACCATTCGTCGATGATGACGTTCGGCGGAACGTCAGTGTACTCGCCCTTGTAGCCGCCGACGTTGACGAGCGCGCGGTAGCGGCTTCTGCCAAGCGCGGCGATGACACGCTTGAGCAGATCGACATCGCCGGAGCCCAGGCTGCCGAACGAGACGTAGATCAGCGGGCCGTCGCTGTTCTTCGCAAACGCCGGAACCTCGTAGGGCTTCTCCTTGCGGACGCAGCCTTCAAGATACTGGAAGTGCTGCGGATCAAGCGGGTGGCGCCGCCTGAACTTCGCCGCTTCCGGATAGAGCAGCAGGTTCATGGTGGGCGAGGCTTCAAAGAACTGCCCGATGGGATATGGCGCCTCGCCGTTCTCGGCGAGAAAGACATTGAAGTCGTCGTGGATCGGCTTGATGACCACGTTGAAGCGGTCGCGGTAGCGCTGGTGGGCGGCGTGATCGGACTCCGGCGCGCCGGACAGATGCGGCGGGATGTCGGGATCTTCGATCTCGTTCTCCGAACACGAGATGATCCTGACCCACGGCTTGCCGTACTGCTTGATCGCCGGGAACAGGATGACGTTGTCGACGCACACCATGTCCGGCTTCACCTTCGCAAGCACGGCGGGCAGGTCCTTCTGCGCCCACTTGGCAGTGTCGACGATCGCCGTCCAGCAGTCCTTCACGTAGTTGTCGATCTGGTCGTAGGGGGATTTCTGGAAGTTCGGGATGTGGCCGTTGATGAAGTCCTCCCAGAACTTCGCCATCTGCTCGGGCGGCATCGGCGCCGACAGGTTCACCGGATGCGCCTCGAAGCCGTAGCCCTCGTAGACCGAGACGAAGCCGGGATCGGAGAGGAACACGGCCTTGTGGCCAAGCGCCTCGACCGCCTGGGCGATGCCGACCGAGTTGAGCGCCGGCCCGTAGGCGGCCTCCGGGAAAAATGCGATCGTCTTGCCTGGCATGCTTCTGACGTCCCTCCGCTTCAATCGACGAAGATGCGCGTATCGGCGGCCTCCCAGCCGACCTCGATGCGGTCGCCGGGCGCAAAGCGCCGCCGGTCCGCCTGCTCCGCTGTCAGTCGCACGAGAAAGGGCCTGTCGGAAAGCCCCGTCTTCACACCAAGTTGCAGGTCCTGCCCGTGATAGACGACGGTCTCGACCAGCCCGGATAGCTGGTTCGGCAGTGCGGAAGCGAACAGGCGCACCCGCTCGGGCCGCACGGCCGCGGTAGCTGGTGCGGCTGATGCCGCGCCTACCGGAAGCTGACCCGCGATCCTCCTGCCTTCGACGACCTCGACGCCGCCCTCGACAATCCGGCCGGGGATGAAGTTCATGACGCCGATGAAGTCGGCGACGAACCGGTCGGCTGGGCGCTCGTAGACCTCGTGGGGCGTGTCGCACTGGAGGAGATGGCCGTCGCGGAGCACCGCGATGCGGTCGGACATGGCCAGCGCCTCCTCCTGGTCGTGGGTGACGACGACGAAGGTGATGCCGACCTCGTGCTGCAGGCGCTTGAGCTCGATCTGCATGGCGCCGCGGAGCTTCTTGTCGAGGGCGGCGAGCGGCTCGTCGAGAAGCAGGACCCGCGGCCGCTTGACCAGCGCGCGCGCCAACGCCACGCGCTGGCGCTGGCCGCCCGAAAGCTGGTCGGGCCGGCGGCCGGCAAATTGCGTGAGGTGGGTGGTTTCAAGGATGGCGCCGACGCGCCGGCCGATCTCGTCCTTCGCCAGCCCTTCCATCTCGAGGCCGTAGGCGACGTTGTCGCGGACCGTCATGTGCGGGAACAGCGCGTAGGACTGGAACATCAGGTTGAGCGGCCGCCGGTTCGGCGGCACCGGCGCGATGTCGACGCCATCGAGCAGGATGCGGCCCTCGTCGGGCGTCTCGAAGCCGGCGAGCAGGCGGAGGAGCGTGGTCTTGCCGCAGCCCGAGGGACCGAGCAGCGCAAAAAACTCGTTCTCGCGGATATCGAGCGAGATGCGGTCGACCGCGGCGATGCGGCCGAAGCGCCGCGTGACGCCGTCGATGGCGAGCACCGTGCGCGGGCCGGCATTCATAGCGCGATCGTTCCGCGGTTGAGGCGCTGCGACAGCGCCAGAACGATCACGCTGACCGCCATGACGATGGTCGCCAGCGCGTTGATCTCGGGCGTGATGCCGAAGCGGATCATGGAATAGATCTGCATCGGCAGCGTCGTCGAACCACGCCCTGCCCCGGCGGTGAAGAAGGCGATAATGAACTCGTCCACCGACAGGGTGAAGGCGAGCAGCGCACCGGCAACAACGGCAGGCAGGATGGCTGGCAGCGTCACGCGGCGGAAGGTGGTGAAGCCCGACGCGCCGAGATCGGTCGAGGCTTCGACGATCGACCAGTCGAACGACTTCAGCCGCGCGCGCACGACCACGCAGACGAAAGCAAGATTGAAGATGACATGGGCGAGGATGATGGTCTGCAGCCCCAGCGTGACGTTGAGCATCGTGAAGAATGATAGAAGCGCGATCGCCAACACGATATCGGGAATGACCATCGGCGCGAAGATCAATGCCTCCAGACCCTGACTGCGGCGGCGGCGCATCTCGATGCCGAGCGCCAGTAGCGTACCGAGCAGCGTCGCTATGGCGGTCGAGGCCAAAGCCACGATCAGCGTGTTGAGGGCAGCCCGCAGGATGTCGGTGTTGGTGACGAGAGAGGCGTACCACCTGGTCGAAAAACCGGACCAGACCGTGGGCAAGCCGCCCTCGTTGAACGACAGCGCGACGAGAACTGCGATCGGCACGTAGAGAAAGACGAAGACGAGGACCAGCACCGCGCGCAGCGTGCGGCCCGATCCTGGCGGCCGCTCAGCCATCGTCGCCTCCGCGGGTGAGCGCGACTTCGCCCGACAGGCGGTCGGCGGCGCGGGCCTGGATGATGAGCAGGATGATCATCAGCCCGATCAGGACGGCGCCCAGTGCCGCGCCGAAGGGCCAGTCGTTGGCGGTGAGGAATTGGTCGTAGACCACGTTGCCGATCATCTGGAAGCGCCCGCCTCCGAGAAGGGCGGGCGTGAGAAAGTTGCCGATCGACAGGACGAAGACGAACACGCCGCCCGCCGCGATGCCGGGGACAGTGAGCGGCAGCGTGATGCGGCGGAACGTCGTGAACGCCG
>CAZXKZ010000208.1:0-3394 GCA_964641825.1 uncultured Bauldia sp.
AGAACGACATCCTCAAGGAGTTCATGGTCCGCAACACCTACATCTACCCGCCGGAAGCCTCGATGCGGATCGTGGCCGACATCATCGCCTACGCCACCACCCACATGCCGCGCTTCAACCCGATCTCGGTGAGCGGCTACCACATGCAGGAGGCCGGGGCGACGGCCGATCTCGAGCTCGCCTATACGCTCGCCGATGGCCTGGAGTACGTTGCTGCGGCCCGCGCCACCGGCCTCGATGTCGACCGCTTCGCGCCACGCATCTCGTTCTTCTTCGATGTCGGCATGAATTTCTTCATGGAGGTCGCCAAGCTCCGCGCTGCGCGCCTACTGTGGGCGAAGCTGATGCGCGAGCGGTTCAGCCCCCGCGACAGCCGTTCGCTCATGCTGCGCATGCACTGCCAGACCTCCGGCTGGTCGCTCGCCGCCAGCGATCCGTGGAACAACGTCGTGCGCACCGCGATCGAGGCGATGGCCGCCACCGACGGCCACACCCAGTCGCTTCACACCAACGCACTCGACGAGGCGCTGGCGTTGCCCACTGACAACTCGGCGCGCATCGCCCGCAACACCCAGCTTTTCCTCCAGAACGAAGCCGGCACCACGCGCGTGATCGACCCGTGGGGCGGCTCCTACTACGTCGAGCGGCTGACCTACGAGCTGGCGACCCGCGCCCTCGACCACATCGCGGAGATCGACGCCCTCGGCGGCATGGCCAAGGCGATCGAGGCCGGCGTCCCGCAGGAGCGCATCGAGGCGGCCGCTGCGCGCACGCAGGCGCGCATCGATTCCGGCGAGCAGACGCTGGTCGGCGTCAACAAATACAAGCCGGCCGGCGAGGACGCGCCGATCGAGACGCTGAGCGTCGACAATTCGGCCGTGCGCGCCGCCCAGATCGAGAAGCTCGCCCGCCTGAAGACCGAGCGCGATCCGCGCGCGCTCGGTGTCGCGCTCGCCGCCCTTGCCGAGATGGCGCGCACCGGCGACGGCAACCTGCTCGCCGGCGCCGTCGATGCCGCGCGTGCCCATGCAACCGTGGGCGAGATTAGCGGTGCCCTGGAGGCCGCCTTCGGGCGCTACCGCACCGGCGCCAAGGCCGTCAGCGGCACTTACCGGAAGGCCATTGGCGACGATGCCGCCGTCGAGCAGGCGGCGGCGATGGTCCGCGCCTTCCAGGCGCGCGATGGCCGCCCGCCGCGCATCCTGGTCGCCAAGGTCGGCCAGGACGGCCACGACCGCGGCCAGAAGGTGATCGCCTCGGCGTTCTCAGACCTCGGCTTCGATGTCGAGATCGGTCCGCTGTTCCAGTCGCCGGAGGAGGCCGCGGCGCTCGCCATCGAGCGCGGCGTGCACGTGGTCGGCGTGTCGACGCTCGCCGCCGGCCATCTCACGCTGGTGCCCGCCCTGAAGAAGGCGCTGGAGGATGGCGGCCGTCCCGACATCATGGTCGTGGTCGGCGGGATCGTGCCGGAGCGGGACTGGAACGCGCTCCACGACGCCGGCGTGAGCGCGATCTTCTCTCCGGGCACGATCATTGCCGAGGCCGCCACGACGCTCGTCCGCGACCTCAACCGCCGTCTCGGCTACGAGCAGACCGAGGGCTCGAACCTCTAGACTCTGCGGTGCCTTGTGCCATAACGGCACCTTCTGCGCGGCACGATTGTTGAGTGAGGAGGCCGGTTTCCCTGCGTTTTTGGGAGAAGGGCCTGTGGATCGACGTTCGTTTCTTGCCGGCGCGCTGGGGACCGCGGCTACCGGTCCGGCCGTTGCGGCGGTCGGCACGGCCCAACCCGAGCTTCGCGGGACCATGGGCGGCGGCGAGCTTGCCATCGACCCCCACAGCCGCAGTTCCAGCCTCCAGAACCTGCTCGACGCGGCATCGGCCGACGACCGCCAGCTTTTCCTCCCGCCCGGCGATTTCGTCGTCTCCGAGCTGAGGCTTCCGCCACGCACCCGCCTCGCCGGCGTACCCGGCGCGACACGTCTCGTCTTCGGCGGCGGGCAGTTCATGATGATGGCCGAGCGCGCGGGCATCGTTGAGCTCTCCGGGCTCACCATCGACGGCGTCGGCGCGCCGCTCGACGAGGTGGTCCCCGGCCTCGTCTATCTCGCCGATTGCCGCGGCGTCTCGATCGACAACTGCACGATCCTCGGCAGCACGCTGTCCGGCCTCGCCGTCGATCGCTCCGAAGGACGCATCACGCGCACCACCGTCCGCGGCGCGGCCGACGCCGGCATCAGGATGGTCGCGTCCCTCGCCATGTCGGTCAGCGACAATATTGTCTCCGACTGCGGGAATGGCGGCATCCTCGTCTATCGCTGGACCGCCGGCGACGACGGCACGATCCTCACCGGCAACCGCATCTCCAACATCGCCGCGCGAAGCGGTGGGCGCGGCTACAACGGCAACGGCATCAGCATCTTCCGCGCCCACGGTGTCGCCGTCGCCAACAACACCGTCACCGACTGCGCCTTCACCACCATCCGCGCCAATTCGTCGAGCAACGTCCGCATCACCGGCAACCACTGCCGCGGCGCAGGCGAGGCTGGCATCGTCTCGGAGTACGCCTTCGAGGGCGCCCTCATCGCCAACAACGTCGTCGATGCCGCCGCCACCGGGATCGGCGTCGTCAATTTCGGCGAAGGCGGCCGCATCGCCGTGGTTTCCGGCAACATCGTGCGCAACCTCACCGGCAAGGGCCCCTATGCGGCCGATCCGCCCGGCTTCGGCACCGGCATCCTCATCGAGGCCGACGCCGCCGTGACCGGCAACGTCGTCGACGGCGCGCCCCTCCACGGCATGGGCATCGGCTGGGGTCCGCACCTCCGCGATGTCGCCGTCACCGGCAACGTCATCCGCCGCGCGCCGGTGGGCATCGCCGTCAGCGTCATCGACGGCGCCGGGCCGGTGGTGATCGCCGACAACCTCATCTCCGGCGCCGAGAAGGGCGCGGTCGTCGGCATGCACTGGGGCGAACCCGCCACCGGTGACCTCACCGAGGGCGGCACCGGCGGCTACCCGCACCTCCTCGTGGAGCGCAATTCCACGAGCTAGTATCCGCGCAGGGTGTCAACCCGCGAAACCCCGTTTGTCATCCCCGCGAAAGCGGGGACCCGGTAAACGACGCCAGCAGTTGTGTTTACTGGATCCTCGCATGCGCGAGGATGACAACTGCGGCTACCCCCTCAGCGCCGTCACCAGCCCGTCCGCCGGGCGCACCGTGCCCACCTTCACACCCCGGCGGCTGAGCACCGGCGCAACCAGCCGCTCCGTGAAGCTGTGGCGCTCCTCCCCTTCCGGCCTGAGATACGCGTCGATCGCCGCAGCCATCGCGACCTCCGCTGCCCGCCCCGCGCCGTCATCGCATTTCAGCGCGCCACCGAGGCCGTGTTCC
>CAZXKZ010000209.1:0-3298 GCA_964641825.1 uncultured Bauldia sp.
AGAACTGGTCGCCCGAGTTGAAGCCCTGCGCTGTCGCGAAGCGCATGTCGTTGGCATCGAGGGTGTAGGGCACGATGAGGAACGGCCCGCGTGGACTGTCGATCCAGTACGGCAGGTCGTCCGCGTACGAATCGGCGCAGTAGACGAAGCCGCCCTCCTCCGCTGCGAGGTCGATCGAATGAACGGACGTCCGGCCCGTGTAGACGCCGAGCGGCCGCGCCCCGGTGACGCGCTTGTGGAGGTCGATCGCCTGCCGAAGATGATCGCGCTCGGCAGCTTCGGTGAAATCGCGATAGTCTATCCAGCGGAGGCCGTGGCTCGCGATCTCCCAGTCGGCCTCCTTCATCGCCGCAACCGCTTCGGGATTGCGCTCCATCGCCATTGCCACCCCGAACACGGTCGGCAGGATGGAGCGCTCGGTGAACAGCCGGTAGAGCCGCCAGAAGCCGGCGCGCGAGCCGTACTCGTAGATCGATTCCATGCTCATGTGGCGCTGTCCGAGCCACGGCTGCGCGCCCACGACCTCCGACAGGAACGCCTCCGATGCGGCATCGCCGTGGAGGATGTTGTTCTCGCCGCCCTCCTCGTAGTTGACGACGAACTGGACCGCGATCACGGCGCCGTCGGGCCACTTCGGATCGTAGCCGGCGCGGCCGTAGCCGATCATGTCCCGCGGATAGGGCGTGCTCATGCTGTAGTTCCCCGGATTGCCCGCCCAGTTTGCTGAAATGAGCGGGAGAGGAAAGAGGCATCTTTAACCGCTCGTTAACCGCGTGCGGCGAGCCTTGACGGAGGGGGCGTGATTTGCGGGACGCCAGCGTCATGGCCAGAAACAAATACCTGATCCTGCACGATGATTCCGAGCCGGAGTACGAGGCCGACATCGATGCGCAGGTGGCGCGGCTGCGCGCCATCCTGTCACTGATGTCGCCCGAAAGCGGGTCGCGCGCCCTTGGCGCCATGCACAGGTTCACACCCGATGCTGCCGGCGGTCCGCGGTCGCGGGCCGCACCCGCAGCGCGGCGACGGATGCCGGCGCTCAGTCAATCCTGACGCTGCGCCGCGCCGCGGCGCCTCCGCCGTCGAAGCGCGCCACCGGCGTCTCACCGGCCACCGACGTCTGGCCTTCCGCCACGATCACCGTGGCCGCCACCGGCACATAGATATCGACCTGAGCGCCGAGCGGCAGCACCGCGATCCGCTGCCCCGCCGCCAGCGTCTCCCCTTCGGCCGACAGGCTGACGATGCGCCGCCCGAGAAATCCGGCGGTCTGGATGACGCCGATCGGGCCCGACGGCGACTCGATCACCATCCCGCTTCGGGCGCGTTCTTCCGTCGCGGCGCCCACGAGGCTTCCGGGGTGGAAGGTGACCTTCCGCACTGCTCCACCGGCAGGAGCGCGGCTGAGGTGGCAGTCGAGTGCACCCGGCAGGATGGAGATGCGGCGACGCATCTGCTCGCCGAGGCCCAGTTCCTTCGGGGCGACCCCCAGCGATACCGCCGACACCTGGCCGTCAGCGGCAGCCAGCACCAGCCCCTCCTCCGTCGGCGTGACCCGCGGCGGGTCGCGGAAAAAGTAGGCGAACCACGCCGCGAGAATGAGCCCGAGCCAGAGGATCGGTTGCCAGAACCAGCCGAAGAACAGCGCAACGAAAACGAGGATGGCGACGAAAGGCACGCCCTCCGGCCTGATCGGCACCAGTCGCCGGCGTATGGACGCAACGGTGGATTCGGCCACATTCATGGACAGCGAAACTGCCTCAGCCGGGCCGAAGTTGCCAGATGCGCCCGGTGGCGACTATTCGGCGGCGCTCCGCCGCGGCACCTCCGCCGGCCCGTAGCCTGCGGCATCCGCACGCTCGGCATCGCGGAGGAGTTCCGCCGCCTCAACGGCCTGGCGTTGGCGGTTCCACATCGAGGCGTAAAGCCCGTCTTCGGCAAGAAGCGCGTCATGGGTTCCCCGCTCGACGATGCGTCCGTCATCGAGCACAATGATCTCGTCGGCATTGACGACCGTCGACAGGCGGTGCGCTATCACCAGCGTCGTCCGGTCAGCCGAGACGCGCTCCAGCGCCGCCTGGATCTCGCGTTCGGTATGGATGTCGAGGGCGGATGTCGCCTCGTCCAGGATGAGGATCGGCGGCGACTTCAGGACGGTTCGCGCGATCGCGGCGCGCTGCTTCTCGCCGCCGGAGAGCTTCAGGCCGCGCTCGCCCACCTCGGTCGCGTACTTCTGCGGCAGGCTTTCGACGAACTCGGCGATCTGGGCGACATCAGCGGCCTCGCGCACGTCCGCATCGCTCGCGTCCGGCCGCCCATAGCGGATGTTGTAGGCGATCGTGTCGTTGAACAGCACCGTATCCTGCGGGACCATGCCGATCGCGGCGCGCAGGGATTCCTGCGTGACATCGCGGATATCCTGCCCGTCGATCGAGATGCTGCCGCCGCTGACATCGTAGAAGCGGAAAAGCAGGCGCGCGATGGTCGACTTCCCCGCGCCCGACGGTCCGACGATCGCCACCGTCTTGCCGGCCGGCACGTCGATCGTGACGCCGCGCAGGATCGGCCGGTCCGGCTCGTAGCGGAACGACACGTCGTCAAAGCGGATATGCGCGCCGGTCACTGTCAGAGGCTTCGCGTCCGGTGCATCGACGATCTCCGGAGCGACATCGAGCAGGTCGAACATCGCCTCGATGTCGATCAGGCCCTGTTTGATCTCGCGGTAGACGAAGCCGATGAAGTTGAGCGGGATCGAAAGCTGCATCAGCAGCGCATTGATGAGCACGAAGTCGCCGATGGTCTGCTCGCCGCGCATGACCGCCGCGCCCGACATGATCATGCAGACGGTCATGCCTGCGGTGAAGATGACGACCTGGCCGATGTTGAGCCATGCCAGCGACGTCCAGATCTGGATCGCCGCCTTCTCGTAGCGCGCCATCGCCCGGTCGAACCGGCTGGCTTCCATCTTCTCGTTGCCGAAATACTTCACCGTCTCGAAGTTGAGCAGCGAGTCGATCGCCTTGGAGTGCGCGTCCTGGTCGGAATCGTTCATGGTCCGCCGGATGCGAATGCGCCAGTCCGACGCCTTCACCGTGAACCAGGTGTAGAGCACCACGGTCACCGCGATGACCACCAGATAGGTCCAGTCGAACTGGTACCAGATCACCGCCGCTGCGAAGGCGAACTCCAGGAACGTCGGCAGCGTGTTCAGAATCGTGAAGCGGACGATCGTCTCGATGCCCTTGGTGCCGCGCTCGATGATGCGCGCCAGCCCGCCGGTGCGCCGCTGCAGGTGGTA
>CAZXKZ010000210.1:0-244 GCA_964641825.1 uncultured Bauldia sp.
AACCAGCAATCGAGCACGTCCTCGACGCGGCGCATGGTCGACTTGCCGGTGGGATCGTCGGGATTCGGGCGCGTCAGCTCATCGACGTAGGGACGGTGAAGGTCCTTCGGGCGCACGCCGAAATCGCGCTCGATCTCGTCGAGCGAGCCGTAGCAATCGACGCGCGGATACTTCGGGTCGTCGGATTTCCACACCGGCACCGGCGCACCCCAGTAGCGGTTACGGCCGATGTTCCAGTCGCGCG
>CAZXKZ010000210.1:277-3292 GCA_964641825.1 uncultured Bauldia sp.
AAGGCGGTGACCTTCACGTACCAGGACGGCATCGCCTTGTAGATCAGCGGCTCGTCGGTGCGCCAGCAATGGGGGTAGTTGTGGTCGTAGGTCTCGTGGCGGACGACGGCGCCCGCAGCCTTGAGGTCGCGGATGATGTCCTTGTTGGCGACGAATACGTTCTTGCCGGCATAGGGCGGGGCAAGATCGGTGAAGTTGCCTTCGAGATCGACGGGATCGACCACCGGCAGACCTTCCTTCTGGCCGACCAGCAAGTCGTCCTCGCCGAAGGCCGGCGCCATGTGGACGACGCCGGTGCCCTCGCCGAGCTCGATGAAATCGCCGGCGACGATGCGGAAGGCGCCATCCTTCTTGCGGTCGGCGAAGAACGGGAACAGCGGCGCATAAGTGCGGCCGACGAGGTCGGCACCCTTCATGGTATCGACCGGCTCGTAGCCGTCGAGTTCGGCCGCGTACTGCGCGCGCGAGGCGTCGGCGAGGACGACGCGATCGTCGCCTTTCGCCAGCACCGCGTAGTCGGCGTCGGGCTTGACCGCGAGCCCCATGTTGGAGGGGAGCGTCCACGGCGTGGTCGTCCACGCGAGCACGCGCGTGCGGCTCCCCTCGCCCGGCTTCGGATCGAGGACGAAGCCGACGGTGAGCGCCGGGTCCTGGCGCATGCGATAGGAATCGTCGAGGCGCGTCTCGAAGTTCGACAGCGGCGTCTGCGCGGCCCATGAGTAGGGCACGACGCGGAAGCCCTCGTACACCAGCCCCTTGTCCCAGAGCTGCTTGAACGCCCACATGGTGGATTCCATGTAGGTGAGGTCCATGGTGCGGTAGTCGTTGTCGAAATCGACCCAGCGCGCCGAACGGTTGACGTAGTACTCCCAGTCCTTGCGGAACTGCATCACCGACGTGCGGCAGTGCTCGTTGAAGCGGGCCATGCCGAATTGCAGGATCTCGCGACGGCCGGAAAGCTTCAGTTCCTTCTCGGAATGAAGTTCCGCCGGCAAGCCATGGCAATCCCAACCGAAACGGCGCTCGACCGTCTTGCCGCGCGTGGTCTGGTAGCGCGGGACGATATCCTTCACGAAGCCGGTGACGATGTGGCCGTAGTGGGGGAGGCCGTTGGCGAACGGCGGGCCGTCATAGAAGACGAACTCGGGCGCGCCCTCGGCCCGGCGGCGGTCGATGGACTTCTGGAACGTCTTCTCCGCTTCCCACTGCTGAAGCACCACCTCCTCCAGCTTCGGAAAGGACGGCGAGGCATCGGCGGGCGGGTAGACGGTCGGCTTGACGGCTTCGTTCATGAGAATCCGGTCGGGACAGGCCCGAAATGTCAGGGAGCGATTTGGCGGATCGATACAGATATCGGCCGCGCGGCGCCACTCTTAAAGAGGCCCGCTAATCGCTGAAAGCCGCCAAGGTCGCTGCGACAATATAGCAAGCTGGCATATAATAAGCATACTCATTATATTGTCGCGCATGAGCCTTCCTCTCGACAACCTGCCGCCATCCAAGCGGATGGTGTTCCTCATCCAGGACGTGGCGCGCCTGCTCCGCAGCAAGCTCGACCACGCGGCGCAGAACAGCGGCATGACCAGTGCCCAGTGGCGCGTGCTCGCCTCGGTGGCGCGGTGCCAATCGCTGAACCTGCCGCCGCTCAACCAGGCCGAACTCGCCGACATGCTCGACATCGAGCCGATCACGCTGTCGCGGCAGGTCGACCGCCTTGCCGGCACCGGGCTGATCGAACGCCGGCCCGACCCCAACGACCGCCGTGCCTATCGCCTGCACCTGACCGAGAAGGCGAAGCCGATGGTGGCGGCCTTCCGCGACACGGCCACCAAGATGCTCACCGGCACGCTCGACGGCATCAGCCAAGACGAGATCGAGGGCATGATCGCGCTCCTCGAGCGCGTCCGCTCCAATCTCACCGGCAAGACCGACTTCGTGCTGCCGTCCCCTATCGAAACCGATCCCGTGAAAGAAAGCGCGTAAACCCCATGAGTGCAGATGGTGGAGACCCGCGGCCCGCGGAGGCAAAGACAGCCCCCGCGCCGGCCGCAACGCCGGAACCCGCAGGAGCCCATGCGCCGCGACGCGGGCGCAGGCTCCTGCTGATGGCTTCGGTGCCGCTCGTGCTGCTGCTCGTCGGAGGCTACTTCTGGCTAACCGGCGGACGCTACGCATCGACCGACAACGCCTATGTCCAGCAGGACAAGGTGACGATCAGCGCGCAGGTATCCGGTCGCATCGTCGAGACACCGGTGCACGAGAACGACACGGTCGCCGCCGGCGAGGTGCTGTTCCGCATCGACCCTGCACCTTACCAGATCGCACTCGATTCGGCGGACGCGGCGCTCGCCTCCGCCCGGCTCCAGGTCGAGGAGCTGCGCGCCGCCTACCAGCAGGCGATGTCCGCGAAGGCCTCCGCAGAGGACGATGTCGCCTTCTTCGGCAAGGCACGGGACCGCCAGCGCGAACTGCTCGACCGGGGCGTCGCCTCGCAGGCGACGTTCGACGCGGCGGAGAACGCGCTCCGCGCCGCTGAGCAGCAGCTTGCGCAGGCCAACGAACGCGGCGCATCGGCGCTGGCGGCGCTCGGCGGCGATGCCTCGATCGCGATCGACACCCACCCGGCTGTGCGAGCCGCGATGGCGCGACGCGAACAGGCGGCGCTCGACCTCGCGAACACCACGATCACCGCGCCCGCCGCGGGCGTCGTGGCGCAGGCCGACAGGCTGGTGGTGGGCCAGCAGGTGACGCCGGCGACCGCAGTGATGGCGCTGGTCGAAACCGCGGAAAGCTGGATCGAGGCCAACTTCAAGGAAACCGACCTCACCCGCATGCTGCCGGGACAGGCGGCAACCGTGACCATCGACGCCTACCCCGGCAAGACCTTCGCGGCGGAGGTCGCCTCGATCGGCGCCGGCACAGGCGCCGAGTTCTCCCTGCTGCCCGCGCAGAACGCGACCGGCAACTGGGTGAAGGTGGTGCAGCGTGTGCCAGTGCGGATCCGGATCACGGAGC
>CAZXKZ010000211.1:0-3270 GCA_964641825.1 uncultured Bauldia sp.
CCCGACGATGGTGATGCCGAACCCCTGTCCGACCATGGACAATAGGGTGCCGCGCCCCACGTCGAAACGCAGAATCGACGGCGCGGGCCAGCGCCCGGCGAGGCGCAAAACGATATGGTCATGCGCTTGCGGGCCGGTGCCGCCATGCCGGACTAGGAACGTCTCGCCGACCAGATCGGCCCATGTGACGCTTGCCTGCCCGGCGAGACGGTGCCGCTCCGACAGAACGGCGACCCGCGGTTCCGTCCAGATGCGGCGGGAATTGCAGTCGGGCAGTTCGGGCGTGCCGGCCACAAAAACTATGTCGAGCATGTCGGCGCGAAGCTGCATGACGGTATCGCGGGCCGTGCCCTCGGCGATTTCGACCTCGATGCCGGGGTGGTCTTCGCGGTATTGGTCGATCAAGTTTGCGAGGAAGCTGTGTGGAATCAGGGCATGGATACCGATGCGAAGCCGACCGCTTTCGCCGGCTGCCGCCATGCCGGCGGTCTTCACGGCATGGTCAAGTTGGTCGATGCCGGCCGCGATCCGCTCGACAAAATGGCGTCCGGCTTCTGTCAGGCGAACGCCGCGCGCATGGCGCTCGAACACGAGGATGCCAAGATCGTCCTCCAGCGCCTTCACGCGGGCGCTGACGCTGGATTGCGCCACACCGAGCGCATTGGCGGCGTGTCGAAAGTTGAGATATTCGGCGACGGCAATCGTCTGGATGAGCGAGGCAAGGGGAATACGCGATCCAAGCGCGGTCGGCATCCCCCATTGGCGGTCGGTCAGTGATGTTGACTGTTTCCGCCGTCGCATATTCGCCACCCTATGAGGTAGCGAAGGAACGGATTATCCAGCCTAACCCACGCGAAAAGCTCTCACCCCAATCATCGGGTTCGCTCTCGATCTGCGAGGAAAGGGCTGGATATTCGGCCGCGTGATCCCGAAGGAAAGTGGCGACGCGCGCACGGGTTGCAGCTTCGTCGCCGGCTTGCCATGCTACTTGCGTCGCGACCGATCCGAGCATGAAGTTCGATAATGTGTATCCCGCATGGATAATGTCGGCCTTCGGCAATCCCGCCCTTGCGAGGGTTGCGCGAAGATGTTCGGATCGGACCAAGGCATTGGGACCGAGCAGCGGCCGGAAGCCGAACAGGCTGGTTGACCAAGGATGCCGTAGAAGCGTCTGCCGCCATTCTGTTAGGAAGCGGATCAACTCCTTGTCCCATTTCAACGGTTCTGTTGGCAGAGGGATTTCACCGAGAACGCTATCCAGTGCCAGTTCAAGCACATCGTCGCGTGTCTCGACATGCCAGTAGAGGGATGCGGCACCGGCGTTCAGATGTTCCGCCAGTTTGCGGATCGTCAGGCCGTCTTGGCCCCGCATGTCTAGAATCTCGACAGCGGCTTGGACGATGCGGTCCCGCGTCAGCGCGGGAACGTCGCGCACTCGCTTGGCTGGTTTCAGCCAAATCGTCGAGGAACCGCGCTCCGTCTGCGATGGTCCGTTCTTAGTCATTCCTACTCCCGCAAACTTGACAGTCGAGCGTGTCCTAGTGCATCACTCTATCAATCGAACATTGTTCGAGTCAACGATCATCGATCTATCGCACTGTGTGGCGAGTCCATCGGAACGCCGCGCACGGATAGCGGGCGCTGCATTGCGCCGAAGATGGAAACAATCGAGACAAGAGCGGAAGCAAGAATGAGCAATCAAAACGATACCCATGGCGGCTTGGCAGATCGAAATTTCCTCGCCGTCTTGCCGATCTCAGATGGCGTGGTAACGATCAGAGCCATGTCGGATGCAGATGCGGAAGCATATGCCGCCGGGACGAACGATGCTTCGGTCAAGCACTTCGCTCACCTGCCGTTGGACGAATATACGCCGCAGATCGTTCGTGACATGATCCGGGGTACGATTGCAGACGGATTGCGCGATGGAACCTTGGCCGTCCTGACAATCTCGGATGCTCCCTCGGATTCGTTTCTCGGAAGTCTGGTGATCTTTGACGTGAAACCGGATGACGCGGAGATTGGCTATTGGGTCGCGCCGGAGCATCGTGGCCGAAAGGTATCGGGTCGCGCGCTCGCGCTGGCCGTGGAAATGGCCCGCAAGTTGGGCCTGAGAAAGCTCCGCGCTCGAACGGTTCAAGAAAACCCTGCATCGGAGCGGGTTCTTCTCAACGCGGGATTTGAACAGGTGGGTGAAGTCCGGCCAGAGATTGTTCCCTCCGGCAAGACCGAAATGAGCGTGAACTATCTCGTCGAGGTTTGAGGCATAAGGGCGGCACCTAGATGCTTAGCCCTCTTTGCCGCCCCAACTGCCACGAAACCGATCCGCCCTGCACGACGCCCATGACCTCGCGGCCGAGCTGGCGGTCGATGATGGGCCGCCACGGGACTAGCGTAAACTCGTGGGATTGCTCGACCACGGCGAACTTGCCGCTCGATAGCTGCACGGTGCCGGTGAACTTGCCGCTGACGTTTTCGCCGTCCGTGGCGGCGCGGAACGGCAGCCCCTTGCCCTCGGCCATCTCCGCGCCGACGCGGGCAACCTCGCGCTCGCGCAAGGTGGCGAGAAGGCTGCGCCGATAGAAGATGCGGCCGTTCCGCGCTCGGGTGGCGTCGCCCTGTTCGATATGATGCTCGCGGCGCTGGTCCATCGCCTCGCGCACCTGCTGGCCGAAGCCGGCCGGCGCAAGGTCGGCCGTCTCGCCATGGATCAGCCGCCGGTCCAGCCAGGTCGCGCCATCCGAACCGATCTGCTTGCCTAGATCGACCGGGGAAAGGACGCGAACGCTGGCCTGCCGGTCACGGCCGGCGTCATAGGCGGCGGCACGGCTGACCAGATCATCGGGGATGCGCCATTGGTCGGTGTCGATCCGCTCGACGATCCCGGCCCGGCGTAGCGCCTCCAGCCGCCGGACATGGGCATCGACATAGCCCTCATAGTCGCCGCCGGGAACGCGGCCCTCGAACTTCGCCTGCTCCAGATGGCGGCTCGGCCGATAGATGCCGTCCTCGGCGATGGCGGTGATGGTGCGGTCGGACGGCCGGGCTGCCGCCTCGGCCGGGCCGATCTCGATGATGCTGCCGATGCGGGCATCCTCCAGCCGCTCGGGCGCAATGCCGGCAATGTGGTGCGTGCGGCCTTCGATCCCGTCCACCACGATTGTCAGGTTCTCGCCCAGCTCGTCGGACAGGTGCTTGTCCACGACGCGGCCGACGATGGGCGTCTCGGGCGCTCCGTCATGGATTTGGAAGCTCATGGGATCGCGTTCG
>CAZXKZ010000212.1:0-3215 GCA_964641825.1 uncultured Bauldia sp.
CATGAAGAAGCACGTCGGCGTCCTGGAGCAGGCGGGGCTCGTCACCACGGAGAAGATCGGGCGCGTGCGGACCTGCAAGCTCGGCCTGCGCCGACTGGAGGAAGAGGCGGCATGGATCGAGAAGCACCGCCGGCTCTGGGAGGCGCGCTTCGACGCGTTGGACAAGGTTGTCGAGGATTTGAAACGGAAGGAGCAGTCCGATGGACGGAAGAAGAGATAGTCGGCCCACGCCCATGAAGAACCGCACGACGGTGGAACGGACGTCCGACCGCGAGCTGGTCGTCACGCGGACCTTCAACGGCCCGGCGCGCATCGTGTTCGAGGCGTGGACCAAGCCTGAGCTGTTCAAGCAGTGGTGGGCGCCGAGGTCGATGGACATGGTCCTGCGGTCCTGCGAGATGGATGTTCGTGTCGGGGGCAGGTACCGTCTTGAGTTCGGCCACGACGCCGCAAATTCCGTGGCGTTCTTCGGCAGGTACATCGAAGTGACGCCGCACTCGCGCCTCGCCTGGACCAATGAGGAAAGCGATGACGGTGCGGTGACCACGGTGACCTTCGAGGAAAAAGGCGGCAAGACGCTGCTGGTCCTGCACGAGCTCTATCCCTCGAAGGAAGCTCTCGACGCTGCCGGCACCGGGGCGGCGGATGCGATGCCCGAGCAGTTCGAGCAACTGGACGAGCTTCTCGTCACGCTGGGTGCGAGCGTGGGGAGGTCGTGACGTCGTCGGCCTTGCGATCAAGCCAGTAACACCGGCTCTGGTGTTTACTGGATCCCCGCTTTCGCGGGGATGACAACCGGAGGGAAGCCGAACGCTAGGGGACCGTCACCGGGTCGGGCGGCGGGGCGGGCATCGCCGCTTCCGGTGTGGTCTGCTGCGCGGGCGGCAAGGGCTCAGGAGTCGGGAAGAACAGGAAGTAGGCGGCGATCATCAGGATGATGACGCCGGCGAGGCTTATCGCCAGGATCATGCGCACATTGTGGTGCGTGACGCCTCCGCGCGCCTCGTTGGGCTGCAGAACCGGCGTGATGCGTCCGGACGGGTCGAGCGGCGGGGGTGTTGCCGCTTCGTCGCGCTTTTCGTTGTAGTCGGCTGATCGCGTGTCTGACATCGCCTGTTTCCCTCGCTTGCCAGTCGAAGGAAACGAATGCGGCGGTGAAAGGTTCCCCGGATGGGGGGCGGCCTCAGCTCCAGCCGCCGTTCCGCGTCTTGTAGAAGATGTGCCGGCCGATCTTCTCCATCTTGTTCATGGAGCGCGCCCAGCGCGGCCGCACGTAGGTGGCGTGGTAATGGGTCGCGGCGCCGACCGAGGCGAGATAGAGCGTGCGCTCGTCGTTGAGCACGCGGCGGGCAAGCGCCTGCGCCTCGGCCCACGCGGCCTTGTCGCGGATGCGGTCCGAGATGCCGTCGCAGGCGAAGGAGAACTGGCAGCGGTTGCGCTTGTTCTTGTTCTGGTAGACGACGCCGCAGATCGTGTCCGGGTAGGCCGGGTTCTTCAGCCGATTGAGGACGACCTGGGCAACGGCGATGCGGCCCTTCTCGGGTTCGCCGCGCGCCTCGAAGTAGATGGCGGTGGCGAGACACTTGACCTCCGGCGCCGACCGCGAGCTCGCGGGAAGCGGGCTGTTCAGCCACGCATGGGCGGGGCCGATGGAGGCATCGAGGACGATCGCATTGCCCTTGCCCGACTTGCCGATGACCGCATCGAAGGGCTCGGCGGCGTTCCCGGCAGACGGCGCGTAGGACAGGAGCGTCATCTCGGCGGCCGCGGTGCCGTCCGCCGCGGACGCGGTGTCGTTGCGGCTGGCGCGCGGCGCAAGCGCCGGCATGCGCGGCACGAGGGCGGCGACGGTGGTCTTCGCGGCCTCGGGCAGGACGAAGGCGACCATGATCGGCGAAACGTGATCGACGGCGGCGAAGATGCCGGCATCGCCGAGCACGCCGGCGCGAATCGGCCGCGGCGGCGGGATAAGTGGATCGCCCTTGGGCGAACGGTTGATGGCATCGGCGGCGTCGGGCGCCGCAATCGCTGCTATTGAGGCGGTGAACTGCTGGTCGAGAGGGGCGGCACGATCGAGATGGCCAAGCGTCTGGCCCGACACTACCACCAGCAGCCCGGCGTACATGGTACGCGTGAGCCACTTACCCCCACGGGCCCGCCTACGCTGAATCCCCCGTACAATCACGCGTTACTCCACGCACCAGCACCAACGTCGGGGGTGATTCCAGGCGGAATCGCCACGACGGCCCCATGACGCCAGAGTTGCGGGATTAACCTTGAAAGTCGGTTAACACCGGTGAAGCGCCGCCATCCCCGTAACCGATCATTGACTGTCGGAATCGGGCTGTAACGGGGAGAGGCCGGGGCTATCCCAAGAAATGTTGGGGCTATCCCCAGGCGCGAATTAGGCGGTGGATGACGTGCGGCCGTGCTTGCCTGTTGCCGTCAATGCGGCTTGCGCTGCAGCGAGTCGCGCGATCGGCACGCGGAACGGCGAACATGAGACGTAATCGAGCCCGGCTTCCTGGCAGAACGCGATGGAGGCAGGGTCGCCGCCGTGCTCGCCGCAGATACCCAACTTGAGGCCGGGGCGCGTCTTCCGCCCACGTTCTGCCGCGATTCGGACCAGTTCGCCGACGCCGTCGCGGTCGAGCGAGACGAAGGGATCGACGGCAATGATGCCGGCCGCAGCATAGGCCCCGAGGAAGCCGCCGGCATCGTCGCGCGAGATGCCGTAGGTGGTCTGCGTGAGATCGTTGGTGCCGAAGGAGAAGAACTCCGCGCTCTCGGCGATCCTGCCGGCCTCCAGCGCGGCGCGCGGCAGCTCGACCATGGTGCCGACGGTGTAGCGCGGCCGCGTCCCGCGCTCGGCAGCGACCGCCTCTGCCATATCGTCAATGCGCGCCTTGACGAAATCGAGCTCCGCCTTCACGGCGACCAGCGGCACCATGATCTCGGGCTCGGCGCCGGTCTCGACCGCAGCCTCGAAGATGGCGCGCGCCTGCATCTCGGCGATCTCGGGATACGAGATCGCGAGACGGCAGCCACGGTGGCCGAGCATCGGATTGAACTCGTGGAGCGCGGAGATGCGGTCGCGGAGCTTCGCCGCCGATACGCCCATAACCTTGGCGACCTCATCGATCTCCTGGTCGGCCTTGGGCAGGAACTCGTGGAGCGGCGGATCGAGGAGCCGGATGGTGACCGGCAGGTCATCC
>CAZXKZ010000213.1:0-3211 GCA_964641825.1 uncultured Bauldia sp.
GGGCCATTTATGTTGCGGCGTTTCTGACTGTCAAGGACAGGCGCCGTGGGCCCGGCAGGGTTGCGGCCTCGGCGGTCGCAGCTTAAATCAGGGCGCCCGCGGGTTGCGGGGCGCGCTTCGGATGCGGGACCGGCGATGTATTCCCTTCTCAATCTCATCTCGACCGTCATCCAGATCTACATCTACATCCTGATCGCGAGCGCTGTGCTGTCGTGGCTGATCGCGTTCAACGTGGTCAACACGCGCAACCAGGCGGTCGCCATGATCGCCGATGCGCTCTACCGCCTGACCGAGCCGGTGCTGGCGCCCATCCGCCGGATACTCCCCAATTTCGGCGGCCTCGACCTGTCGCCGGTGGTGCTCATCCTGCTCCTGTGGTTCGTGCAGAATCTGCTTTTCGAGATTTTCGTCCGCGTGGTCTGAGGCGTGGCCTGGCTTCGCGTCCAACCGGGAGGCGTCGTCGTCACCGTACGGCTCACGCCGAGAGCCGACCGCGACCGCATGGGAAGCCTGGTGGAACTCGCCGAAAGCGCCACCGCGATCCAGGCGCGTGTCCGCGCGGCGCCTTCCGACGGGGAAGCCAATGCGGCCCTCGTCCGGCTCGTCGCCGCCACGCTCCGCGTTCCGAAATCCTCGGTCGAGATCGTCGCTGGCCACGCCCAGCGCGTGAAGCAGGTCAGCATCAAGGGAGATGTGGCCGCCCTCACGGCGGCGCTCGAAGCGATCGCCCGGAAATAGTTTCGCGGCTAACGCCCCCAGGCGTAGGCGATCTTGGTGAGCGACACCTCGCCGAACTTCTCGTTGGCGCGGGCGATCTTGCGGCCGCCGGCGTTGCGGTAGAAGCGGCAGGCGCCGTCGTTGTCGGCGAGCGCCCACACCACGACGCTGTCGAAGCCGAAGCGGGCAAGCTCGCGCCGCGCCGCCAGGAACAGCCGGGTGCCGAGGCCGATGCCCTGGTATTCCGGCTTCAGGTAGATTTCGTAGACCTCGCCTTTTTGCGGCAGGTTGCGGGCGCGGTTGGGGCCGACCGTCGCGTATCCGCAGATCGTGCCGCCCACCTCCAGCACCAGCACGGCGGTGCCCCGCCGTATGGCGCGGTCCCACCAGCGCGCGCCGCGCCGGGCGACGATTCGCGCCAGTTCCTTCGCCGGAATCATGCCGTCATAGGCATATCGCCACGCCGCGTCGTGGACCGCCGTTATCGCTTCCGCATCCCTGACTTCCGCGCGCCTAACGCCGATGACGTTCGTCTTCATGCGTCGAAGCTTATCACCCGCGCCGAGTCAGGAAAGAGGCGGCGGCGAGAAAAATTGAGGATGTCGAACGAGTGTTGCAGCGTTGCTGCGAGCGGCAATTCGCCGCCCTACTTGCCGGCGGCCTTCCGCAGTGCGGCGTTGATCCGGTCCTGCCAGCCGGGCCCATCCGCCTGGAAGAATTCAAGGACATCGCTGTCGATCTTCAGCGACACCGTCTCCTTCACGCCCGGCGGGGCGCTTGCCTTTGGCGCGTCCGGCAGTTTGGGGGCGGCCGGCTTGAAAAGCTGCTCGGCCGCCTTGAACGGGTCGGTCGGCCGTCTCCTGTCCGGCGGCTTGTTCATCGTCAGGCGGCTCCCACGGCGCGTTCGGCGCGCTTGCGCTCGTGCGGGTCGAGGATGGCCTTGCGCAGGCGAATGGAGCGCGGCGTCACCTCGACCAACTCGTCGTCGTCGATCCAGGCGAGGGCCTTCTCGAGCGTCATCTTGATGGGCGGCGTCAGGCGCACGGCCTCGTCCTTGCCGGCGGCGCGGATGTTGGTGAGCTGCTTGCCCTTCAGCACGTTGATCTCGAGGTCGTTGTCGCGGGTATGCTCGCCGACGATCATGCCGCGATAGACCTTGGCGCCGGGCTCGATCATCATCGGCCCGCGGTCCTCGAGCTTCCACATCGCGTAGGCGACGGCCTCGCCCGATTCGTTGGAGATCAGCACGCCGTTCCGGCGTCCGGGGATGTCGCCGCGGTGCTCGGCGTAGCTGTGGAACAGCCGGTTCATCACCGCCGTCCCGCGCGTGTCGGTCAGGAGCTCGCCCTGGTAGCCGATGAGGCCGCGCGTCGGCGCGTGGAACACCAGTCGCAGACGGCCGCCGCCGGAGGGGCGCATCTCGATCATCTCGGCGCGGCGCTGCGAGAGCTTGTCGATCACCACGCCGGAATGCTCGTCGTCGACGTCGATCACGACTTCCTCGATCGGCTCCAGCACCTTGCCCGTGGCGTGATCGGTGCGGAAGACGACCTTGGGCCGCGAGACACCAAGCTCGAAGCCCTCGCGGCGCATGGTCTCGATCAGGATGGCGAGCTGGAGCTCGCCGCGGCCCGAAACGACATAGGCATCGGAATTGGGGGCCGCCTCGACCTTGAGCGCCACGTTGCCCTCGGCCTCGCGCATGAGCCGCTCGCGGATGACGCGGCTCTGCACCTTCTCGCCCTCGGTGCCGGCGAGAGGCGAGTCGTTCACGGTGAAGGTCATGGACAGCGTCGGCGGGTCGATCGGCTGGGCCTGCAGCGGCTCGGAAATGTCCGGCGCGCACAAGGTATCGGCGACGTTGAACTCGGGAAGGCCGGCGATCGCGACGATGTCGCCGGCTTCGGCCTCCTCGATCGGCTGCCGCTCGATGCCGCGGAAGGCGAGGATCTTCGATACGCGGCCCTGCTCGACGAGGCGGCCTTCGCGGTCGAGCACCTTCACGGCCTGGTTCGTCTTGATCGAGCCGGAGTAGATGCGGCCGGTCACGAGGCGGCCGAGATAGGGGTTGGCCTCGATCAGCGTGCCCAGCATGCGAAAGCCGCCGGGCGCGATCGCCGGCTCCGGTACGTGCCTGAGGATCAGGTCGAACAGCGGCGCCATGCCGCCGTCGTGCGGCGCGTTCGGCGCCATGGCCATCCAGCCCTGCTTGGCGGAGCCGTAGACGATCGGGAAGTCGAGCTGCTCGTCGGTGGCGTCGAGGGCGGCGAACAGGTCGAAGACCTCGTTCACGACTTCCGTCGGCCGTGCGTCGGGCTTGTCGACCTTGTTGATGCACACGATCGGCTTCAGCCCGATCTTGAGAGCCTTGCCGACGACGAACTTGGTCTGCGGCATTGGGCCTTCGGCGGCATCGACCAGCACGATGGCACTGTCGACCATGGACAGGATGCGCTCCACCTCGCCGCCGAAATCGGCATGGCCGGGGGTGTCG
>CAZXKZ010000214.1:0-3192 GCA_964641825.1 uncultured Bauldia sp.
TGCCCGAGCCGTTGTCGCCGTAGATCGGCTTCGGCATGAACGTCGCCGTCTTGCCGTAGGCGTTGGCGACGTTGTGGATGCAGTATTTGTAGATCTGCAGGTGGTCGGCCATCGTCACCAGCGGGCCGAACTTCATGCCGAGCTCATGCTGCGCCGAGGCCACCTCGTGGTGGTGTTTCTCGACCTTGACGCCCATCGAGGCCATCGAGCCGAGCATCTCCGAGCGCATGTCCTGCAGCGAGTCGAGCGGCGGGACGGGGAAGTAGCCACCCTTGGTGCGGATGCGGTGCCCGAGGTTGCCCATCTCGTAGTCGGTGTCCGAGTTGACCGGCAGCTCGACGTCGTCGACGCGGAAGCCGGTGTTGTACGGCGTCACCGAATACTTGACGTCGTCGAACACGAAGAACTCGGCCTCCGGTCCGAAGAACACGGAGTCGCCGATCTTGGTCTGTTTCAGGTAGTTCTCGGCCTTCTTGGCGATCGAGCGCGGGTCACGGTCGTAGGGCGCATCGGTCAACGGCTCGAGCACGTCGCAGACGATGGACAGCGTGGTCTGCGAGAAGAACGGGTCGATCGCCGCGGTGTTCGGGTCGGGCATCAGCTTCATGTCGGACTCGTTGATCGCCTTCCAGCCGGCGATCGACGAACCGTCGAACATCAGGCCTTCCGCGAAGGCTTCCTCATCGACCAGCGTGATGTCGAAGGTGACGTGCTGCCACTTGCCGCGCGGGTCGGTGAAACGGAAGTCGACGTACTTGACGTTTTTCTCCTTGATGAGCTTGAGGACGTCCTTCGCAGTCGTCATGCTGTTTTCCTTCTCTTGCAGCCCGCGGGCTTTCGACTAGTCCGGTCCGGCGATGCGCTCAGCCGCGCTGCAGCCGGATGGAACGGATGGGGTCAGATGGCGTCCATGCCGCTTTCGCCGGTGCGAATGCGGATGGCTTCCTCGACGTTGGACACGAAAATCTTGCCGTCGCCTATGCGTCCGGTTTGCGCAGCCTTGCGGATGGCGTCAACGGCGCGCTCGACCATGTCGTCGCCGAGCACGATTTCCACTTTAACTTTGGGGAGGAAGTCGACGACGTACTCGGCGCCGCGATACAGTTCGGTATGACCCTTCTGCCGACCGAATCCCTTCGCCTCGGTGACGGTGATCCCCTGAAGGCCGACCTCCTGAAGCGCTTCCTTTACCTCATCGAGTTTGAACGGCTTGATGATGGCTTCGATCTTCTTCATTGGCACCGCATCTCCGACGAATTGCAGCCCAAAGCGCGGTCCAGGAGGGCCGCCTCAGGCGCGAGCAACGATCAATCAAGGCCCGGAATTGCAGAGTTCGTGCCACCGGGCCGGGGCACAGGGCACGCCGGAAAAATAGGCTGTGCCTTGACCGGCACCATGCGCGGGCGCATGCGAGGCGTCAATTGCTGATGAAGGACTGTGCATGTGACTAAAAATGCATCATTCGATGCGGAATGGGCGCAACGCTTTAACCATTTGCTGGGGGAGGGCCCTGACCAGTCACCGGCACGGTCCGCATTCGACGTCAGCCTGATTGCCGACTCCCTGGAAGTGCTCACGCCGCTGGAGATGGCGCGCGCCGACCAACTCACCGAGACCGCCGGCACCAGTGGCCTGGAGCTGATGGAGCGCGCAGGCCTCGCGGTTGCCGAGGCCGTCCATCGCATGGCGCCGCCGGGCACGCGGGTGGCCGTGTTGACCGGGCCCGGCAACAATGGCGGCGACGGCTTCGTGGCCGCGCGGATCCTCGCGGAGGCCGGGTATCTGGTCAGCGTCGGCCTGCTCACCGCCCGCGACAAGCTCAAGGGAGATGCTGCTTTTGCCGCGGCATCGTGGACAGGCTTCAGCAAGGGCCTGTCGCCGGCGATGGCCGGCGAGTCCGATCTGTTCGTCGACGCCATCTTCGGCGCGGGCCTCGATCGCGCGGTCGAGGGCGTTGCCGCGCAGACCATCGACGCGGTCAATCGGTCGGGACTGCCGGTGGTGGCCGTCGACCTGCCGAGCGGCGTCAACGGCCGCGATGGCCGGGTGATGGGAACGGCGATCCACGCACAGGAGACTGTCACCTTCTTTCGCCTGAAGCCCGGCCATCTAATGCTGCCGGGGCGCATCCTGTCCGGATCGGTGTCCGTCGCCGACATCGGCATCGCACCCGATGTGCTGGATGTGATCCGTCCGGCGACGTGGCGGAATGCACCGGCGCTGTGGCCGCTGCCCGCTCTTGCCGTCGACGGCCACAAATACACCCGCGGCCATGTTCTGGTCGTCTCCGGTCCGGCCACGCGCACCGGCGCCGCGCGTCTTGCCGCGCGCGGGGCGCAGCGTGTCGGTGCGGGCCTCGTCACAGTCGCCTCACCGATCAGCGCGCTCGACGAGAACGCCGCCCATCTCACCGCCGCGATGGTGTTGCCGATGGACGGGTCGAAGGGCCTAGCCACCATCCTCACCGATGAGCGCAAGAATGTTGTGGTGATGGGTCCGGGCCTTGGCCTCGACGAGCTCACCATCGAGCTGGTGCAGAAGGCGCTCGCTTCGCGGGCCGCGGTCGTGCTCGACGCCGATGCGCTCACCTCGTTCGCCGGCGGCACGGAGCGGCTGGTCAATCTCACGCATGGTCGCGGCGCGCCCGTGGTGCTCACGCCGCATGACGGCGAGTTCAGCAAGCTGTTCCCCGACCTTTCGCTCAACACCTCCAAGCTGGAGCGCGCGCGCCTGGCGGCGGAGATGACCGGCGCTGTTGTTGTCTTGAAAGGGCCTGACACGGTGGTCGCCGCGCCGGAGGGCCGCGCCACGATCTCCAACAACGCGCCGCCCCAGTTGGCCACGGCCGGCGCCGGCGATGTCTTGGCTGGCATGGTCGGGGGCCTGCTTGCCCAGGGCATGGAACCGTTCGCGGCGGCGAGCGCCGCCGTCTGGTTGCACGGGGAAGCCGGCCACGCCGTCGGCCGCGGGCTGATCGCGGAAGACCTCCCCGAGGTCCTTCCGGCGATTTTTGCGGCACTTGCCGAAAGCCATTCCTGAGGCCAGCCTGGGCGCTAGCGCGGGCGGTTTTCTCTTTGAAAGGCCGAAAACCCGGTGTTATAGAGGCGCGCCTCGCCGGAACCCGTGGGCCTTTGGGCCGTCTCGGCCGGGCGCATTTCTCGGTCGGGATGCGGTAACTTCGGCTTGCCGGGT
>CAZXKZ010000215.1:0-3191 GCA_964641825.1 uncultured Bauldia sp.
CGACACGCTGAACGAGTCGGGCTTCGTCGAGGACACCGTCGCCGCCTTCAAGGGGCGCACCATCCACGCCTACCACACCGAGGGCGCCGGCGGCGGGCACGCCCCCGACATCATCAAGGTGTGCGGCATCCCGAACGTGCTGCCCTCGTCGACCAACCCGACGCGGCCCTACACGGTGAACACGCTCGACGAGCATCTCGACATGCTCATGGTCTGCCACCACCTCGACCCCTCCATCGCGGAGGACGTGGCCTTCGCCGAAAGCCGCATCCGCAAGGAGACGATCGCCGCAGAGGACATCCTCCACGACATGGGCGCCTTCTCGATGATCGCCTCCGACAGCCAGGCCATGGGGCGCGTCGGCGAAGTCATCATCCGCACATGGCAGACGGCGCACAAGATGCGCGTGCAGCGCGGCCGCCTGCCGGAAGAATCCGGCGACAACGACAACTTCCGCGTCAAGCGCTACATCGCCAAGTACACCATCAACCCGGCGATCGCCCACGGCATGGACGAATGGGTGGGCTCGATCGAGATCGGCAAGCTCGCCGACCTCGTGCTGTGGTCGCCGGCCTTCTTCGGCGTGAAGCCCGATCTTGTCATCAAGCTCGGCACCATCGCGGCGGCGCCCATGGGCGATCCCAACGCCTCCATCCCGACACCGCAGCCCGTGCACTACCGCCCGATGTTTGGCGGCTTCGGCAGGGCGATGTCGAACTCGGCGGTGACGTTCGTGAGCCGCGCCGCCTATGCCACCGGCATCAAGGAGAAGCTCGGCCTCGCCCGGCTCGTGCTCCCCGTCCACAACACGCGGAGCGGAATCAACAAGGAATCGATGATCCACAATTCGGCGCTGCCCAGGATCGAGGTCGACCCGGAGACCTACGAGGTGCGCGCCGACGGCGAACTCCTCACCTGCCCGCCCGCCGAAGTGCTGCCGATGGCGCAGCGCTATTTCATGTTCTGATGGAGCCAGGCCGGCAATTCGCGGATCGAGCCGATGATCGCATCGGCGAGCGGCGCGAGATCCTCCGCGGCGCTGTTGCCGGAGGTGACGCCGATGGCAAGCGCCGCGCCGGCGCTCCGCGCCATGACGAGGTCGTGCGCGTTGTCGCCGACCACGATCGTCTCCGCCGGCATGACGCGGGCGGCGGCGCAGAAGGCATGGACCATGTCGGCCGCCGGCTTCGGCGTGGCGACCGAGTCGTAGCCGAAGATATGCGGCAGGTTGCGGATCATGCCGGTGGCGGTGAGCGAGGCGGTCGCCGCCTCGGTGGCGTCGTTGGTGGCGACACCCATGACGAAGCCCCGCGCCGCCAGCAGGTCAAGCGCGGCGTTGACGCCGTCGATCGGCACCGAATGGCTGCGGCCGTGCGCGGTGAACACGCGATCGAGCTTCTCCACCTTGGCATCGAAGGCGGCGCCGCGAAGGCGCGGATACCAGAGGCGCACGATGAGGTCGCTGGTGCCCGCAGCCACCACAGACCCCGACCGGAACCGGCCCTTCCCCGCGTCGTAGCCACCGGCGGCCAGGAGTTCCGCCGCGGCATCGGCGTCGCCCCGCGCCGCCTCCAGGACCACCCGCTTCAGGAGCGGAGTCCAGGTGCGCTCGAAATCGAGGAGCGTCCCGTCCTTGTCGAAGAGAATGGCGCGCATGTATGGGTCGTGCGAAGGGAAAATGCCGGGCGGTGTTATCGCGAACGGTTCCAAATGACCACTTTGGCGGAGTTGCGGCAATGATCCGCGCAACGCACGTGCTCCCGGCGGGAACATGGCGGAATCCGGCCGCCGACCACGTTTCCCTCGACTACGACCATCGCCATCGCCGCCGCCTTGCCATGACAGGGACGCACGGGCTGGCGTTCGTGCTCGATCTCGACGAGGCGGTGCCTCTGCGTGGCGGCGACGGCCTACAACTGGAGGACGGCCGCATCGTGGAAGTTCTCGCCGCGGCCGAACCCCTGACGGAAATCACCGCCGGCGGCGCGCCGGAGCTGTTGCGGATCGCGTGGCATCTCGGCAACCGCCACTTGCCCTGCCAGCTCCTCGGCGACCGTATCCGCATCCGCCGCGACCACGTCATCGAGGAGATGGTCGAGCACCTCGGCGCGACGGTCGCGGCGGTCGACGCGCCTTTCGACCCGGAAGGAGGCGCGTACCAGGCCGCGCACGGCCTCGGGCCTCACCATCATCACCACGATCACGGCGACGGCGCGCTCGAGCACGACGACCGGATCGAGGGCGAGGACGGCGGCCGTGGCTGAGCTGGCGCCCGCAGCGCTGCAGAAGCTGCTGGCGTGGCTCTCGCCATCATTCCCCGTCGGCGCATACACCTACAGCCACGGCCTCGAATGGGCGATCGAGGACGGGACGGTGAAGACGCCGCGCGACCTCGAAGCCTGGATCGCCGATATCCTGCACCACGGCGCCGGCCGGACCGACGCAATCCTCTTCTGCGAGGCGTGGCGCGCGGCGGAAGCCGACGACGGCGCACGGCTGCTGCATGCCGCGGAACTTGGCGCCGCCTTCCAGCCATCGCGCGAGCGCCATCTAGAAGCGACCGCACAGGGCCGCGCCTTCATCGTAGCTTTAGATGCGGCGTGGCCGTCGCCACGGCTGGCCGCACTGGCATCCTCGCCCGATCCCGTCCCCTACGCGGTAGCGGTTGCGGCGGCTTCGGCCGCGCATGACGTGCCGCTTGCGTCTGCGCTCTCCGCGTTCCTCTCGGCCTTCGTCGCCAACCTCGTTTCGGCGGGCGTGCGCGCCATCCCGATCGGCCAGACCGACGGCCAGCGCATCATCGCGGCGCTCGCGCCAATCGTCGGCGAAGTCGCGACGGAGGCGGAACAGGCCTCGCTCGACGACCTCGGCGGGGCCGCGCTCCGCGCCGACATCGCATCCATGAAACACGAAACCCAGTACACGAGGCTCTTCCGGTCATGATCTCGCCAAACGGACCGTTGCGCGTGGGAGTCGGCGGGCCGGTCGGCTCCGGCAAGACCGCGCTCATGGACGCGCTCTGCAAGCGGCTGCGCGACACCTACGACATCGCCGCGATCACCAACGACATCTACACCAAGGAGGACGCCGAGTTCCTGACGCGTTCGGGCGCGCTGACCGCCGACCGCATCCTCGGTGTCGAGACCGGCGGCTGCCCGCACACCGCGATCCGCGAGGACGCCTCGATCAAC
>CAZXKZ010000216.1:0-3144 GCA_964641825.1 uncultured Bauldia sp.
GTGCTGGTGAAGCAGTTCCTCTGGCACACCGTCCTGCAGCAGCCGCTGGTGACGGAAGGCGACGGCCTGCCGAAGAACGTCCTCCTGCCGATGCCCTTCCTCAACGGGGAGACCATCGACACGCCGGTGGCGAAGATGTGGGGCGGAACGGTCGCCTTCACCGACATGCCGCTCGGCAAGTGGGACCAGTGGCCGGTGCTTGACACCTCGTCCATCGGCTTGCCCACTCCGACCATCGAAGACCGCAAGCGGCTTCTGGACTACTGATCGAGGACCGAGCCCGGCCGGGGAGGCAGTCGATGCGGCTGCTTCTCCGGCGGCTTGCTGCGACGGAGCCCTCACCATGACCAAAGTTGTGGCGATCATCGGCACGCTCGACACCAAGGGCGCCGAGTACGCCTTCCTGAAGAAGGCCATCAAGAAGGCCGGCGCAGCCACGCTGGTGATCGACACCGGCGTCATGGGGCCGGCGTTCAAGCCCGACATCGCCGCCGAGGAGGTGGCGAGGGCAGGGGGCGGTGATCTCGCGGCGCTGGTCGCGAAGAACGACCGCGGCGAAGCGGTCGCCGTCATGAGCCGCGGTGCGGCGGCGACGGTGGCGCGGCTCGCGCAGGAGGGGAAGATCCACGGCGTCATCGCCATGGGCGGCGGCGGCGGCACCACTATCGGCTCGACGGCGATGCAGGCGCTGCCGGTCGGCTTCCCCAAGCTCATCGTGTCGACCGTCGCCTCCGGCGACACCAGCGCCTACGTCGGCGTCAAGGACATCGCCATGATGCCCTCGGTGGTCGACGTTTCCGGCATCAACCGGCTGTCGGCGGAGATCATCACCAACGCGGCGGGCGCGATCGCCGGCATGGTCAACGTCGAGCGGCCCATGGCGACGAGCGAGAAGCCGCTCGTCGCGGCCACCATGTTCGGCGTGACGACGGCCTGCGTGACCAAGGCGCGTGAGGTCATCGAGGCGGCCGGCTACGAGGTGCTGGTGTTCCATGCCGTCGGCGCCGGCGGGCGCACGATGGAAGAACTCGTCCGCGCCGGATTCATCGCGGGCGTGCTCGACATCACCACCACCGAACTTGCCGACGAGCTGGCGGGCGGTGTGCTTACGGCAGGCCCGAACAGGCTGGAGGCGGCGGGCGAGGTCGGCATCCCGCAGGTCGTGTCTGTCGGCGCGCTCGACATGGTCAACTTCGGCGCGCCGGATACGGTGCCCTCGCGCTACGCCGACCGCACGTTCTACCAGCACAACCCGCTAGTGACGCTGATGCGCACGACCGCAGCGGAGAACGCCGAACTCGGCACGATCATCGGCAAGAAGCTCAGCCGCGCCAAGGGGCCGACCATCCTCCTGATCCCGAAGAAGGGCGTCTCCGCCATCGACGTCGAGGGCAAGCCGTTCCACGACGCTGCCGCCGACACCGCGCTGTTCGACGCGCTCCGGAAGAATGTCGGCAAGAACGTCACCGTCATCGAGCGCGACACCGACATCAACGATCCGGCGTTCGCGACCGAGGCGGCCAACCTGCTGCTCGGACTGATCGCGAAGAAGGCGACGTAGCCGATGCCGTCAGCCCGCAAGCTCGTCCTTGACCGGCTGCGCAAGACGCGGGCCTCGGACAGCCCGATCATTGCGGCGGGCGCCGGCATCGGCCTCTCGGCCAAGTTCGCCGAGCGCGGCGGCGCCGATCTCGTCATCATCTACAATTCCGGCCGCTATCGCATGACCGGCTACTCGTCGCTGTCGGGCTACCTGCCCATCGGCGACGCCAACGGCATCGTCAAGGAAATGGGTGAGCGCGAGGTGCTGCCCGTCGTCCGTTCGACGCCGGTGATCGCAGGCGTCTTCGCAGCCGATCCGACGCGGCGCATGAGCCACCTGCTCGGTGAACTTGCCGCGCTCGGATTTGCCGGCGTCATCAACTTCCCGGCGGTCGCCTGGTTGGAAGGCGAGCTGCGCGAGGGGCTGGAATCCTCCGGCCTAGGCTTCCAGCGCGAGGTCGAGATGCTGGCGCTGGCGCGCAGGATGGAGCTGTTCACACTCGCCTACGTCTTCACGCCGGAAGAGGCGGCGACGATGGTCGAGGCCGGCGTCGAGTGCATTGTCGCCCACATGGGCAACACCGTCGGCGGATCGGTTGGCCAGCCGCAGGCGATTGCGCTCGATGCCGCCGCCGATCTCACACAGCGCATCGCCGAGGCCGCGCGCAGGAAACGGCGGGACACGCTGGTGCTCTGCCACGGCGGGCCGATCGCGCTGCCCGCGGATTTCGCCCACATCCAGGCGCGGAGCGATGTCGATGGCTTCGTCGGCGCCTCCAGCATGGAGCGCCTGCCGGTCGAGACGGCGATCGAGGGCATCACGGTGGAGTTCAAGAAGCTTAGGCGGAAGGGCGGCTCGCGCAGGCCGAGCGCCAAGGGGAGACGCGCGTGAAGGAACTGCGGTTCGCTCAGATCGGCTCGGGCCTGATGGGCAAGGCCTATGCGCCGGCCCTCGTGCAGATCCCGATGTGGTACTGGCCGCCGGCGGCGATGCCGCGGCGCACGCTTGTCGCCGACATCGACGAGAAAAGTGCGCGCGAGAACGCGGAGCGCTACGGCTACGACCGCTGGGCGGTCGGCTGGCGCGCGGCGGTCGAGGACCCGGAGGTCGACGTGGTTCTCGTGCTGACGCCGAACAGCCTCCACAAGGAGATCGTGCTGGCTGCGGCAGAGGCCGGCAAGCACATCTGCTGCGAGAAGCCGCTGGCGATGAACGCCGCCGAGGCCAAGGAAATGTACGACGCTGCCGAGAAGGCCGGCGTCAAACATCAGACCGCCTTCAACTGGCGCTTCTGTTCCGCCGTGCAGATGGCCCGCAAGATGGTCGCCGATGGCACTCTTGGGCGTCTCTACGATTTCCGAGGCTGGTGGCTGGCGGACTGGCCGATGGACCCCTCGATCCCGCTCACCTGGCGCTTCCAGAAGGCGCTCGCCGGAACGGGCTCGCTGGGCGACATCGGCAGCCACGTCATCGACCTTGCCCGATTCCTGGTGGGCGAGATCACCGAGGTCTGCGGCGTCGAGGACACCTACATCAAGGAGCGCACGATCGTCTCGCCGTTCGCGCCGCCGGCCGGCGCGGTCGCCGACCCCAACGCGCCG
>CAZXKZ010000217.1:0-3103 GCA_964641825.1 uncultured Bauldia sp.
CGGCACCGTGATGACCGCCTGCGTGACCGTCTGGCCCAGGAAGGCCTCGGCGGTCTCCTTCATCTTCTGGAGGATGAAGGCGGAGATCTGCGAGGGCGAATAGGGCTTGCCGTCCGCCTCGACCCAGGCGTCGCCGTTGCCGCCGCGGGTGATCTTGTAGGGGACGAGCTTCTTGTCCTTCTCCACCATCGGGTCGTCGTAGCGCCGTCCGATGAGGCGCTTGACCGCGAAGATGGTGCGCTCCGGGTTGGTGACCGCCTGGCGCTTTGCGGGCTGTCCAACGAGGCGCTCGCCTTCGTCGTTGAAGGCCACGATCGAGGGAGTTGTGCGCCCGCCCTCCGAGTTCTCGATAACCTTGGGGTTCTTGCCGTCCATGACCGCGACGCACGAGTTCGTGGTGCCGAGGTCGATACCGATGACTTTAGCCATTTTATCTTCTCCTGTCGGCAGACCGGTCGGGTCTTCGCATGAAGCCCCCGGATCGGCCCCCTGAATTGATTCGTCCGCGCGCAGGGTGAAATCCCGGCGAAACGCGGGTTCTGCGGCTATATAAGAACTGCGTTTTGGGGCCGCAAGCCGGAATACCTTGGCTTCCAGGCCCTGCCTTGAGGTTTTTCACCAGTCCCTGACCTGATAGAATCCCGACCGTTTGCGTCGCGTGCGTAGCGTCGGCCGGTCGGTTGCCCTGGGGGCGGCGGCGCTTAAAAGGCAAGGGGCAAGGAGGTCCTCATGGAGACGATTGTCAATCTGATCATCCAGATCATCGCAGGCGCTCTTGCCGGCAACGGCACGGCGGCGGCGGTGAAGAACGCAGACCTCGGTACTGCCGGCAACAGCATCGCCGGCGCCATCGGCGGCATCGGCGGCGGCTGGCTGCTGCCGGCGTTGACCGGACTTGGGGCCACCGCCGCTGGCGGCGGGCTCGATATCGGCTCGATCGTCGGCCAGATCGTGGGCGGCGGCGTCGGCGGCGCGATCCTCACCGCCATCGTCGGCCTCATCAAGAACTCGATGCAGAAAGCCTGAAGCGAACAGCAAACGAAGATCGTCCGCGCGCCCTTGGGCGCACGGACCGGCGTGAAGCGTGCAGTCTCATGTCTGATGCGAAAACACCGGCGGCGGCAGGCGCCGCCGGCTTCCGCGTCTACCCGGCCATTCTCGACCTCGCCGCGCAGCGGCGGCTGGTCGATACGCTGATTGCGGCCGTGGCGGATTCACCGTTTTTCGTCCCGCGCATGCCGAGGACCGGCAAGCCGTTCTCCGTCCGCATGACCAATCTCGGCGCGCTCGGATGGGTGTCGGACCGCGATGGCGGCTATCGCTACCAGGCGGACCATCCCGAAACCGGCAGGCCGTGGCCGCCGATCCCCGCAATGGTGCTCGGCATCTGGCGCGCGGTATCGGACTATCCACACGATCCCGAAGCCTGTCTCGTGAACTTCTACGAGCCGACGGCGCGGATGGGCCTGCATCAGGATCGCGACGAGACAGATTTCGATGCGCCTGTCGTGTCGATCTCGCTCGGCGACGCGTGCTTGTTTCGCATCGGCGGAACGACGCGCGGCGGCGCTACGCGCTCGCTGAAGCTTTCGTCGGGCGATGTCGTCGTCCTTGGCGGCGAGAGCCGTCTCGCCTTCCACGGCGTCGACCGTATCTATCCGGGCACGTCGACGCTGCTCAAGGACTGGTTCCCGGAAGGCGGCCGCATCAACCTGACGCTCCGCCGCGTCACCCGGCCAGCCGCCTGAAACTACCGCCGATCCTGATCCATCGCCAAGCGGGATGCGGCGGGTTCAGCCGCCGAGGTTGTATGCTGCGAGCGCCGCCATGTTGACGATGTCGGAGTCCATCGAGCCCATCGAGACGATCTGCACAGGCTTGTCGAGGCCGACGAGCAGTGGGCCGATCACGGTCGAGCCGCCGAGCTCCTGCAGCATCTTGGTGGAGATAGCCGCCGAGTGATAGGCGGGCATGACCAGCACGTTCGCCGGTCCCGACAGCCGGCAGAACGGGTATGCCGACATCAGCTTGGTGTTGAGCGCCACATCCGCCGACATCTCGCCGTCGTATTCGAAGTCGACGCGGCGCTGGTCGAGGATCTCGACCGCCTCGCGCACGCGCTTGGCGCGCTCGCCCTCGGGCTGTCCGAAGGTCGAATAGGCGAGGAGGGCAACGCGTGGCGTGTAGCCGAGCCGCTTGGCGACGCCGGCGGCCTCCTCGGCGATGTCGGCGAGTTCCGACGGCGCCGGCATGTCGTGGACGGCGGTGTCGGCGACCAGCACCAGGCGTCCGCGCGCCAGCACCAGCGAGACGCCGATGACACGATGTCCGGGCTTGGGGTCGATCACCTTGCGCACGTCGTCGAGCACCGTCGAGTAGTTGCGCGTGATCCCCGACACCATGCCGTCGGCGTCGCCGAGCGCCACCATGGTGGCGGCGAAATGGTTGCGGTCGTTGTTGATGAAACGCTGCACGTCACGGAACAGAAAGCCCTTGCGCTGCAGGCGGGCGTAGAGGAAATCGGCATAGTCGGAATTGCGTTGCGACAGGCGCGCGTTGTGAATCTCGACGCCCTCGCGGATGTCGATGCCGGCGCGCTCGGCGGCCGCCCGCACGGTTTCCTCCCGTCCGATCAGGATCGCCGTCCCGAGCTTGTTATGGACGAACGAGGCCGCCGCGCGGATCATCTGCTCTTCCTCGCCCTCGGCAAAGACGATGCGCTTCGGCGCGCGCTTCACGCGCTGGAAGATGCGATGCAGTATGCCGACGATCGGGTCGCGCCGCGCCGACAACTGCATCTTGTACTGCGCCATGTCCTCGATCGGCTTGCCGGCGACGCCCGAGTCCATCGCCGCCTGTGCCACCGCCGCCGGTATCTCGGAGAGGAGCCGCGGGTCGAACGGCACGGGTATGATGTACTGCGGCCCGTATTTCGGGCGGACGCCCTGGTAGGCGGCGGCGACCTCGTCGGGCACGTCCGCGCGCGCGAGCGCTGCGAGCGCATGCGCGGCGGCCGCTTTCATCTCCTCGTTGATCGTCCGCGCGCGCACATCGAGCGCGCCGCGGAAGATGTAGGGGAAGCCGAGCACGTTGTTGACCTGGT
>CAZXKZ010000218.1:0-3055 GCA_964641825.1 uncultured Bauldia sp.
TGCTGTTCGTCACCATCGAGATGCGGCACGCGCCGTTCTTCGGCTGGATCAGGGACCTCGCCGCACCTGACCCGACGAGCATCTTCAACCTGTTCGGCCTCCTGCCGTTCGATCCCTCCACCGTGCCGGTGATCGGCGCGTTCCTCATGCTCGGCGCGTGGCCGATCATCATGGGGATCACGATGTTCGTGCAGATGCGGCTGAACCCGACGCCGCCCGATCCCGCCCAAGCGATGATCTTCACCTGGATGCCGGTGATCTTCACGTTCTTCCTTGCCGGGTTCCCGGCGGGCCTCGTCATCTACTGGGCGTGGAACAACACGCTGTCGGTGACCCAGCAGTACTTCATCATGCGGCGATACGGCACCGAGGTGAACCTGTGGGGCAACATCCTCGAGTCGATCGGGCTCCGCGAACGGAAGCCGCAGCCGGCGCTGGCGGCGCCCGCCCCCGCGCCGAAGCCCGCCAACGACGACACACCGACCGCCGACGAACCGGAGCAGACTTCAGCGCCGGCCAATGGCAACGGCGGCCGCAAGAAAAAGAAGAAAGCCAAGGGCAAGGGATAACGGCCCGGGCCGGGATGTCATCATGCCGGATCTTCCCGATCCCGACAGCGAGGACGACCGGCGCATCGAGGCCGGCCGGCTTCTCTTCGCACGGCCGTGGGACATCCTCCTCAGCGTGGCGAGCGTCGCCGGCCTGCCCGCCGCGAGGGGCATCGAGGTTGCCTTCGCAGGCCGCTCCAACGTCGGCAAGTCGTCGCTGATCAACGCGCTCGTCGGACAGAAGGCGCTAGCGCGGACATCCAACACGCCGGGCCGCACGCGCGAGCTCAACCTGTTCGACGCCGGCGCGGGCATCATCGTGGTCGACATGCCGGGCTACGGCTACGCGCGCGCGCCCAAGGCCGAGGTCGCCAAATGGCAGAGCCTTGCCTTCGACTATCTGCGGGGCCGTCCCAACCTGCGCCGCGTCTACGTCCTGGTCGATGCGCGTCACGGGGTGAAGGACAACGACCTCGAGGCCCTGAAGCTGCTCGACAAGGCGGCCGTCTCCTACCAGATCGTGCTCACGAAGGCCGACAAGCTGAAGCCGGCGGACCTCGACGCGGTCGTGGAGCGGACGAAGGCAGCCATCGCCCGGCGACCCGCTGCCCACCCGGAGATCCTGGTGACTACGGCGGAAACCGGCGCGGGAATCGACATGCTCCGCGCGGAGATCGCCGCGCTCGCCTAGTCCGGCGAACGCGGCCGGTTGCGATACCTGGCGCCTACCCCGGCAGGCCCGCCATCTCTCCGCGCGAGCGGCAGTCCTTGTCGGTCCCGATCTGCTTCATCAGTTCGGCAACCGCCGCCTCGAGCTGCGGGTCGCGGCCCTGGTCGGCCATGTTGGGGTCGTAGGGCACCAGGACGTCTGGCTCGATCTCGAGGTTCTCGTAGTACGAGCCGTCCATGCGGCGGAGCGGCAGAACCGGGACGCCGTAGACGAGGCCGGGGATCATGATCGACCGGACGTAGTCGACCGCAGTGCCGGTGTTCAGGAGACGATCGCCGACCAGGAGGCCGACGCCGGCATCCTTGTACGATTGCGGGAAGACCGAACCGTCCGAGTAGGCGAAGCTGTCGGTGAGCGCGACGCTGGGCTTGGTCCAGCGGTCGAGCGGCTCGACATCCCAAGCACGGTCCTCGCGCCCGATCCTCTGGTAGGGCTCGCCGGTGAGCAGCGCGATGAGCTGCCGGGTCAGGTTGCCGCCGCCGTTGGAGCGTGCATCGATGAGCGCGGCCTCTGCGGTATCGTTAGCGGACAGCAAGCGCCCGTAGACGTCGAGGTAGGCATCGTTGTTCATCTGCGGCACGTACTGGTAGACGACGCAGCTCCGGCTGAGGTCGGCGACCAGCGCCTCGCGGGTATCGACCCAGCGCTGGTGGTTGAGCGCACGCTCCGTGGCAAGGCCGACCGGCCGCACCGTCAGCAGCCGCTCTTCGTCCTCGCCTGCCTTGACGACGCCGATGGCGACCTGCCGGCCGACCATGCCGTTCATGGCGCGGTCGATGCCGCCGCGGTCCTCGATCATGCGGCCATCGACCGACAGGATCACATCGCCCGGTCCGACGCCGAAGCCGGTCCGGTCGAGCGGACCGCCCGGCAACAACGCCGCGATGCGCACGCCCGGCCCCTCGTAGCCGTAGTCGAGGAAGACGCCGAGCGAGGCGGTCGCCGTCGGCAGGTTGTCGCGCTCCCAGGCGTGCCGGTAGGACACGAACAGGTGCGAGGCGCTGATCTCGCCGAACATCTCGTCGATCAGCGATGCCAGCTCGCGGTCGCTGGCGATGCTGTCGAGGAAGGCGCGGTAGTGCGCGCCGATGCCGTCCCAGTCGCGGCCCTCCACGTCGGCGCGATAGTATTTGTACTTGAGGTCCGCCCACACCTGGTCGAACGCCGCCACGCGCTTCGCCGCCTGGTCGACGGTATGCTCGAGGGCGACGGGCGTGAACTCACGCTGGTCGGGGTTGAAGATCGGGATGGTGACCACGCCGTCGGGCACCTTGACGTCGAGCGCCTGGATGCCAGGGACGTAGCTGAAGCCCTCGGCATCGAGATCGTCGAGACCGGCGATCTCCTCGATGCTGCCGTCGCGGAGGTCGATGACCACTGCCGAGAAGTTCATGCCCATGTCGAGGGCAACCGAAAGCAGGTACGGTCCCTCTTCGAGCGCGACATAGTACAGGTGGTTGCCGCTCTCGGCGGTCATGCGCCCTTCGAGATAGGACTTGCGCTCCGCCTGGAAGGCGTAGGCCGGCGGCGCATCGACGTTCTCGCCGCTGTCGGCCGTCTCCGCGCCGGAGTCGGCGAAGGCACCGGTGTCGTCGTAGGCATCGAGGAAGTCGCCGCGCGCCTCGTCCGACAGGAACACCTGGTAGAAGTCGGTGAACTCCTCGCCCTGATCGAGCGTGCGCAGGCCGTACATGGGCGTCAGCGCCAGGATCTGGGTGCCGTCAGCGCTCCACACGCCATCCATGATGCTGGTCACATTGCCGGTCACCGGCCGGAT
>CAZXKZ010000219.1:0-3035 GCA_964641825.1 uncultured Bauldia sp.
CCGTCGTGATCACTCGGAAGCGTCGCGCAGCCGTTGCGGGGCCGCGCCGATTCCGGCCCGATCGCCCTCTCGAAGGTCGCCGCCCGGCCATCCGGCGGGCCTCACCTGACAGAATGCGCTAACAAGGCGATGAAGGCGCGCAGGGGCCGAACATGCAGAGCTTAACGCCTGAGGAAGCGCGCAACGTCCTCGGGAGCGAGCTGGACGCGCAACAAAGCCGCCAATGCATCGCGGCCGAACAAGCGCAAATCGGTATTGAAATCGTCCGCCGTCGGCGTGAGCGTGAGCGCTTCAATCCCGCTTGCTTCGGCGCGCGCGCTCAGCACCTCGACTGCACGGCGTCCCGCGGGATCGTTGTCGCGGGCGACGTAGACTCGGCGCAGGCCGGAGGGCAGCGCGAGCGCCGCCAAGTGATTGGCGGACAGCGCCGCGACCATCGGCAGGCGCGGCAGCGCGCAGCGGAGCGACAACATTGTTTCGATTCCTTCGCCGGCGCCAAGGGCATCGCGGGCCGCGCCGAACCGGACGCCGTTCCCGAGCAGTTGTCCGATGGCCCGGCGCGGCGTCGCCAGCGGCGCTTTGCTGCTGCCGCAGCGAGCAAGCCAGGTCCGCTGCACGCCGGTGATGACGCCGTTGAGATCGGTGACTGCCGCCAGCAGCGCCGGCCAGGTTTCTCGGGAAACACGGTCATCGGCACGGTAGAAACACCGGGAATGGAAGCGCAGTGCTGGGAGATTGCCGAGATAAGTGATGGCACGGCGGCGGAGATAGGTTTCGGCGAGCGTGCCGGGAATCGGCCGCGCCATCGCGAACAATCGACGTGCCGCTTCGGGCGATCGGGTCGACGCCGGCGTTTGCCGTGGCGGATCGTGCCGCGGCAGGCTCAGAAAGCGGCGGCCCTCGGCGATGAGCTCGTGCGCAGTGCTGAGGCGGCACGCGCCGGCGATCAGGTCAAGAAGGTCGCCGTGTTGGCCGGTGGCGCTGTCGGCCCATTTACCCGCGGCGCCCTTGCCGGTATCGGGACCATGCAGTCGGACATAGAGACTGCGGCCGCGTGTATTATCGAGATCGCCCACGACCCAATAGCGTCCGCACCGGCGACCGTTGGAGAGATAGTGCCGGCACACGGCCTCGGCGTCGTGAGCCAAGCGGCGCGCGAGGTCGGCGATGCGATAGGCCATCGTTGCCTCCAAGGAAAAAGGGCCCGCCGGTGAGGCGAGCCCGAGTTGAGGGAGAGATCTTGTTATTCCGCCGCGACCGCCGCGGCCGCAGCCGACGGGTCAGAAGCTTCGTCGCCGGAGGCGGACTCATGCATGGCCGGTTCGCCGTCGTCTTTAGCCGATTGTCCGTCGGCGTCATCGTCCGCGAGCGAGGCGGGTTCGATGCCGGGCGCGAAAGTCTGGCCGGGCGTGCGCAGCGGCTCGGGCAGCCAGCTCGTGCCGATCAGAAGGTCTTCGGCGGTCTCGGCCATCTCCGCCTTTTTAAGGAGCGGACGCGCTCCGCCGCCGATTCGCCTCTGGCTTCGCGGAGTGCTTCAACGATGCGGCCTTTGGTGACGCGGCCGAGATAGTTGTCGACCGTCGGCCGCCAGCCGATTGCGGCCATGTCGAGGGCAACGGCCTGGGCGATACGATCGGCGTGGGCGATTGCCTTCGGGCGTCGATTGTAGGGTTCCGACACGGCGTTCACCGTGAGCGCGACGCAGTGCGCGAATAGGCCCTGGCGGCTGTCGTGGTCGAACGCCGTGAGCACGTCCCACACGGCGCCCGGCTCCTTGGGGAGCTGCGCCGCCCAGGCGGCGTGCCGGGCGTCGATCGCCTTCGCACAGGCCGCGTCGGCGAGGCCGGGGGCTTGCGCGCCGAACATCGCGTTCTTCGGCTCGATCTCGAGACAGGAGTCGAGCGCGTACCGATAGAACAATTTCAGGCACAGCACGTGCAGCGCCGCGAGGAAGGCTGTGTCCGGATCGTTCGCAAGCGCATCGCGCAGCGCCAGCGTGCGGTGGGCGGTGAGCTCGGTGACCAGCCGGTCGGGGATCGGCCGCACGCCCTCGTCCTCTTCGGGCGGCTCCTCCTGTTCGGACGCTCCACCCACTGCAGAGTCGTTATCCGGGTCGGTTCCCGTGCCGGCCCCAGTCTCGTCCGTCTCGCCATCAACCGTGCCGTCGTCGGACGTGACCGGCGGCTCGTCCTCGGGCCGGACATAACCGCGCTCGGTCCGCAAGGCCCCCGAACCGTCGATGCTGACGAACGCGCCGGCGCGGCCGATGTCGGCTGGGTCATAGACTATGGGCCGCTCTTCGAACGCAGCGAGCGCGGTCTCGATTTCGGAGAGGCGCTGGTCGACTTCCTCCGGTATCTCGTTCGCGTCGGCGTAAGTATCTTCAAGACGGTCGGACTCGGCCCGGAGGGAGTCACGAGCGGCAGTCTCTTCGTCGGTGAGAGGACGCTGCTCCCCGAGCAGGCGGCGCAGATCGTAGGTGTGGCCATAAGGGAAGTCGGGCGCGACCTCGACCCACTTCCAGCCCTCGGCGCGGATCGCGTCGGCTTCGCGGACGAGGTTCTCCGCGACAAGCTGGTCGAGCAGAGCGGGATCCTGCAACCAGCCGCCATCGTCGGAGTTGAACAAGTCGCGGAGGATGACCCCGCCTGCTCGCTCGTAGGCTTCTATTCCGACGAACTGGGCCCGCTTGTCCGAGGCGCGCACCGCCCTTTCGGTGAGCATGCGGCGGATCTGGTGCGGCTCCTTGGTATAGGATCGTTGCAAGGCCTCCCACACCTGCTCCTGGCGCGCATGGTCAGGATTGACCGTGAACGACATGAGCTGATCGAGCGTCATGCCGTCCTCGGCATAGACGTCGAGCAGCTTGGGCGACACCGCGGCGAGCCGCAGCCGCTGCCGCACCACTGCGACCGACACGAAGAAGGCGGCCGCGATCTCCTCCTCGGACTTGCCCTTCTCGCGCAGCGTTAAAAACGCGCGGAACTGGTCGAGCGGATGCAGCGGCGCGCGCTGGATGTTCTCGGCGAGGCTGT
>CAZXKZ010000220.1:0-2991 GCA_964641825.1 uncultured Bauldia sp.
TGATGGCGTCGCGCACGGTGTCCACCTTCCAGTCGGCCGATAGGTCGATGTGGGCGACCTGCCCCAGTGCATGGACGCCCGAATCCGTCCGGCCGGCCCCTTTGACCACCACCGTCTCGCGCGCGAACGCCCTCACGGCCTCCTCGATCGCCTGCTGGACCGAACGGCCGTTCTCCTGCCGTTGCCAGCCCACGAACGGACCGCCGTCGTACTCGATGGTGAGCTTGAAGCGCGCCATTGTGCTATTCTAATCCACCTGGGAGGACCGTTACCAAATGGCACTCGTCACACATCTTAGAAATCTACCGATGGAGCGAAATTCTCTGCATGATCCCGTTGAAGCTACCTATTCGGTCTTTGGACGGGACGACAGAGTTCTTCTCCAGATTGATACTTACGGTCGACCGGGGCGCGAAATACCGGGCAAGAAGAGTCAAACAATCCAACTCAATGAGGCCGGTGCAAAGCAGCTCTACGAGATCATGAAGCGGGAGTTTGGTTTCAAGTAACCCGAGCCAGCGGCGCGCGCAGCCCGCGCAGGAACTCCGCCGCCTTCACCGGCTGCTTGCCGGCGCGCTGGATTTCGAGGAGCCGCACGCCACCCTCCCCGCACGCGACCGTGAGCCTGTCGTCGACGACCGTTCCGGGCGCGGCGGCCACTTCGGCCAGGGTGGTGCGAAGCGCGCGGATGCGCTCAGGGCCTTTTCCAGTGTCGGCCTCGAACCACGCGCCCGGCTCGGGCGACAGGCCGCGGATATGGTTGTGCACGTCGGCGGCTGGACGCAACCAGTCGATGCGCGTCTCGGATTTCTCGATCTTCTTCGCATAGGTGACGCCGGTTGCGGCCTGCGGCACCGCATTGAGCTGCCCGCGCGAAAGCGCGCCCAAGGCGCGCACCATCAGGTCGGCGCCGAGGGTGGCCAGCCGTTCGGCAAGCTCGCCGGCGGTCGTATCGGCGCCGATCGGCACGCGCTCGCTCATGGCGACAGGTCCTGTGTCGAGCCCCGCCTCCATCCGCATCACCATGACGCCGGTTTCGGTATCGCCGGCCATGATCGCGCGGGCGACCGGCGCGGCGCCGCGCCATCGTGGCAGCAGGGATGCGTGAAGATTGAGACAGCCGTGCCGCGGTGTTTCGAGAAAGGCCCTCGGCAGGATCAGACCGTACGCCACGACCACCGCGGCGTCGACGGCGAGATCGGCGAAGCGGTCGGCTTCCTCGGCGGTCTTCAGTGTCGGGGGCGTATGGACCGGAATGCCGAAGCCGGCGGCGGTATCGTGGACCGGCGACCGCCGCTCGGCCATGCCGCGGCCGGCCGGGCGCGGCGGCTGGGTGTAGACGGCCGCCACGTCGTAGCCGTGACCGACGATCTCGATGAGCGTCGGGACGGCGAAACGGGGAGTCCCGAAAAAGGCGAGGCGGAGCGACATTCAGGGCGCGGCATAGCGCCGGCCCTTGCGAACAGCAAGCAGGGCGCTGCGGCGCGGGGAGGAACGCCAGCAGGCCCTGCTCTTGTGCGTCGCGCTGCCCGATCTAGCAGCGGTCGCGGTAAAGCTGTCCGTTGTAACGGTAGGTGCACCAGCCGTTGTTGTGCCGTTCGACCAGAACCGCACCAGCCAATGCGCCGATACCGGCGCCGATGATGGCGCCTGGAACCGAGTTCGTCGCCACGCCGCCGATGGCCGCGCCCGCAAGAGCGCCCCCGACCGCGCCTTCCGTGGTCGTGCACCCGGCAACGGCGACCGACCCACAGAGTGCCAGAGCAAGAGCAATCTCTTTCATACGCAAACCCTCCGATTTCCTGCTTCAACCGTCGCGGCAAATCCGAGCGGCCGCGGCGTCCCAGCGTGCCGTCAATGCACGACGAAATCAAAGGTTCCCACCGGGTCAGGCTTACTGACCCATTTCCGGTCCGATTTCTGCTGATTCTAGAGGGCTGTGGGCTTTGCGCCGAGCTTGGCCTGCTTGGTGAACTTCTTGATCACCATGTCGCGCTTCAGCTTGGACAGGTAGTCGATGAACAGCTTGCCATCGAGATGGTCGATCTCGTGCTGCAGGCAGACGGCGAGAACCCCTTCCGCCGTCATTTCCTGCTGCTTGCCGTCACGGTCGACGTAGGCCACGCGGACGGAGGCCGGACGCTCGACCTCCGCGAAGTATTCCGGGATCGACAGGCAGCCCTCCTCCGCCGTCTGGACATCATCCGAGGACCAGAGGATCTCCGGGTTGATGAGGAACAGTGGATCGGGCTTGGCGTTCTCGTCCTCGCGCTGGGCGACGTCGATAGTGACGATGCGCCGCGGCACGTTCACCTGCACCGCGGCGAGCCCGATGCCCGGCGCGGCGTACATGGTCTCCAGCATCGCATCCATGAGCTTCCGCACTTCGTCGTCGACCCGTTCGACGGGAGCGCTCTTGGTGCGGAGCTTGCGGTCGGGGAGAGTGATGATATCGAGTTTCGGCACGCGCCTCAGATATGGGAGCCGTACCCTCGGGTCAACGCTCCGGACCATGCAGAAAACGGCGGGCAGATGGCCAAAAGACTGAAGCGCAAGGCCCCGAAGAAGCTGCGGCGGAACCCGCTCGCTCGTGCGCTTGCCGGTGCGACGTTCCGTCCGCGCGTGGTCAAGGCGGAGGGCCTCTACAAGCGGCGGCCGAAGCACAGGAAGCCCGCCGAAAACGGCGAGTAAGCCGCTGATTTTGTTCCCGTTTTGTACTACGGACCAGAATCAGGCTAGATTGGCCGGATGACCAGCGCTTTCCTGAGTTTCGGGCCTTATATCTTCACGCTCCGCGAGGTGCTTCTCGGCGGTGGCGCCCTTCTCCTCCTGCTTCTCTGGGTGGTGGCGCTCTCCGGGTGGCGGCGGGCCGTGCGCCGGGCGGAGGCCGCTGAAACCGGACGGGCCGGCGAGATCGAGAGCGGGCTTGCCGAACTGCGCCGGGCGCAGGGCGAGGTCACCGGCCAGGTGCGCGGGCTCACCGACCGCCTC
>CAZXKZ010000221.1:0-2973 GCA_964641825.1 uncultured Bauldia sp.
CGCCGGGCGGCCGGTACGATGGTCCATGCGTGAGATCAGCGGCGGCGCCAGATGGTACTTCAACCTGAAGCCGTCCTCGAACTGTGCGGCGAGGTTCTGACGGAACGATCTGTCGCGATGGAGCCGCGCGACCTCGTACTCGTCCTTGTAGGCCATCAGCTTGAACGCTCCGACCGCGACGGCCATGGCGAACCCTTCGGCGCCGGGGATTCGCTCCTCGGCGGCATGCGCTTTCTCGACAAGCGCGCGATACCGTTGCGCGTAGCCGGCGTCCTGGTAGCCGGTGAGGAACTCCGACCGCCGCGCAACCGCTTCGTCCAGCGTCTCCGGCTGCTGCGCTTCGGTAGCTTCGCTCCGGTTCGTACCCGGCACAGCGGACGGGTCGTGGGCGAAGGTCCGCCCCCAGGCAAATGCGGCAAGGTTCGCCGCAGCGCCGGTGCCGTTCAGCTGGATCGCCGCCTCGATGGAAGCGAGACTGATCGGCACCAGCCCGCGCTGCCATGCGGCCCCGAGCAGCAGCATATTGGCAGCGATCGTCTCGCCGAGGAGTGCATTGCTGAGCCTGATCGCCGGCACAAGCGTGAGCGCGCCGTCGCGCGTGGACTGCCTGATCTGCCGCAGCGTCGCCTCGCGGCGAAGGTCGGCGACGGTGTTCTGAACGAACGAGGCGGTGGGCGCGAAATGGTCGTCGAGGACGACCCAGGTGCGATCGCGCGCGACCGTCGACAGCGAAGAAGGGGAAGCCGCCACCACCATGTCGAAGCCGAGCAGCAGATCCGCCTCGCCCGGGCCGATGCGCGGTGCGCTGAGCGTTTCGGGCCGCCTGGCGAGCCGGATATGGGACGAGACGGCGCCGTTCTTCTGGGCAAGCCCGGTCTGGTCCATGGCCAACACGCCCAAGCCGTCGAGATGGGCGGCTTCTGCGAGGATGGCGCTCACGGTGACGACGCCGGTTCCACCGATGCCGGCGAGCAGGATGCTGTACGGTTGTTCGACCGAAGGGAACTCCGGCTGCGGCAGGCCGCCCGTATCGACGTTGGCGACGGTCTTCTCCGGCCGGCGGATGCGCGCGCCCTCGACCGTCACGAAGCTCGGGCAGAAGCCCTTGATGCACGACAGGTCGGTGTTGCAGCTCGACTGGTTGATCATCCGCTTGCGGCCGAACGCGGTCTCCTTCGGCTCGACCGAGATGCAATTGGAGACGGCGGAGCAATCGCCGCAGCCCTCGCAGACAAGCTCGTTGATGAAGGCGCGGCGGGGCGACTGGGGGTAGGTGCCGCGCTTGCGGCGGCGGCGCTTCTCGGCCGCGCACATCTGGTCGTAGACAAGGACCGAGACGCCTTCGACCTCGCGCAGCGCGCGCTGCACCGCGTCGAGGTCATCGCGATGACCCAACGATACCGATGCGGGCAGCCGGCCGCGGAGCGTGTCGGGATTTTCCGACACGACGGCGACGCGACTCGCGCCCTCGGCCAGCATCTGCGCGACGATACCGGGCACGGTGACCTCTCCGTCGTGTCGCTGGCCGCCGGTCATCGCGACGGCGTCGTTGAACAGGATCTTGTAGGTGGCATTGACCTTGGCGGCGATCGCAGCCCGTATCGCGAGCAGGCCGGAATGGAAGTAGGTCCCGTCGCCCATGTTGATGAAGATGTGCTTCTCGTCGACGAAGGGCGACAGCCCGATCCACGTTCCGCCTTCTCCGCCCATCTGCGTAAAGGTGGACGTATCGCGTTCCAGCCCGATGACCATCATGTGGCAGCCGATACCGGTGGAGGCGCGGCTGCCTTTCGGGACGGCGGTCGAGATCGCGTGCGGACAGCCGGAACAGAAGTAGGGCTCCCGCACCGGCGCCGCCGTCTCTCCCGGTGCACGAGCGACGATCGCGTCGAGCCGCCGCGCTGCCGTGTCCAGGCTTTCGTCGCGCGTCTCCAGCCGCGAGAGGATGGTGCGTGCGACCGTGAGCGGCGCGAGCTCACCGGTCGCCGGCAGGAGGGGCGCGCCACGCTCGTCGGTCTTGCCCAAGACACGCGGGCGCCGGTCGCCGGGCAGGTTGAACAGCAGCGACTTGATCTGATCCTCGATCACCGGCCGCTTTTCCTCGACGACGAGAATTTCATCGAGCCTGTCGGCGAAGGCGAGGAGGCCTTCCGGCTCCAGCGGCCACACGAGCCCGATCTTGCGGAGCCTGATGCCGAGCGCTGCCGCGCGCTCTTCGTCGATGCAAAGGGCGGCAAGCGCGGCCCGGAGGTCCAGCCACGATTTTCCCGGCGCGATGATGCCGAGCCGCGCCTTGCCCCGGCTGCCGATAGTACGGTCGATCGGGTTGACCCGTGCGAAGGCGTGAACCGCCAGCATCTTTTCGACGAGACGCCGTTCCATCGCATGCGGACCGTCCGGCCAGCGCAGCGACAAGCCATCGCCCGGCGATGTGAACGCGGGGGTGACGATGCCGGGGCCGTCGGCCGGGATATCGACGGTTGCCGTGCACTCGACGATTTCCGTCTGGCACTTGAAGCCGACCCAGGCGCCGGAGAAGCGGCTCATGGCCCAGCCGAGGAGGCCGAAGTCGATGTACTCGCCGGCACCGGCCGGTGCGAGCATCGGCACCATCGCCGAGATGAGGTTGTGCTCGCTCTGGTGCAGCAGGGTCGACGATACCGCGCCGTGATCGTCACCGACCAGGAGCAGCACGCCGCCGTTGCGGTCGGTGCCGGCGGCGTTGGCGTGCCGGATGACGTCCATGGTGCGGTCGACGCCCGGCCCCTTGCCGTACCACATGCTGAAGACGCCGTCGTAGCGCGCACCCGGATAGAGCGACGTCTGCTGCGTCCCCCACACCGCAGTGGCGGCTAGGTCCTCGTTCACGCCAGGCCGGAAGACGATGTGGTGGGCCTCGAGGAACTTGCGCGCGCGCGCCATCTCGCGGTCGAAGCCGGCGAGCGGCGAGCCCCGGTAGCCGGTGACGTAGCC
>CAZXKZ010000222.1:0-2901 GCA_964641825.1 uncultured Bauldia sp.
GTTCGGTCGCGGCTTCGGCGGATGGCGGCGCTATCGTGGCCGGCGACGCCAGCGGCGGCATCTGGATATGGACGGGAGACTCGACCGAGCCGCGCCGCATCGCGCCGCCCGATGGTGTCCGCGCGGCGGCCACGTCACTGGCGTGGAGCAACGACGGTTTTCTCGCGGCTGCCTACGATGGCGAAGCCATCGCCATCTTCGCGCCGGACGGTGCGCTGGTTCGCGCTGAGCGGATCGCGCGCGGTGCCGTGTTCAACCGCGTCGCGTTCGTGGGCGAATCGGCAGCGGCTCCGCTTCGCGACGGGCGCGTCGCGATCATCCCGGCGAACGCGGCGCTGCCGCCGAGCTTCCTCGGCCCGCTCGTCGGGCCCATGGAGATATGGGGGATCGCCGGCCATCCGGATGGCGAGCGCGTCTTTATCAGCACCACCGACGGCGCGCTCCGCGTCTGGAACCTCGCGGACCCCGCGACGCCGGTGGAACTGGTGACGGCCGAGGCCGCCGGCGCCGATGCGAAGGGCGGCGCGAGCCTCACCTTCAGCCCGGACGGGCGCTGGGTCGCCGTCACCCGCGCCGACAACGCCATCGTCATCTACGACACCACCGGCGCCTCCGAGCCGCGCCGCGTTTCGGTCGAGGCGGCCGGCACCAACGTCGTTGCCTTCTCGCCCGACGGCGCGCGTCTCGCGGCCGTCAGCGGCGACGGCAAGCTGTACCTCTGGGACGTTGCGGGCGCGGAGCCGGCACTGGTTTTTTCGGTCGGCGCCGTTCCCGACCGCTCGGAGGCAGGCATCGCCGCTTCCGGCGCCCGTCGCGCGGCATGGCTGGCGTGGGTCGGCAACGACCGGCTGGCGATTCCCACGGTTTCGGGTACGGTTGAGGTTCTGGCTCTCGATCCTGCAGGCTGGCGGGCGCGCGCGGCCGGACTGGGGATTGTCGCTGAGGGGGGTTAGCAATGCCGGGAATGCTCGGGCGCTGGGCGGCGCTGCTTGCTGTCGCATTTGCGGGTACCGCGCCGGGCGCCTTCGCCGCCACGGTTGACCGTTTCGAGCTACCGGCCGCCACGGCCACCGCCGTTACGCTACCGGGAATGGTAGAGGGCGCATGGCGCACGCGCACGCAGCTCGTCTGGGATGCGCGCGCCCAGGAGCTCGTCCGCCGCAGCATCGCCTTCTGGGACCCGCTCGCCTCCGCCGGCCTCGAGTTCGTGTGGACGCCCGATGTAGTCACCGCCGAGATGTCCGGCAGGATCGACGGCAGCGGGTTGATGGTCTGGCGCGCGCCCGGCTCCGCGTCCTACGACCGGTCCGCGGCGGTTGCCGAGTACCGCGGCATGCTGCGCGACGGCCGCGCCGAGGGCTTCGGCATCTACGCCCATGTTTCGGGCGTCACGTACAGAGGCGTGTGGCGGAACGGACTCATGGACGGCGAGGGGCGCCTGTCGCTCGCCAATGGCGACCAGTACGTTGGCGGGTTCCGCGCCGGCCGCCTGCATGGCGCCGGCGAGTACATCGACGCGACCGGCCTGATCTACCGCGGTGCCTTCGTCGACGGCGTGCGTCAGGGCGAGGGGCTGGTCGCCCGGCCCGACGGCCTTGCCTACAGCGCGGTGTGGCACGGCGGGGCGGAAGTGGCCGGCACGCGCGCCATCGTCTCGGAGGCGGGCACGCGCGCCTCCATCTTTCCCGTCCAGTATGACGAGATCGACGGCCTGCGCGTCGGCCTCATCGTCGACCAGCGCGAGCTCGGCATGGACGATCCGGTCATCCGCCTGCCGTACGTGGCGGAAGGGAACGGCGACGCACTCAACATCTATCCCGGCGACGAGCGCATGATGAGCGTCTGGCGCGGCGACGGCGAGCTTCAGCTCACCGACGACGAGATGTTCGACTACGAGAACTACGGCGGCTCGTTCCTCGGCGCGCGCAACCGCTACGAGCCGGTGCCGATCATCTTCGAGGTTCAGAACGACACACCGGACAGCGCGCGTATCGTTGGCGCCTACCTCGAGGTCGCCGCGAGCCGCAGCGAGCTTGATCCGGCCATTCAGCTCATCACCGAGGGTGGCGCATACTGCGATCCCGACCACGTGGCGTTCCTTCCGCGGTTCAATCTCGAGAACTACGGCTGGTCGCCCGCGACGAACGCCAGTGTCAGCGTGGCCTTCACCGGCGACGCTGGCGAGACGGCACCGGTCGAAAAGGCGGTGGGTGACGTCGGGGAGGTTTCGCTGGTCGACCTTGCCGACGACCTGCCGCAGTTCGATGTCGACACCGGCTATCTCAGCACCACGCAGGTGGAATGCTCCGTCGAGCCGGGCGGCTTCTACGATTCTGGTGAGGGCGGCGCCGACCCGGCGGAAATCTGCCTTCAGGAAGCACGCGCCAGCGGCGCGTTCGGCGAGCTCGCGCCTTTCATCTCGGTGCGCGACATCTGGATCGGTGCCGATGTGAAGGGCACGCTCACTTACGACTGGCAGGACGTCGACGGCAGCGTTCACACGCGCCAGTCGCCGTTTGCCACATGGCTCAGCCTCGCCACGATCCGCTACCAGGCGGAATGCGGCGAGGGCGGCTATCCGGAGGACCTGCAGGCCGACACCTTCGTGTTCGACCTCGACCGGCGCGACTACCGCATCGACATGGCCCTCGACGACTCCGTGGCGCCGGGCGAGACCGCCCGCTGGCGCATCTTCATCGAGGCGCCGAAGAGTTCCAGCCACGATTTCCGCCTCGTGCTGCAACTCGCAGACGGCAGCCGGATCGCCTCGCGCCCGGTCAACTTCCTCTACTTCACGCCGTCGAGGTAGGCGGCGTTGCGGCTGGCGGTGCCGAGGTTGAAGAGGTTCGGCATCGGGATCAGGCGGGCGGCAACCGTGCCCTGCCGGAAGAAGCGCGCCTC
>CAZXKZ010000223.1:0-2842 GCA_964641825.1 uncultured Bauldia sp.
AAGATCAGCGACCAGAAGTGAACGATCGACAGCCGGTAGGAGTAGATCGGCCGGCCCGCCTGCTTGGGCACGAAGTAGTACATCATGCCGAGGAAGCCGGCGGTGAGGAAGAAGCCGACGGCGTTGTGGCCGTACCACCACTGGACGAGGGCATCCTGGACGCCGGCGAAGGCGGAGTAGCTCTTGGAGCTGAGCGGAGAGACGGGGATCGCCAGATTGTTGACCACGTGCAGCATCGCGATCGTCACGATGAAGGCGAGGTAGAACCAGTTGGCGACGTAGATGTGCGGTTCCTTGCGCTTCACCAGCGTGCCGAGGAACACTGCGAGGTAGGCGACCCACACCGCCGTCAGCCACAGGTCGACGTACCACTCGGGCTCGGCGTATTCCCGCGACTGGGTGCCGCCGAGGAGATAGCCGGTGGCGGCGAGCACGATGAAGATCTGGTAGCCCCAGAACACGAACCACGAGAGGTTGCCGCCCCATAGCCGCGCGCCGGTAGTGCGCTGGACGACATAGAACGAGGTGGCGATGAGCGCATTGCCGCCGAAGGCGAAAATGACCGCCGATGTGTGGAGCGGACGGAGCCGGCCGAAGGTCGTCCACGGCAGGTCGAGATTGAGCGCCGGGTAGGCAAGCTGGAGTGCGATGACCACGCCGACCAGGAAGCCGACCACGCCCCAGAACACGGTGGCGATGACACCGGCGCGGATAACGTCGTCCATGTAGCCGCTGCGGTCGGGTTGGAGCGGAGCCGCCGCGACATCGGAGAAGTCGATCGTTCGGAGGCGCCAGATCGCCGCCCCGAACGCGATGACCGCGACCAATCCCATGTGAAAGGCGAAAAGCGCATCCTGTGCGAACGCGGTCAGGACAACCGCCACGAACGCCACTGCGCCGAAGACTGCGAGGAGCGGCACCGGTCAGGCCCCCTGTTGTCGAAATCCTGCCAGCGAAGGCACCGGCATGGAACGATTCCATCTTTTAGGGGCGCTGCAGCATTCGGCCTTTGACTTGGGTCAATGACCGCAGATGGAAGATGAAAATGCCGGAGAGTCTGGGGACAAGCGGCCGGCGGGGAACCGGTTTGCGGCCTTGCCGTTATATTTGGATGTTTGTTGCTCCCCCGGAGGGCCGCCGGGCGGCAGTATCCAGGCGGTCACGAGAGGTCAGCCAATGCGAACCTTGGCACTGCAACGCCTCGGCGTCATCACTACCGCCGCAGCCCTGCTGTTTGTCGTCGCGGTCGTACTCGGCCTCGTCTAAAGGCTGATTCCTGGCCGCGCGGCTCCAGACGCCGCTGACAGAATTCCCGTCCGAATGAGCGGGCGGCCGCGCTAGAATGCGGCCCGGGCCGGCGCGACGTCGCTGGCGCAGGGGACTGGCGCCCGTGGGCCGCACGCAACGACTGCTGACACTTATGGACGCGCTCCGCCGTCATCGTCGGCCGGTGACCGCGGCTGCGCTTGCCGACGAACTGTCGGTATCGGTCCGCACCATCTATCGCGACGTGCAGTCGCTGGTCGGCCTCGGTGCGCCGATCGATGGCGAGGCGGGGCTCGGCTACCTGTTGCGTGGAGGGTTCTTCCTGCCGCCGCTGATGTTCGACGAGGACGAGATCGAGGCGCTGGTGCTCGGCGCGCGCTGGGTGGAACGGCAATCCGACAGCGCGCTTGCCGACGCGGCGCGGAACGCACTCGCCAAGATCGCCTCGGCCGCGCCGAAGGACCTCCGCGACGTGATGGCGGAGACGGGACTGTGGGCGGCACGCAACTGGAACCAGCCGAAAGCCAGCGTCGACCTCAAGCCGATCCGCGAGGCGATCCGCCGCGAGCATAAGCTCGAACTCGCCTATGTCGACGGCGGCGGCAAGGCGAGCGAACGGACGATCTGGCCGATCGGCCTTGCCTTCTACGAGGGGCACGAGACGGTCGCCGCATGGTGCGAACTCCGCGAGGGCTTCCGCCATTTCCGTACGGACCGCATCGGCACGCTGACACCGACGGGCGAACGCTATCCCCGCCGGCGCGCGGTGCTGGTGAAGGAATGGCGGAAGGCGATGGAAGCGGAGATGCCACGGCGGGAGTAATGCCCTGCTGATGACACGAGATGGCGCCGCACGCGGTCGGGATGAGCGGGGAGAGACCATGGCCAGGCGGGCGAAGGCGGTCGTCTCCCCGCGCGCGCTCAACCGCGCGCTGCTCGCGCGCCAGATGCTGCTCGAACGGGCGGCACTGGAACCGCTGGTGGCGGTCGAGCATCTGGTCGGCATGCAGGCGCAGGTGCCGACCGACCCGTACTTCGGGCTGTGGTCGCGGCTCAGCGATTTCGATCCGCAGGCGCTGTCGGCGCTGATCGCGAACCGGACGGCGGTGCGCATGGCGGCGATGCGCGGCACGCTCCACCTGCTCTCGGCGCGCGACGGGCTGATGCTTCGCCCGTGGGTGCAGCCCGTGCTGACGCGCACGCTGGTCGCCACATCGTTCGGCAAGGACACGCGCGGCGTCGACATGGAGGCGCTGATAGCGGCGGGACGTGCGGCGGTGGAGAAGAAGCCGCTGACGCTCGCCGAGCTTCGCCCGATCCTGGCGGCGGAGTTTCCCGGCTTCAACGCAACGTCGCTGTCGCACGCCTTCCACTATTCGGCGCCGCTGGTGCAGGTGCCGCCGCGCGGGCTGTGGGGCGAGGGCGGGCTGCCGCGTGTCACCACCGCGGAGCGGTGGCTGCGGAAGCGGTTGGCCAGGCCGTCGCCGGAGGCGATCGTGCTGCGCTACCTCGCCGCCTTCGGCCCGGCGAGTGTGATGGACGCGCAGGCGTGGTCCGGGCTGACGAAACTCGGTGC
>CAZXKZ010000224.1:0-2823 GCA_964641825.1 uncultured Bauldia sp.
CGCGCCGCTGTCGTGGAGCTGCCGGAAGGCTCGGCCGGCGCGGGCTGCCGCGCCTGGTCGCGACGCGAACAGGTCGGGCGTCATGGTGACGGCTTGCGGCACGAAACGCGTTACCATGATGCCAGTGGCCGGATCGGCGTGGATCACCTCGGGCGAGACGCCAGCCGCCGCCGCGGCCCGCGCCGCAATGCCCTCGACGCGACGGTCGATGTATTCCTCGGTCCCCTTGCCGGGAATGCGCAGGCAGACCGCATCCGCACCCTCGCCGACGCGATAGACGCGGTTGGTCAGCCCGCCGAGCCGGACCACCGGCACCGTCGCGGCATCCCCGAACAGATCGAGGTCCGCGGCGAGCGCGCGGGCAACCGCGACATCCTCCGAATCGTCGCTCATGCCTTCAGCCGCTCGTTCTTCGGATCGTAGAGACAGCGTGGTCCTCGCGTCGCCGCATAGGGCTTGCCGAAGGCGGCGATCTCGAAATCGGTCTGGCCGGCGAGATCGGCAGGCACGTAGCCGAACGCGATCGTGCGGTGGAGTGTATGGCCAAAGCCGGCGCTGGTGGTGGAGCCCACGACCTTGCCGTTATGGAGGACGGTCTCGCCGCCGTGGAACGGCGCGAAGCCCTCGACGCTGAACGACACCAGCTTCCGGCGCGGGCCGGCCGCCTTGATCTTCGCCAGCGCGCCGCGCCCAATGAAATCGCCCTTGTCGGGCTTCACCGCGAAGCCGAGGCCTGCCTCGTAGGGATTGGTTTCCGGCGAAATGTCCGCCGACCAGTAGAGGTAACCCTTCTCCATGCGGCAGGAATCGATGGCGCGGTAGCCGGCGTTGGCGATGCCGTACGCCTCGCCGGAACGCCAGATCGCATCGTAGAGCGGGCGCGCGTACTCGACCGGCACATGCAGCTCCCAGCCGAGCTCGCCGACATAGCCGACGCGCGCAGCGCGGACCCTGGCGAAGCCAAGCTCGATCTCGCGCACTGACAGGTACGGGAATGCCGCGCTCGACAGGTCATCGTCGGTCAGCGGCTGGAGAACGTCGCGCGCCCTTGGACCGACGACGTTGAGCACCGCCCAGGCGTTGGTGACCTCACGCATTGTCACGGAGCCGTCGCGCGGCAGGTGGCGGGCGAGCCAGCCCATGTCGCGAACGCCGAAGCCGGAGCCGGTGACGCCGTAGAACAGGTCGCCGGAAAGGCGCATCAGCGTCAGGTCCGCCTCGATGCCGCCCTTCTCGTTGCAGAGCTGGGTGTAGACGCACGCGCCGATCTCGCTGACGTCGTTGGCCGCGACGCGCTGCAGGAACGCGGCGGCTCCCGGCCCCGCCACCTCGAACTTGGCGAACGAAGTCTGGTCGATGATCGCGACGCGCTCGCGGATCGCCCGGTGCTCGGCGCCGACATAGCCGAACCAGTTGGGTTCGCGCTCGAAGCTCGGCCGGTCGGTCCGCTCGATGCCCGCCGGCGCGAACCAGTTGGGCCGCTCCCAGCCGAACTTCGACCCGAACACCGCGCCGGCGGCATCGAGACGGTCGTGCACCGGGCTCTGGCGCTGGTTGCGCGCCGCGTGCATCTCCTCGTTCGGCCAGTGGATCTTGTAGTAGGCGCCATAGGCCTCGATGGCGCGCTCCTCCAGCCAGTGGGCCTCGGCCTGCGGCGGCCCGAAGCGGCGCACGTCGAACTGCCAGAGGTCCATGCCGGGATCGCCTTCGACGATCCAGTTCGCCATCGCCTCGCCGGCCCCTCCGGAAGCGGCGATGCCGGCGGTGAAGCCGCAGGCGACGAAGAAGTTGTCGAGCTCCGGCGCCAGCCCCATGATCGGCTCGCCGTCCGCCGATACCGGGATCGGGCCGTTTATGACCGTCTGGATGCCGAGGTCGTTCAACACTGGCAGGCGCTCCGCCGCCGGCAGCGCGAAGAGCGCCAGCCGGTCCATGTCGGCCGGGAAAAGCGTGCGTCCGAAATCGAACGGTGGCCTGCCGCGCCAGCAGCCCTTGGTGCCGTCCTCCCACCCGCCTATGGCGAAGGAGGCAACGTCCGGCTTCAGGTAGAAATTCTTGTCCGGGTCGCGGAGCGTGGTGAGGCCGGGATCGAGGGTGAGCGAGCGCTCGGTGACGAAGTACTGATGCTCGACCACGCCCGCCGCGAGCGCGACGCCGGCCATCTCGGCGATGCGCTTGGCCCAGATGCCGGCGCAGTTCACCAGAATCTCGCAACCGATCGTGCCCTTGTCGGTGACGACGCCGACGACGCGCAGGCCTTCGCGCACGATGCCGGTAACCGTCACGCCTTCCTCGATCCTGACGCCGCCCTTGCGTGCGCCGGCGGCATAGGCCTGCGTCAGCGCGTAGGGATCGATGTAGCCGTCGGTGGGGATATACGCCGCGCCGACGACGCCGTCCGGTTCGATGAAGGGAAAGCGCGCCGACGCCTCTTGCGGCGACAGGCTGTGGACCTCGAAGCCGAAGTTCCGTGCATGGGTCATGGAGCGGCGGATCTCCGACCAGCGGTCCTGCGAGGACGCGAGGCGGAGCGAGCCGACCTTCTTCCAGTCGATCGCCTGCCCGGTTTCCTTCTCCAGCCGGTCGAAGACCGCGACCGAGTTCTGCATCAGCCGGGTGAGATTGAGCTTGCCGCGAAGCTGGCCGACGAGGCCGGCGGCGTGCCACGTCGACCCATGGGTAAGCTGCGCCTTCTCCAGGAGCAGCACGTCGCGTTCGCCCTTGCCGGCGAGATGCCAGGCGACCGAGCAGCCGACGGCGCCGCCGCCGATGATGACGATGCGGGCATGACGGTCGGCGTGGAAGGTCATGCGGCAGGTGTCC
>CAZXKZ010000225.1:0-2818 GCA_964641825.1 uncultured Bauldia sp.
CAACCGCCGGGAGGTCTCTGTATCGCCGAACCACGCTCTATATTCAGCGAAATCGGCGGCGCTGAAAGAAGCAAAAGCGAGATTCATCGTATCACCATCGGAGTGGCAACCATTCCGGCCCGCCGGGCACAGTTGAGCGATCGTTCGATTGCGGCTATCCGCTCCCCCACCCAGCCCGGCCGTGTCAGACTGCCGGTCACGATTCGAGCCTACCCTGACCGTTCCGAAAGCGAATGCCTTCAAAAAAGCCCAAGTCAAAACCTAGCCGCCCTCTGCCCGCTTCGAGCCGCGCGCCGAAAAAGTCGTCCAAGACCGACGACCTGTTCGCCGCCCTCGACAAGAAGGTCGGCGACCTGAAGGCGGTGGCGCGCGCCGCCCGCAGCGAGCGCGCCGCGGAGCCGCGCATGAAGCGCGCGGTCGGTGACAGCGGCGGCTATTCTGCCGCCGACATCGAGGTACTGGAGGGGCTGGAGCCGGTCCGCCGCCGCCCGGGCATGTATATCGGCGGCACCGACGAGAAGGGCCTGCACCATCTGTTCGCCGAGGTGATCGACAACGCCATGGACGAGGCGGTCGCCGGACACGCGACGTGGATCGAGGTGGAGCTCGGCGCCGACGGCTTCGTCACCGTCACCGACAACGGCCGCGGCATCCCGGTCGATCCGCACCCGAAGTTCAAGACGAAGTCGGCGCTCGAAGTCATCATGACGATGCTGCACTCGGGCGGGAAGTTCAACTCCAAGGTCTACGATACCTCCGGCGGCCTTCACGGCGTCGGCGTCTCGGTCGTCAACGCGCTGTCCGAATCGCTCGAAGTCGAGGTGGCACTCGGCCGCAAGCTCTACCGCCAGCGCTTCGCTCGCGGCCTGCCAGTGGAGAAGCTGAAGACGCTCGGCGAGGTCCACAACCGCCGCGGCACGAAGATCCGTTTCAAGCCCGACCCGCAGATCTTCAAGGGCGCCACCTTCAACCCGGACCGCCTGTTCAGGATGTCGCGCGCCAAGGCGTACCTCTTCGGCGGCGTGAAGATCCTCTGGTCGTGCGCGCCGGAGCTCACCAAAGGCACGGACGTGCCGGAGAAGGCCGAGTTCCATTTCCCCGGCGGCCTGTCCGAATACCTCGCTGCCGAGCTTGGCGCCGAGAAGACGATCGCGCCCATCTTCGCCGGCAAGACCGACAAGGCCACCGGCCACGGCGCGGTCGAATGGGCGGTCGCCTGGTATCCCGGCGACGGCTTCATCCGCTCCTACTGCAACACCATCCCGACCGGCGACGGCGGCACCCACGAGGCCGGCCTCCGCAACGCGCTCACCCGCAGCCTCAAGGCCTACGCCGAGCTCGCCGGCAACAAGCGCGCGGCGATCGTGACCGCCGACGACGTGATGACATCGGCCGGCGCGTTCCTGTCGGTGTTCGTGCGCGAGCCGGAGTTCGTCGGCCAGACCAAGGACCGGCTGTCGACGCCGGAAGCCACGCGCATCGTCGAGAACGCCATCCGCGACCCGTTCGACCACTGGCTCGCCGCCTCGCCGGCCGACGCCGACCGCGTGCTCGACTGGACGATCGAGCGCGCCGAGGAGCGGCTCCGCCGCCGGCAGGAGAAGGAGATCGGACGCCAGAACGCGACGCGGAAGCTCCGCCTCCCCGGCAAGCTCGCCGATTGCACCAGTGCCAACCGTCAGGACACGGAGATCTTCATCGTCGAGGGCGACTCCGCCGGCGGCTCCGCCAAGCAGGCGCGCGACCGCGCCACCCAGGCGATCCTGCCCCTCCGCGGCAAGATCCTCAACGTCGCCAGCGCAGGGCGCGAGAAGCTTACCCAGAACCAGCAGCTCGCCGACCTGCTGCAGGCGCTCGGCGTCAACCCACGCGCCGGCTATCGGGCAAGCGACCTACGCTATGATCGCGTGATCGTGATGACCGACGCCGATGTGGACGGCGCCCATATCGCCTCGCTGCTCATCACGTTCTTCTACCGCGAGATGCCCGACCTCATCCGTGAGGGGCACCTCTACCTCGCCGTGCCGCCGCTCTACCGCCTGTCGCAGGGCGCCAAGATCGCCTATGCGCGCGACGAGGCGCACCGCGAGCAGCTCCTGAAGTCGGAGTTCAAAGGCAACGGCAAGGTGGAGATCGGGCGCTTCAAGGGGCTGGGCGAGATGATGCCGGCGCAGCTCAAGGAGACGACGATGGACCCGCGCAAGCGCACGCTGCTGCGCGTCGCCATCGCCGAGGAGAAGGAAACCGGTAAGGCCGTGGAAAGCCTCATGGGCAACAAGCCCGAGGCGCGCTTCGCCTTCATCCAGGAACGGGCGGAATTCGCGCGCGATCTGGACATCTGAGCGCGCCTCGCCCAATCTGCCCCGTGCCCTCCCCGATGTCGGGCTGAGTTCCGGGAGACGCTCATGGTCACGAGACCCCTCGCCGTCCTTGCCTTCGCGGCCGGCATTCTCGCCGGCGTTGCGCCGGTCAGTGCCGATGCAATCAGCGACGGCATCGCTGCGCTTCCCGGCTCGGTCGAGGACGTGCGCATCGGCGGCACCTGGGGCGAAGGCGACCAGATCGGCGCCTATCGCATCGTCGTCGCGCGCACCGGCGGCGAGTCGGTCACCGCGCGCCTGTTCATCCAGTGGGTCGCCTACCAGGACGACGGCGGCGCTACGGTGGAGAACTCCATCGAGATCACCGAGCTCGATGCTCTCGACGTCGACATCGTGGATTACACCTCGGAGGCCGATGCCGACGGCCTGTCGGTCTATATCCAGACCCTCAACCCGAACGACCCGGCCGACGAGAGCTACGAGCTGTTCGTCTTCTC
>CAZXKZ010000226.1:0-2767 GCA_964641825.1 uncultured Bauldia sp.
CACGTCGCGCGGATCGCGCACGATGTAGATCGCACCCACCGAGACGTCGGGGTTGAGGATCGGCATGCCGTTGATCTGGCCAAGGACGTTGTGCGTCTTGACAAGCGCGATGCTGTCGATGCGGTCGGCGATCGTCTGATGGACCGTCTCCCGCGCCTTGGTGACTTCGCCGCGGGTGGCATCCTTGAGCGGCTTGCCGAGCGCGCGGTTGAACAGGGTGTAGAGCCGGGCCTCGTACATGCTCGAGCGGTCGAGCTTGTTGAGCTCGTCGGTTTCGCGCGGATGCCCGCCCATGATGCGCATGAGCTGATAGAGATACATGCGCATCCAGGTGTTGCCCGATTTCGGGTAGGAGGCGATCCAGACGATGCCCTTCGGATGGTTCGGGTCGACGGTGATCATGCGGTTACTGGGTCCGTACTTGGATGGGTGGTGTCAGGCGGCGGCTTCGCCGATCGCTTCGGCGAGTTCGTCGACGAGCGCGGCGATCATCTCGGGGTCGTCGCCTTCGGCCATGATGCGGACGACGGGCTCGGTTCCCGACGCCCGTACGACGAGCCGGCCGCTCGGGGCGAGCTGGCGCTTGGCGGCATCGATGGCGCTCTTGATGCGGCCGTTGTCGAGGGCCGAGCCGGCCGTCCGCACGCTCTTCAGGATCTGCGGCACCGGCTCGAAGCGGTGGCAGATCTCGCTGAGCGGCATCCCGGCCGCCTTGGCGACGGCAAGAAGCTGCAGCGCGGCGACCAGGCCGTCGCCGGTGGTGGCGAAGTCCGACATGATGATGTGGCCGGATTTCTCGCCGCCGAGATTGAGGCCGTGCTCATTCATGGCTTCCGCGACGTAGCGGTCGCCGACCTTGGTGCGGAAGACTTCGAGGCCGAGGCCGTTGAGGAACCGCTCCAGGCCGAGGTTCGACATCAGCGTAACCGCCACGCCGTCCTTGGACAGACGGCCCGCGGCCCGCCATGATTCCGCTATGGTGGCGATAAGCTGATCGCCGTCGACAAGATCGCCGTGCTCGTCGACGACAACGACGCGGTCCGCGTCGCCGTCGAGCGCCACGCCCGCATCGGCGCCGGTTTCTATGACCCTGGCGGCAAGCGCTTCCGGCGCTGTCGACCCGACGCCATCGTTGATGTTGAAGCCGTCCGGCGTCACGCCGATGGAGATGACCTCGGCGCCAAGCTCCCACAGGGCGGCCGGCGCGACCTTGTAGCCGGCACCGTTGGCGCAATCGATGACGATCTTCATCCCGGCCAGCGACAAGTGGCGCGGAAAGGTGCGCTTGGCGAACTCGATGTAGCGGTCCTGGACGCCGTCGATGCGTTTGGCCCGGCCGAGGGCGCGCGGCTCCGCAAGGCTCTCGCTGAGGTCGACGTCGATCAGCTCCTCGATGCCCGATTCGACCGCGTCGGACAGCTTGAAGCCGTTCGGGTCGAAAAGCTTGATGCCGTTGTCGTCGAAGGGGTTGTGCGAGGCGGAGATCATGACGCCGAGGTCGCAGCGCATCGAACGGGTCAGCATCGCGATGCCCGGCGTCGGGATGGGGCCGGTCAGCAGCACGTCCATGCCGACGGACAGGAACCCGGCGGTCAAGGCGTTCTCGATCATGTAGCTCGACAGGCGCGTGTCCTTGCCGATGACGACGCGATGGCGGTGCTCGCCGCTCCGGAAGACGATCCCGGCAGCCATGCCGACGCGGAGCGCCAGATCGGCAGTCATCGGGCTGCGGTTGGCCTGGCCCCGAATCCCGTCGGTCCCGAAGTATTTCCGCTGCCTGGCCAAATGCTGCCCGTCGCCTCCGTCTGGCGCCCTCTCTTTAGCGGAAACGGCTGCCGAATGCCAAGAAACCGCCTTGGTGCGCTGTCAGGCACATGCCGGCCCGGGCAGGGCCAGATTCATCGGTGCGGTGACAATCAGGGCCCTTTCCGAGCCCCTTGTGGCTGCGGTAATATTGCCCCAACAGGCTGGTTCGCCATGTTCAACGACAATCCGGATGTGAAGTGGTACCGCGAGTTCGACGAACTCGGCATCGAGCGCGTGCGCGGCAGCGCCATGTCCACGAGCTGGGAGCGCGACAAGCGCCAGGCGGCGCGACGCTGGCTGGAAAAGCAGGATACCCGCGCCTGGCAGGAAAGCCGCAAGGGCATTCCGGCAGATAAGCTGAGCTGGAAGCAGCGGATGAAGAGTTCGCGGTTCTGGATGTACGCCGGGACAGCCGTGCTTCTGGCGATGGGCGCGATGCGCCTCTTCCGGATGTTCTGAAAGCCTCGGAGCCCGGCGGTCTAGCCCGCGGCCGGCTTTTTCTCTGCGACCAGTTGCTCGATGGCATCGGCCGCCTCGCCGATGGTCTCGAAGCGCAGGAAGATCCCCACGTCGATCTCGATCCCGGTGACCTCCTCGACCTCCATGGCGAGAATCACTGCGTCGGACGAATCGAGGCCAACCGATTCGAGGGTGCTCGCCGGATCGAAATCATCCGCCGAAATGCCCGCCAGCTCGGCCGCCTTGCCGATGACACGCGCCCGCAGGCTTTCGTCCGTTTGTTTGGTCACTCAGGAACCCCGGTCTATCTGGAGCGGAAGGGAGGCGTAGGTGCGCACCACCTTTCCTCGCCCATAAACGGGGTCGCCCGCAAGCCTCAGACCGGGCAGTTCGGACAGCGCGGCAAAGGCCATGCGGATGATCGTCCGCGACATCCGGTTCCCGACGCAGATGTGGCCGCCGGCGCCGAACGTCAGCCCAACGCTGGGCTCGGCCCGGACCG
>CAZXKZ010000227.1:0-2712 GCA_964641825.1 uncultured Bauldia sp.
AACGACGCCGAGCTCAGCTTCCGCGAGGGCGAATGGCGCATCGAAGGCGATCCGCTGGAGGGCGGCCTGCTGGCGCTCGCCGCGAAAGGCGGCATAGACCGCGCCGAGCTCGTCGCCGCCAACCCGCGCCTCGATACGATCCCGTTCGAATCCGACTACCGCTACATGGCGACGCTGCACAGCAACGACGACAAGCCGGTGGTCGTGGTCAAGGGCGCGCCGGAGCGGATCATATCGCTCTGCGCAGCGGAAAGCCTTGCCGAGGGCGCCAAGCCGATCGATCGTCGTGCATGGCACGAGCGGGTCGAGCGGCTCGCCGCCGACGGGCGGCGGGTGCTGGCATTCGCGTCTGCTGAACAGCCGACCGACATTCCCTTCGGCCACGAGAGCGTCGCTCAGAACCTGACGCTCCTCGGCGTGATTTCGTTCACCGATCCGCCGCGCGCGGAAGCGGCGCAGGCCGTTGCCGACTGCCTGACGGCGGGCATCGCCGTGAAGGTGGTGACCGGCGACCACGCAGCCACCGCAGCCTCGATCGCACGCGAGATCGGCCTCGATGTGTCGGAAGGCGTGCTCACCGGCGCCGAGATCAACGACCTGACGGACAGCGAGCTGGTGTCGGCGGCGGCACGCGTCAACGTCTTCGCGCGCGTCGATCCGGTCCACAAGCTCCGCCTCGTGACGGCGCTACAGGCCGAGGGCAACTCGGTCGCCATGACCGGGGACGGCGTGAACGACGCCCCTGCCCTGCGGCGCGCCGATATCGGCATCGCGATGGGGCGCAAGGGCTCGGATGCGGCGCGCGCCGCCGCCCAGATGGTGCTCGTCGACGACAATTTCGCGACGATCGCGCAAGCTGTCCGCGTCGGCCGGACCATCGAGGACAATCTCCGGAAATCGCTGGCGTTCATCCTGCCCACCAACGCCAGTGAGGCACTGGTCATCGTGGCCGCCATCCTCATCGGCGTGGTGCTGCCAATCACGCCGCTGCAGATCATCTGGATCAACTTCGCAACGGAGATCACGCTGAGCATGGCGCTGGCCTTCGAGCCGCCGGCCCCCAACGTCATGCGCCGGCCACCACGGGGACCGCGCGCGCCGCTGATCAGCATGCGCCAGATGATCGTGGTGGGCATCGTCGCGGCCGCGGCGGCGGTGGCCACGTTCGGCTTGTTCTATCTGGCGCTTGCCGAGGGAGACTCGCTCGAAACGGCCCGCGCCTTTGCCGTCAACGCGATGGTGGCCGCCGAAGCCGGGTATCTCTTTGCGGTCGGCACGCTGATCGCGACCGGGCGCGAAGGCCGGAAGCACTGGAACTGGGCGATCCTTGTGACGGTGGCTGCAGTCATCCTCCTTCAGCTCGGCTTCACCCAGATTCCGCCCGTCGCGGCGGCGTTCGGCGTGGCACCGCTGGCGCTGACCGACTGGCTCCAGGTCGCGTGCGTCGGCGTCGTCATATTCGTCCTCGGACGCGTGCTTCAAAGGACGGTCGCCTGATGTAGGCTTGCCGGTGGGCGTGGACCGTTTGACGGAGATCAAGGCCGGATATCGCGAATACGCCTTCTTCAGCCCTTCGCCCCGATGCGTTTTGAGCGACCCTATGCCGGACCCCGTTTTCAAGATTTCCGGTCTGACGAAGTCCTACCGCTCGGCGGAAGTGGACGTGCTTGCGCTCAACAACGTGGACGCAGTCCTGAACGCGGGCGAGCTGGCCGTCATGCTCGGACCTTCCGGCAGCGGCAAGTCGACGTTCCTCAACATCATCGGCGGACTCGACACCGCCACCTCAGGGTCAGTGCTCTTTCGCGGACGCGAGCTCACCGGCTTCAGCGAACGCGAACTGACGCTCTATCGCCGCGACCACGTCGGCTTCGTTTTCCAGTTCTACAATCTCATCCCCAGCCTCACGGCGAAGGAGAATGTCGCACTGGTCACCGAGGTGTCGCGCAACCCTATGGATCCTGGCGATGCCCTTGCGCTGGTGGGCCTCGAAGGCCGCATGTCGCATTTCCCCGCCGAGATGTCGGGCGGCGAGCAGCAGCGTGTCGCCATAGCGCGCGCGATCGCCAAGCGCCCCGACGTCATGCTCTGCGACGAACCTACCGGCGCACTCGACTCCAGGACCGGAGTCATCGTGATCGAGGCGCTCGTTTCTGCCAATCGCGAACTCGGCGCCACCACGGCGATCATCACGCACAACGCCGCCATCAGCGCCGTCGGCGATACGGTCTTCCATTTCCACGACGGGCGCATCGATAAGGTCGAGCGGAACGCGGAACGCGCGCCTGCCTCCGGAATCAGGTGGTGAGGATGTCATCGCTCGACCGGAAGCTCTTTCGGGATCTGGCGCGCATGTGGGCGCAATCGCTGGCGATCGCGCTCGTCATGGCGTGCATGCCCCACCAGGTCGCCGGCGTCCGCCCGGGGTAGCCGACCCCGCCCGCGAGGTCGGTCCGGTCGAGGTGGCGACGGTGGGGTCGGGGCGACGGCGAGCGCACCGGGTGGCGCCGGTGCTGGTCGCGTTCGGGCTGGCCGCGGTCGCGCTGGGCGGTCGCGCGAGCGCCGTCGGCCCGGGCGCGGCCGAGAACCCGCCGCCCTATGTCCTCGAGTGGGGCGACCGGGACACGTTCGGTCACGTCCCGTCCATGGCGGTCGACGGCGACGGTCGGGTGTTCGTCGCCGACTACTACGAGGACCGGATCCAGGTCTTCG
>CAZXKZ010000228.1:0-2537 GCA_964641825.1 uncultured Bauldia sp.
TCAAGTTCAACGCCATGCCGAAGGCGCTGGTGACCGATGGGGGCAAGGTGGTCGCTGCGGAGTTCGAGTACACCGAGGAGCGCGACGGCAAGCTCGCCGGTACCGGCGAGACGTTCGTTCTTCCCGCCGATGTGGTGTTCAAGGCGATCGGCCAGACGTTCGTGCCAGGATCGCTGAACGGCTCCGTCGAGACGATCGCGCTGGAAGGCGGCCGGATCAGGGTCGACGCGGAGCGGCGCACGTCGCTGCCCGGCGTCTGGGCCGGCGGCGACTGCGTCTATGGCGGCCAGGATCTCACCGTCGCTGCCGTTGAGGATGGCAAGCAGGCGGCCGAGTCGATCAACCGCGCGCTCGGGGGAGGCTAGCGCATGGAGCCTGGGGCGGCGTCGCGATTGCCGTCAAAGCAGCGCGGCGAATTGATCGACGGAGAGGTGCGCCTGCTCCAGGATGGCGGAAAGCGTGCCGGGCCGAATCGTGCGGCTGCCATGCACCGGGACCGACACCATCCGCCGCGGCGGCCCTGGATGGGTCATCACATGGTGACTGCCACGTACGTGGCGCAATGCGAAGCCCGCCCGTCGCAGCACGCGCACGACCGTCTTCCCGTCGACCGCGGGAAGCTTGCGCGCGGCCAAGGTCTAGGCAGCTACAGTGAGGGTTTCGACGCGGACCGTGACGTCGGGGGGGATGTCGATCCCGTCCTGCCGATACACATCAAGCACGGCTTCGATCGCCTCGCGCGCGTTTGCCAGTGCTTCTTCGTGGCTCTCCCCGTAGGTCACGACCTCCGGCAACGCCGGCACGCGCACCGTGAACCCGCCTTCCGGTTCGGGAAGCAAATGGACCGTATATCGTCTTTGCTCAGGCATCTTGCCGGTTCCCTGACCGCAGAGAACGCCAGCATACCCCCGCAGCCGCGAGACTCAAACGTCTGGAGGCCGAGCCATGGCTGATCTCAGTTCCACCTTCGCCGGCATCAAGTCGCCCAATCCGTTCTGGCTGGCGTCGGCGCCGCCGACCGACAAGGCCTACAACGTCGTCCGCGCCTTCAAGGAGGGCTGGGGCGGCGTGGTGTGGAAGACGCTCGGCGAGGACCCGCCGGTGGTCAACGTCGCCGGTCCCCGCTACGGCGCCATCCATGCCAATGACCGGCGCCTCATCGGCCTCAACAACATCGAGTTGATCACCGACCGTCCGCTCGAGGTGAACTTGCAGGAGATCAAGCAGGTCAAGCGCGACTGGCCCGACCGCGCGCTGGTCGTCTCGCTGATGGTGCCCTGCCAGGAAGAGAACTGGAAGGCGATCCTGAAGCAGGTCGAGGACACTGGCTGCGACGGCGTCGAGCTCAACTTCGGCTGCCCGCATGGCATGAGCGAGCGCGGCATGGGTTCGGCGGTCGGGCAGGTGCCCGAGTACATCGAGATGGTGGCGCGCTGGTGCAAGCAGTCGACGCGCATGCCGGTGATCGTCAAGCTGACGCCGAACATCACCGATATCCGCTATCCGGCGCGGGCCGCAAAGAAGGGCGGCGCCGACGCGGTTTCGCTCATCAACACCATCAACTCGATCACCACCGTCAACCTCGACACGTTCTCGCCCGAGCCCTCGATCGACGGGCGCGGCACGCACGGCGGCTATTGCGGCCCGGCCGTCAAGCCGATCGCACTGTCGATGGTCTCCGAGATCGCCCGCGACAAGGAAGCCTCGGGTATCCCGATCTCGGGCATCGGTGGGGTGACGACGTGGCGCGATGCGGCCGAGTTCATGGCCCTCGGCGCCGGCACTGTACAGGTGTGCACGGCGGCGATGACCTACGGCTTCCGCATTGTGCACGAGAAGATCTCCGGCCTGTCGCGTTATCTCGACGAGCGCCAGATGAAAGTCGGCGACCTGGTCGCGCGCGCGGTGCCCAACGTCACCGACTGGCAGTACCTCAACCTGAACTACGTCGCCAAGGCGCACATCGACCAGCAACTTTGCATCAAGTGCGGCCGCTGCCACATCGTCTGCGAGGACACATCGCACCAGGCGATCATGGCAACGAAGGACGGTGTCCGCCACTTCGAGGTGATGGACGACGAGTGCGTCGGCTGCAACCTCTGCGTCAACGTCTGCCCGGTGGAGGACTGCATCACCATGGTGCAGATCGCCGCCGACACCGACCCGCAGAGTGGGGCGCCGGCGCGCGGCTACCGCAACTGGACGCAGCACCCGAACAACCCGATGCGCGTGGCCGAGCCGGCGGAATAGTGCCGCCGGTGGTTCATGCCTGAGCGGAGCGCCGGTATCCTGCTCTATCGCCCAGCACCGTGACGCGGATCGGCGGGCCGTTCTGGCGCAGGAAGGACGACGGCGCCTGGTCTATCCCGAAAGGCCGGATTGATCCCGGCGAGGACGCGCTCGCCGCGGCGCGGCGCGAGTTTGCCGAGGAAATGGGCGCACCCGCCGCAGCCGAAGATTTCGTCGCGCTCGGCGCGTTTCGCCAGCCGGGCGGCAAGATCGTTGCGGCGTTCGCGGGCGAAGGCGATTTCGACGTT
>CAZXKZ010000229.1:0-2484 GCA_964641825.1 uncultured Bauldia sp.
AGCAAGGGCGAGCAACGTATCGGCGGTGAACCCCGCGGCAGGGACGATGGCCCGGACCGAGGGACGGCCATCGGTCAGGGTGCCGGTCTTGTCGATCACGACGGTGTTGACGCGGGCGAGGTTCTCCAGGACGCCACCGCTCTTGAGGATGACGCCGTGGCGGGCCGCCAGCGAAACCCCGGAAACCACGGCGACCGGCACGGCGAGGATGAGCGGACACGGCGTCGCGACGACCAGAACCGCGAGCGCACGGACGGGATCGCCGCTGGCGGCATAGGCGCCGGCCGCCACCAGAACCGTGACGGCGAGGAACCAGATGGCGTAGCGGTCGGCAAGGCGGACCATCGGCGCCTTCACCGCCTGCGCGGCCTCGACGAGGCGCACGATGGCGGCATAGGCGCTGTCGGCCGCCTTCCGCGTCACCACGAGGTCGAAGGCCTCGGCGGCGTTGGTCGATCCGCTGAGCACAGGCTGACCGTGGCGCCGCCGTACGGGCATCGCCTCGCCGGTCAACGCGGACTGATCAAGGAGCGCGCTGTCGCTGCCGACCAGCCCGTCCGCCGCGACCACGTCTCCGGCGCGGACCAGAACACGGTCACCGGGCACTAGCGAAACGCTCTCGACCTCGGCAAGGCCGGCTCCAGTGTACTTCAGCGCGGTCTTCGGCACGCGGCCGAGAAGCGCCGTCATCTCCCGCCGGGCGCGGCTCGACGCGAAGTTTTCGAGGAGCTCGCCGCCGGCGTACATGAGAGCGACGACATTTCCGGCCAGAAACTCGCCAAGCAGCAAGGCCCCGCTCATCGAAAGGAGGGCGACGATGTCGAGGCCGACTTCCCCTCGCCGCAGGCTGGTCCATATCTGGCCAAGCAGAACGAGAAGCACGGGGACGATGCCTGCCGCCCAGATCCAGCCGGCAACCGCTTGCGCGCCGGAGAGCCACGCAGCTCCACCAGTGGCCAAGGCCACCGCAGGCCATGCGGCAACCACACGGGCAAACATCCGCCGTGTCGCAGCTTGCCGATCGAGAGCCTCGGCGGGCGTCATGCGCTCATTGACCCATGCTTTTCCGGTGGGGGCGATACCGAGCCCGATCGCTGTACCATTCACCCCGCGCGCGGGCCCAAACGTTGAGCGGGATCAAGACGCCGCACCGCCGACGATGCAACAGTGGCAGCAGCCGGAGAAAATCCGGGCGCGTGCCCGACCCGGCCTTGCTCAACAATCCGCCCAGGATTCCCGGCTACACGTGAAGGAGAACTGAACCCTGGTGGAGAAAGTGACCGATAGCGACCATGGCAGCAGTCCGGTCTGGGAGACGCTTCCGGCCGAGGAAGTCCTCGCCAGGCTCGACACCGGCAGGGCCGGCCTCAGTGCGGCTGAGGCGGCGGAACGGCTGAAACGCTTCGGCCAGAACGCACTCCCGCGTGCGGCACGCCCCACCGCCTGGAGGCGCTTCCTCGCCCAGTTCAACAACCTGCTGATCTACGTGCTGGTGGCGGCGGCCATCGTCAGCGCGCTCCTCGGCCATTGGCTGGACAGCGGCGTCGTCATGGCGGTCGTGCTCGGCAATGCCGCGATCGGCTTCTACCAGGAGGGCCGCGCCGAACACGCGCTTGAGGCCGTCAGCCGGCTCCTTGCGGTCACCTGCCTCGTCGTGCGCGGCCGCCAGCGCGCGACGATTCCGGCGGAAGACCTGGTGCCTGGCGACATCGTCATCATCGCTTCGGGCGATCATGTTCCCGCCGACATCCGGCTGATAGAAACCCATAATCTTTCGATCAATGAAGCCATCCTCACGGGCGAGTCGCTGCCGGTGGCCAAGGAGAATGGCGTCAGCCCCGCCGGCGTGCCGCTCGCCGAACGGCACGGCATGGCTTTTTCTGGAACGATGGTCGCATCCGGCTCCGCCGTCGGCGTGGTCGTCGGTACCGGACGCTCCACCGAGATCGGACAGATCGGCGTCCTGACCGAAAGCGTCGGCGCGGCCACGACACCGTTGCTCCAGCGCCTCGCCAAGGTCGGACAGCAACTGACCGTCATCATCCTCGGCGTCTCCGCGGTCGTATTCGCGATCGGGTGGGCGCTCGACCGCATGCCGGTCAGCGAGCTTTTCATGGCCGCCGTGGGAACCGCGGTGGCCGCCATCCCGGAAGGTCTGCCGGCGATCCTCACCATCATCCTTGCCATCGGCGTTCGCCGCATGGCAAGGCGCGGCGCGATCGTTCGCCGGCTCCCGGCGGCGGAGACGCTGGGCAGCGCGACGGTCATCTGCACCGACAAGACGGGAACGCTGACACGGAACGAGCTGTTCGCGCGCGAGGTGGTGACGGCCGAGCACACCTATAGCGTTGAGGGCGAAGGGTACGCCCCGACGGGCCAGATCAAGGGCGCGGGCACGAGCGTTCAGGAGGACGCGGTCGCGCAGAGACTCCTGCGCGCGGCGATCCTCTGCAACGACGCCGAGCTCAGCTTCCGCGAGGGCGA
>CAZXKZ010000230.1:0-2484 GCA_964641825.1 uncultured Bauldia sp.
CGAAGTAGAGGAGCGTGCGCGGACGCGCGATATGCGAGAGCCTGACCGGACGCTGGCGGGCGGTGGCCGCCTTCCGCCCGACGAGCGCGGCGTCCGCAACGTGTGCGTTGTAGTCGCGGAGCGTCGTGTAGGAAATCAGGCCGCGCGGCTGGTCGAGCTTGGCCATGACCGTGTTGCACGCGTCGATGCACAGCGCGCAGGTGATGCATTCGAGCTGGTTGCCGTCACGGATGTCGATGCCCATCGGGCAGACGACCACGCAGGCGTTGCAGTCGACGCAATCGCCGACATCGAGCCCTTCGGCCAGCGCCTTCTTGCGGTGACGCGAGCGCGGCTCGCCGCGCCAGTCGTTGTAGGTGACGAGAAGCGAATCCTCGTCGAGCATCGCGCCCTGGATGCGCGGCCACGGGCACATGTAGGTGCAGACCTGCTCGCGCATGTAGCCGGCGAAGACGTAGGTGGTCGCCGTCAGGATGCCGACCGTGATGTAGGCGATGGGCGCGGCCTGGAGCGTGAGGAAGTCGCGGAGGAGCGTCGGCGCGTCGGCGAAGTAGAAAATCCACGCGCCGCCGGTGGCGACGGCGATCAGCAGCCACACGGCGTGGACGGAGACGCGCTTGACGATCTTGTCCGCACCCCACGGCGCCTTGTCGAGCTTCATGCGGGCGTTGCGGTCGCCCTCGATCAGGCGTTCGACCCAGATGTAGAGGTCAGTCCAGACGGTCTGCGGGCAGGTGTAGCCGCACCAGACGCGGCCGGCGACGGATGTAACGAGGAACAGCCCGAGGCCCGCCATGATGAGCAGGCCGGCGACGTAGTAGAACTCCTGCGGCCATATCTCGATGAAGAAGAAGTAGAAGCGCCGGTTGGCGAGATCGACGAGGACCGCCTGATCGGGGGCGTAGGGCCCGCGATCCCACCTGATCCACGGCGTGACCCAGTAGATGCCGAGGGTGACGGCCATGACCGCCCATTTCAGACGCCGGTAAAACCCCTCCGTCCGCTTGGGGAAAATCTTGACCCGCGGCTGGTAGAGCTTCTGCCGGCTGCGCCGGTTGACCGCCTCGACGTCGAACGACTCGACCGCCGGAGCCTCGGTCCTCGCGGGCGCGTTCATGCTCTCTATTCCGTCGCGGCCTCGCCGCCGCCGAGCGAGTGAACGTAGAGGGTGAGCTGCTTGATCGTCGTCTCATCGAGCCGTCCGAGCCAGGCCGGCATGACGCCATGGCGCGGCCTCGTCACCTGCGCGCGGATCGAGTCGCGGTCGTTGCCGTAGAGCGCGATCGCGTCGTTGAGGGCGGGCGCGCCGAAATCGCGGCTGCCGGAGCCGTCCTCGGCATGGCAGGAGGCACAGTTGTCGGCGAACACCTGCGCGCCGGCGGCCGCGAGGGCGGGATCGTGGTCCTGTCCGGACAGCGACAGCACGAACTCTGTGACCGAGGCGATCTCCTCGCGCGGCAGCAACTCGTCGGCGCCGAAGGAGGGCATCAGCGACAGGTGCGCGTCGGGATGATCGGAGCGGATGCCGAAGGCGATGGTCTGGTGGATCTCGTCGAGGGTGCCACCCCACAGCCAGTCGTCGTCGTTGAGGTTGGCGTAGCCCGGCGAACCGGCGGCGCCGCTGCCGTGGCACTGGACGCAGTTGACCAGGAACGCCGAGCGGCCGCCGCTGATGGCGAAACGCGCCAGCGCATCGTCAGACCTGATGTCCTCGAGCGGAAGCTCAGCGACCTGCGCCAGCAGCGTGGCCTGCGCCTCGCGGGCGGCCGTCACCGACTCGGCCAGCTCGGCCCGGGTGGAGTAGCCGAGGATGCCGCCGGTCGCGCCGCGTACCAGCGGGAAGGCTGGGTAGAGCACCACGTAGACCAGCGAGAAGGCGATCGTGGCGTAGAAGGTCCACAGCCACCAGCGCGGCAGCGGGCGGTTCAGTTCGCGGATGCCGTCCCAGACATGGCCGGTCGTCGGCTGCCCGGTGACCGGATCGATCTCGACGCCAGCCGCCGCAGCCCCCTCGGGGTTCACTGTCTTGCCGACCTCAGCCATGCTTCTGGTCCTCATGATCGTCATGCTTGAAAGGGATTTCCGCCTGCGCGCGGAACGATGCGCCGGGCCGGAACGCCCAGGCCATCACCGCGAGGAAGACGAGGAAGAGGAAAAGCAGTCCCCAGCTGTCGGCGAAATGGCGGAGGGTCTCGTAGGTCATGGCGTCACCTCCTGTTGTCCTCGGAGAGCGGCTCGTAGGCGGTGAAGTCGACCATCGTGCCGAGCACCTGGAGGTAGGCGACGAGCGCGTCCATCTCGGTGATCTCGGTGGAATTGCCGTCGAACACGCCGATCTTGACCTTGTCGCCATAGCGGTCGGTGAGCCCGGTGCTGTCGGCATCGGGATCGACCTGCGTCGCAAGGTCCTCGCTCGCGAACTTGATCATGTCGTCGGTATAGGGAACCCCGACGATGCGGTTGGTCGCGAGATGCGCGCCGATG
>CAZXKZ010000231.1:0-2332 GCA_964641825.1 uncultured Bauldia sp.
TCTGCTGCGTAAGAGACTGAGCGACGACGCCCCAGAGTGAGCGCTACCCGCGCACCTCGCCGCCGGTCGCCTTCTTGACCTCGGCGATGACCTTCTTCGAGACCGCATCGATCTCCGCATCGGTCAGCGTCTTCTCGGTCGGCGACAGCGTCACCTCGATCGCGAGCGACTTCTTGTCGGCACCGATCGCGTCGCCCTCGAACAGGTCGAATACGCGGATCCCCGAGATCAGCGCCTTGTCGGCGCCGGCGGCCGCCTTGACCACGTCACCGGCGGCGACACCTCGATCGAGCAGGAACGCGAAGTCGCGAGTCACCGGCAGCAGATCGGCGGCGGCGAGCGGCGCCCGCGCACGCGATGCCTTCTTCTTCTCCGCCGGGAGCTGGCTGACGAACACCTCGAACGCGCTCACGGGCCCCGATACGTCGAGCGCCTTCAAGGTCAGCGGATGCACCTCGCCGAAATACGCAAGCACCACCTTTGGCCCGAGCCGCAGCGTTGCCGAGCGGCCGGGATGGAACCACGCCGGCGCATCGCGCGTGACCTGTGCCCGCGCCGGATCGAGCCCGAGCGCCGCCAGCAGTGCTGCCGCATCGGCCTTGATGTCGAACAGGTCGGCGGGCTTCGCCGCGCCGTCCCAGTGGCGACCGCTGCCGATGAGCTGTGACGCGCCCATGCGCACGCCCGACGCAAGCAGGAGCTGATCCTCCGGCTTGTCGCCCTTGTAGCCCTGACCAACCTCGAACAGCGCCACATCGGCGAAGCCCCGGTTGCGGTTGCGCTGCGCCGCCGACAGCAGGCCCGGCAGCAGGCTCGGCCGCATCGAACTCATCTCGGTCGAGATTGGATTGGCGAGCTCCAGCGCCTCCGCGCCACCGCCGAAACCCTCGGCCCACGCGCGCGGGATGAACGACCACGTGATCGCCTCGACGAAGCCGCGCGCCGCCAACACGCGCCGAGCACGGCGCGCGCGCTTCTGTACTTCGGTCAGCACGGCACGCGTGACACCGTGCACGCGCGGCATCGCAACCGGCGGCACCTTGTCGAGACCTTCGATGCGCGCGATCTCCTCGACAATGTCGGCCGAGCCGTGCACGTCCGGCCGCCACGTCGGCACCGTCACCTGCACCGTGTCGCCCTTGCCTTCGACCTCGAAGCCCAGCGCGTCCAGCGTCTTCCTCGCTGCGCTCTCCTTGATGTCGAGACCGGCGAGCTTCTTCACCCGCGAGAACGCGAACGAGACGACCGTCTTCTTTACCGGTGCCTCACCGGCGACGCGCGCGCGCGACGGCTCACCGCCGGCGACGTCGAGCATCAGCCGCGTGCCGAGATCGAGACCGCCCATGATGAATGCGGGATCGACGCCGCGCTCGAAACGATAGCGCGCGTCGGTCGTGAGGCCGGCCTTGCGCCCTGTCGCCGCCGTCATCAGCGGATCGAAGTAGGCGCACTCGATCAGCACGTTCGTCGTGCCATGCGTCGAGCCCGACTCCTCACCGCCCATGATGCCGCCGAAGCCGAGCACGTGCTTCTCGTCGGCGATCACGCACATGCCGTCCTCGACGTTGTGCTCCTTGCCGTCGAGACCAAGGAACCTCTCGCCGTTGCGACCGTTGCGCGCGCGGATCGCGCCGATGATCTTGTCGGCGTCGTAGACGTGCAGCGGCCGGCCCGCATCCATGCTGACGTAGTTGGTCACATCGACGACGGCGTTGATCGGCCTCAGGCCGATCGCCTTCAGCCGCTGCTGCATCCACGCGGGCGACGATCCGTTCTTGATGCCACGGAGATAGCGGCCGGCGAACACCGGGCACGCCTTCGCCAGCTCCGGCGGGAACTCGAGCCTGATATCGATCGGGCAATCAAATGTGCCTTCGACGCCGGACGTCTTGCGCGGCGGCTTGAGCTTGCCGAGGCCGCAGGCGGCGATGTCGCGCGCGATGCCGCGCACGCCCGTGCAGTCCGGACGATTCGGCGTCAGCTTGACCTCGACCACCGGATCGCCGAGCCCCATCACGTCGACGTAGCGCTTGCCGATGTCCTTGGCGTGCGCTTCGCCGAGATCGATGATCCCCTCGTGATCGTTCGACAGCTCCAGCTCGCGCTCGGAGACCAGCATGCCGTTCGAGACGACGCCGCGCACCGGCCGCTTGTCGAGCGTGATGCCGGTGCCTGGAATGAAGCTGCCGAGCGGCGCGAACACGCCGATCATGCCGGTGCGCGCATTCGGCGCCCCGCACACGACCTCGACCACGCCGGAGCCGGTATCGACCTGCACGACCCGCAACTTGTCGGCGTTCGGGTGCTCCTTCGCCTCGACGACCCGGGCGAC
>CAZXKZ010000232.1:0-2330 GCA_964641825.1 uncultured Bauldia sp.
GCCCAAGGGCGCCCTTCATGGCCATCGCGTGCTGCTCGGCCACCTGCCGGGCATCGTCTTCACCCACGAGTTCCTGCCGCGCGCCGGCGACCGCCTGTGGACGCCCTCCGACTGGGCATGGGCGGGCGGGCTGCTCAACTGCCTCCTGCCCGGCCTTGCCCTCGGCGTGCCGGTGGTGTTCGGCCCCCACCGGCCGTTCGACGCGGAGGAAGCCTTCGCGCTCATGGAAGCGGCGGAGGTGCGGAACGCCTTCCTGCCGCCGACGGCGCTCCGCCTGCTGCTGGCCGTCGCCGACATCCCCGCGCGCTTCGACCTGAAGCTCCGCACCATCGGGGCGGCCGGTGAAAGCCTTGGCCGCGAGACCTACGAGGCGGCGAAGGGCCACCTCGGCGTGACGGTCAACGAATTCTACGGCCAGACCGAGTGCAACTACGTGCTCGGATCATGCGCGGCGCTCGGCGTCTCGCGCGCCGGCGCGATCGGGAAGCCGATCCCCGGGCACGATGTCGCCGTGGTCGACCCGGAAGGGGCGCGCGTGCCGCCCGGCGGGTCCGGCGAGATCGCGGTGCGCAAGCCCAACCCGTCGATGTTCCTGGGCTACTGGCAGGACGACGACGCAACGCGGCAGAAATTCATCCGCGAGTGGATGCTGACCGGCGACCGCGCCGACATCGACGAGGACGGCTATATCCGCTTCGTCGGGCGCGGCGACGACATCATCACCTCGTCGGGCTACCGCATCGGCCCCTCCGAGATCGAGGACTGCCTCGCCACCCATCCGGCGGTGGAGATCGCCGCCGCCGTCGGCAAGCCCGACGCGGTGCGGACCGAGATCGTGAAGGCGTTCGTGAAGCTGAAGCCCGGCGTGACGCCCTCGCCGGAACTGGCGGAGGAGATTCGGCTTTTCGTGCGCGCGCGCCTGTCGGTGGCGGAGTACCCGCGCGAGATCGCCTTCGTGGACGACGTTCCGCTGACAACCAGCGGCAAGGTCATACGCCGCCACTTCCGCGACCTGGCGCGCGCGGAGGCGATGGGCGGCGGCGGGCAGACCTAGAGGCGGACGCTGCCCGAGCAGATCGCCGCCCTCAGCGCCGCATCGAGCGGGACGTAGCGGCCAGCCTGAGCGTCGTCGAAGTAGAGCGGATCGCCGACCCGGTCCGGATCGAAGCCTTCGCGCACCAGATCGAGCTTCTTCTGCTTGAAGGTCGAGGTTGCGTCGATAGCCGCCTGCAGACGGATGAACAGCGGCCGCGCGTACGCCGGGAGGCGCGCGTGGACGTGGTCGCGGAGTGCTGCGAGCTCGAACCCCTCTCCCGGCACGAGCGCCACCATGCCCGCCTTCCCGTCATAGCCCGGAACCGGAACGCCGTAGACGTTGGCCTCGCCGACGCCGTCGAAGGTGTGGATGACCTCGGCGACCTCGGACGTGGCGACGTTCTCGCCCTTCCAGCGATAGGTGTCGCCGATGCGGTCGACGAAGAAGAAGTAGCCCTGCTTGTCGCGGCGCACGAGATCGCCGCTGCGGAACCACATGTCGCCCTTCTCGAAGACATCGCGGAGAATCTTGGTCTCGGTCGCGGCGGCGTCGGCGTAGCCGTCAAAGCGCTGCCCCGGCTTCAGCGGGTCGAAGACGATGCGCGAGATGAGTTCGCCGACCTCGCCCTCGCCGGCGCGCACGCAGAAGCCGTCATTCCCGCGGAGCGGCTTCTCGCCCTCTAGGTCGAAGGCCACCACCTCCATCGGGAAGATCACCCGAGCCCACGCCGGACAGCGCCCGATCGAGCCCGGCGTGCCGTCGAGATTGAACATGATCGCGTTGCCCTCGGTGGCCGCGTAGAACTCGCGGATCACCGGGATGCCGAAGCGTGTCCTGAACCCCTCCCAGATGTCGGGCCTCAACCCGTTGCCGCAGGCGAGCCGGAGACGGTGCGCGCGTTCGCGTGGATGGACGGGAGCGTTGAGGAGGTAGCGGCAGAGTTCGCCGACGTACTGGAACAGCGTGCAGTCGCGGTCGACCACATCGTCCCAGAACTGGCTCGCCGAGAAGCGCTCGCGGATGAACACCGAGCCGCCCGCCATGAGCGGCGCGCCAACCGCAATCACCCCGCCGACCGTGTGATACATGGGCAGGCAATCGTACATGCGATCGCTGGCGCGCGCGCCCATCACCGAGGAGAACGCCACCATCGCACCCAGCACGCGATAGTGGTTGATGTTGGCGGCCTTGGGCATGCCGGTGGTGCCGGACGTGTAGATGTAGAGGCAGCGATCCTCATGGACGAGCGACGGCCGCTCCGCCTTCGGGATCGGCGCATCGCTGACCGCCGCAA
>CAZXKZ010000233.1:0-2287 GCA_964641825.1 uncultured Bauldia sp.
GGGTCGGTCAGGTCGTCGGCCGGCACGTAGATCGCCTGCACCGAGGTGATCGAGCCCTTGTTGGTGGTGGTGATGCGCTCCTGCAGGGCGCCCATGTCGGTGGCGAGCGTCGGCTGGTAGCCGACCGCCGAGGGAATGCGTCCGAGCAGCGCCGACACTTCCGAGCCGGCCTGCGTGAAGCGGAAGATGTTGTCCACGAAGAAGAGCACGTCCTGGCCCTGGTCGCGGAAATACTCGGCGACCGTCAGGCCGGTGAGCGCCACGCGTGCCCGCGCGCCCGGCGGCTCGTTCATCTGGCCGAACACCAGCGCGCACTTGGAGCCGGCGGTCGAGCCGTCGTTCTTCTGCGGGTCCTTGTTGACGCCCGATTCGATGAACTCGTGGTAGAGGTCGTTGCCCTCGCGCGTGCGCTCGCCGACGCCCGCAAACACCGAGTAGCCACCGTGCGCCTTGGCGATGTTGTTGATGAGCTCCTGGATGATGACGGTCTTGCCGACGCCGGCGCCGCCGAACAGTCCGATCTTGCCGCCGCGGGCATAGGGCGCGAGCAGGTCGACGACCTTGATGCCGGTGATCAGGATCTGCGCCTCGGTCGATTGCTCGACGTAGGTCGGTGCTGGCTGGTGGATCGCGCGCTTCTGCTGCGTCTTCACCGGCCCTGCCTCGTCCACCGGCTCGCCGATGACGTTCATGATGCGGCCGAGCGTCTCCTCGCCCACCGGCACCGCGATCGGCTCGGCCGTGTCGGTCACTTCCTGCCCGCGCACGAGGCCGTCGGTCGTGTCCATGGCGACCGTGCGCACGGTGTTCTCGCCAAGGTGCTGCGCCACTTCCAAGATGAGACGGTTGCCGTTGTTGTCGGTCTCGAGCGCGTTCAGGATCGCTGGCAGGTGCCCGTCGAACTGCACGTCGACGACGGCGCCGGTCACCTGCGTGACGCGGCCCATCACGCCCCTGGTGTTGGCTTTGCTGCGGGTGGTGGTCTCTGCCATGGCCATAACTGGTGTCCTCGGGTCGTATTCGGGTCAGAGCGCCTCGGCGCCGGAGATGATTTCGATCAGCTCCTTGGTGATCTGCGCCTGGCGTGAACGGTTGTAGAGCAGCGTGTAGCGGTCGATCATGTCGCCGGCGTTGCGTGTTGCGTTGTCCATGGCGCTCATCTTGGCGCCCTGCTCCGACGCAACGTTTTCCAGCAGCGCGCGGAAGATCTGGATCGACAGGTTGCGCGGCAGGAGGTCGGTGAGGATCGATTCCTCGTCCGGCTCGTATTCGTATCCGGCGCTGCCGGTAGCACCGGCCTCGCCGCCGCCGGCCGGTATCTCGGCGGGCACCAGGCGGAGCGCGGTCGGCACCTGGCTGATCACCGACTTGAACTCGGCGTAGAACAGCGTCGCCACGTCGAAGGCGCCCTCCGCGAACAGCGCCAGCACGCGCTTGCCGATGTCGTCGGCATTGGCGAAGCCGATCTGCTTCACCGAGCGCAGCTCGATCACGTCGACGATGCGGTTCGGGAACAGCCGGCGGAGGATGTCGTAGCCCTTCTTGCCAACGCACAGAAACTTCACGTCCTTGCCGTCCGCGATGAGCCGGTTGGCGTGGTCGCGGGCAAGGCGCGCGATCGAGGAGTTGAACGCGCCGCAGAGGCCGCGGTCAGCGGTGCACACCACCAGCAAGTGACTCTGGTCACGCCCGGTTCCGATGAGAAGCTGCGGTGCCCCGGCGCTGCCCGTCGCGCCCGCGGCCACGTTGGCGAGCACCGCCGCCATGCGCTGCGCATAGGGCCGTGCTGCCTCAGCGGCGACCTGCGCGCGGCGCAGCTTCGACGCAGCCACCATCTGCATCGCCTTGGTGATCTTCTGCGTCGCCTTCACCGAGGCGATACGGTTACGGAGCGTCTTGAGAGAAGGCACGGTCTACGCCATCCCCTCGATTGTCATCCCCGCGAAAGCAGGGACCCAGTAACCACTGGCGGTGTTTAACGTGATCACTATGCAAATACCTTGGAGAAGGCATCGGCCGCCGCGCGGAGCTGGGCGCGGCTGTCGTCGGTGAGCTCCTTCTTCGTGCGGATGTCGTCCAGGAGCCCCTTGTGCTCCGAGCGCAGCAACGTCAGGAAGCCCTGCTCGAACTCGCTCACCTTGTTGACTGGCAGCTTGTCGAGATAGCCGTTCACGCCGGCGAAGATCACCGCCACCTGCTCCTCGACTCTGAGCGGCGAGAACTGTGGCTGCTTCAGGAGCTCGGTCAGGCGCGCGCCGCGGTTGAGGAGCCGCTGCGTCGCCGCGTC
>CAZXKZ010000234.1:0-2272 GCA_964641825.1 uncultured Bauldia sp.
GTAGCGGCCTGCAGCGTTGCCAGCGACACGGCGGTGAGTGCGTTGCCGCCGAGGCGTGACTTGTCCGGCGTGCCGTCCAGTTCGATCAGCGCGCGGTCGATCGCGGCCTGATCGACGGCATCGTGTCCCTTCAGTGCTGCGGCGATCTCGCCGTTCACCGAAGCGACCGCGCCGGTCACGTCGTAGCCGCCGAAGCGGGCGCCGCCGTCGCGACGGTCGAGCGCCTCGCCGGAGCCGGTCGATGCGCCGGCGGGTGCGATGGCGCGGCCCATGGCTCCGCCGTCGAGGATGACGTCGGCCTCGACGGTGGGGCGGCCGCGCGAGTCCCAGATCCGCCGTCCCACCACGTTCGCTATCCGGCTTGCCGTCATGCCCGCATTTCCCTCGCCCATGCGTCGCGGATCGCTGCCAGCCTGTCCGGCGGCTCGGCCACGAGCGGCCGCGCCACGCGCCGGACGCGGTCCTTGTCCGCCTCCGTCGTGACGTACTCCACCGGCGATTTCCCGTCGACGCGCGCGAGGAACAGCGCGGCGAGCAGCGCTGCGGTGCGCGCTTCGTGGCCGGCGCGCGGCTCCCAGTCGAGGGCCGCGTAGTAGCTGTCGGCCATCCGGTCGAAGGCGGAAAGATACTCCTCCGTCGCGTCCGCGCGGTGCAGGCACTTGAGCAGCAGGTGGTTGAGGCAGAAGGCGAGGTCGAAGGCCGGATCGCCGTACCAGGCGCATTCGGCATCGAGCAGCACTGGCCCCGCCGGCCCGGCCATGATGTTCTTCGGGCTGGCATCGCCATGGACGAGCGCCAGGTTGGTTGCTGCCGTGCGGTCGGCGAGCGCGTTCAGCCTCTCCGCGAGATCGGGATGACGGCGGGCAGTGGCGCGGAGATACGGCTCCAGCCGCAGCGCCTCGAAGAACGCGCCGGTCGGGAAGGCTGTGGCAACGTCCGCATCGCCGGCGGTGGCGGCATGAATGGCGGCGAGCTTCGCGCCGACGGTGCTTGCGAAAGCTTGGTCAATGCGGCCGGCGAGGAGGTCCGCCTTCCACAGGCGATGCGTCGCCGGGTCGAGGTATTCCATGGCGAACAGCATCGCCGCGTCGTCGTGGGCGATCACCTTCGGCGCGAGGCCGGGGACGCGTTCGCCGGCCGTCTCGTACCAGAGCCGCTCGTAGCGGTTCCGCTCCACCGGTGCGAACCAGTCGTCGCGGACGGCGAGCTTCGCCATGGCGCGCTTGACGCAGAAGGTCCGTCCGCCTGCCGTCACCTTCCAGATGTCGGAGGAGACGCCGCCGGTCAGCCGCACGGCCGCGACGGCTTCGTCCGCGCGGACGAGGCCGATGCGCACGAGGCTCCCGCGCACTTCGGCTGGCAACCCGTCCGCGGCTTCGGCGCGATCCATGATCCTCCGGTGGCGCCGAGGGGATTCTTGCCTCTCGCGCGCGGGAACACTATCGCCATCCCCGGCGATGTGAAGCCGCCGCTCCGCTTTGACGCACCGGCGCGCAGGGGATAGAACGGCAGCCGCAGTTTCAGGCAGATTCCGCAGGGCAGACGCGACACATGTCGACCGCCGGACTGAAGGCGCACCGCCCTCTGTCGCCCCATCTCCAGATCTGGCGCTGGAAGATGACGATGGCGATGTCCATCGCCCATCGCGTCACTGGCATGGGCCTCTACTTCGGCACCTTCCTGCTCGCCGTGTGGCTGGTGGCGGCCGCCGCGGGCCCGCGCGAGTTCGGGATGGTGAACGGCTTCTTCGGCTCGTGGTTCGGCCTCATCATCCTGTTCGGTTACACGTGGGCGCTCCTCCACCACATGCTCGGCGGTCTTAGGCATTTCGTGTGGGATTTCGGCAAGGGCATGGGCAAGCCCGCGCGGGACCGGCTCGCGGTCGCCAATCTGGTGCTTTCAGTCGGGCTCACGGTCGGGCTCTGGCTCTTGCTGTGGGCACTCTGATGGGCATGCGGACCCCTCTCAGTCGCGTCCTGCACTACGGTTCTGCCCATGACGGAACCGAGCATTTCTGGCGCCAGCGGCTCACCGGGGCGGCCAACGCGGTGCTCGCGATCGGTGTTGTCGCCATCCTCATTGCAACCATAGGTCAGCCCTACGAGGGCGTGGTCACGCTCCTCGGAAAGCCTTGGATTTCCGCGATTCTGGTGCTGTTTTTCGTCTCGGTTTCGATCCACATGCGCATTGGGATGCAGACCGTCGTCGAGGACTACATCCACGGCGAGGTGCTGAAGGTGGTCCTGCTCGCCGCCAGCACGTTCTTCTCCAT
>CAZXKZ010000235.1:0-595 GCA_964641825.1 uncultured Bauldia sp.
GATGCTGGAGAGGATGGAGCCGATCGCCGAGCTGATCGACGAGCATGTCTACGGCTTCAGCTTTCCCGACCCCGCCAGACCCGCGGCGCCGCCGCTGGTCGCAATGGACGGGGTGGCGGTCGGCTATGGCGAGCGGATCGTCCTTTCGAAGCTCGACCTGCGGCTCGATGTCGACGACCGCGTCGGTCTGCTCGGGCAGAACGGCAACGGCAAGTCGACCTTCGCCAAGCTGATCTCGGGACGCCTCGCGCCGCTGGCCGGCGAACTGCGCTCGTCCTCGCGCCTTTCCGTCGGCTATTTCGCCCAGCACCAGCTCGACGAGCTCGACCCTGATGGCTCTGCCGCCGATCACGTCCGAGAGCGGATGAAGGGCGAGCCGGCGGCGCGGGTGCGGGCACGCACCGGTGCCCTGGGCTTTCCCGGGCCGAAGATGGACACGCCCGCGCGCGACCTTTCGGGCGGCGAGAAGGCGCGGCTGCTCCTCGGGCTCGCCGCCTTCGATGCGCCGAACCTCCTCATCCTTGACGAGCCGACCAACCATCTCGATATCGACAGCCGCGAGGCGCTGACCCGTGCGCTCAACGACTACGCCGGC
>CAZXKZ010000235.1:671-1724 GCA_964641825.1 uncultured Bauldia sp.
AAGCGCGTCCTTGAAGATCGGGGCGGCGGGGGCCGGGCGCGGGAAGATGCTTCAAAGGCCAGGGCCGCCGAGCGGCGCCGCGAGGCCGCGCAGCGCCGGGAGGCACTCGCGCCGATGCGGAAAAAGATCAAGGAAACCGAATCCTTGATGGCGCGGCTTCAGAAAGAGATTCAGCGGATCGACGTCCTGCTCGCCGACCCGGCGCTGTATACGCGCGATCCAGCGGGAGCGTCGCGCCATGCCAAGGACAAGGCCGACGCCGGCCGTCAGCTTGCCGAGGCCGAGGAGGAGTGGCTCGCCCTCAGCGCTGAATACGAGGCGGCGGAAGCGGCTAGCTAGAGGCGCTGGGCAGGCCTTGCCCCCACACCGGTTGATCTCGTCCGATGACGAAGGCTGTTCGCCTTGCACCCGGGCGATCAGAAGGTCCGGCTGACCCCCACCCGAACCAGATGCAGCGACTGCGTCAGAGATGCGTCGAACGGTGCGCTGGGCGGAATCTCGTTGAGAGTGAAGACCTTGGTTCCGAAGTTCACGTAATTGTATTCGAGGTCCACGAGCCAGCCCCAGTTCCTGAAAACCGTTGTCGCGTTGAGCGACGGATCGAAGTTCGCCACGCCGAAGAACGTCTCGCGCGCCAGCGCCGCGCCCGCCTCGAGATAGACGAGCGGGCCGATATCGAATCCGACCTTGCCAGTCCAGGTGGCAAGCCAGTTGATCGTCGTCGAGCAGGTCGTGGTGGGGTTCCAGCAGGGGGCACTTCCGGCAATGTTGGACCAGTTGACGTCGGCCTCCGCGCCGAGCACCAGATTGTTCCGCTGCACGTTGATGCCGACCTGTCCGCCGGCGACGAAGCCGCGAACGGGGAAGGCAATGGTGCCAACGAGAGTGGGAGGGAGCGTCGTCCATTCCTTCAAGCCGAAGCCATAGCCAACCTGGATACCGGCGTAGACCGTGTGCTCCCAGGTGAAGACCGGCGGGGCTTCAGGGGCAACCGGCGGCGGCGGAAGATCCGCAGCGGAGGCCGTTGAGACCGACAGCGCGATGCCGATGATT
>CAZXKZ010000235.1:1734-2159 GCA_964641825.1 uncultured Bauldia sp.
TGTGTCCGCAGCAACACAGTAAAGGCACTATCGACAGCGTTGATCGCCCGAACCGTTTTCGGAGGCACAGCATTCGCTGAACCGCCGGGATGGGCCAAAGTTGTTCCCCTGGCGCTAGGCCCTTTTCTCCCACCGACCGGCGTCGTTCTGCTGCCAGTAGGTGGCGTCGTGGCCCGCCGTGCGGAGCCCTTTCCATGCCTCGCGGGCGGACGCGACGGCCCCGTCGTCGTTGCCATCGAACATCAGCACAACGCGCTCGTAGCCCTCGACCGCCCCGAGCGGTGCCCCATCAACGGCAAACCGCACGGCCGCGCCGTTCGGGTTGCCTTCGGTTTCGGTGAGGAAGACAGGCTGATGCTCCGCCGAGTCGGCGTCGATGCCGTGCGGCAGGACGGTCGGCTGGGCCGGCTCCTGTTCGCGCGCTT
>CAZXKZ010000236.1:0-2089 GCA_964641825.1 uncultured Bauldia sp.
CCGCCAGCAGCTTCTGGGCCGCCATCGCCAGCTCGACCTCCGAGCCGGAGGCGAAGATCGACGCGGCGGGTCGGCCCGCTGCGGGTGACAGCTCGTAGGCGCCGTGCGCGCAGAGGTTGCTCGCGGCGGCCACCGTGCGCGCCGCAGCGAGGTTCTGGCGGGTGAGGGCGATCACCGTCGGTCCGTCGATGCGCTCCAGCGCGAGCTGCCAGCATTCGGCCGTCTCCATCGCATCGGCAGGACGGAAGACGCGCATGTTGGGCATGGCGCGGAGGGCGGCGAGCTGCTCGACCGGCTGGTGGGTCGGTCCATCCTCGCCGAGGCCGATCGAGTCGTGCGTCATCACATAGATGACCGGGATGCCGGCGAGCGCGGCGATGCGCATGGCCGGCCGCGCGTAGTCGGTGAAGACGAGGAACGTACCGCCGGCCGGCTGCAGGCCGCCGTGGATCGCCATGCCGTTCATCGCAGCGGCCATGCCATGCTCGCGGATGCCGTAGTGGATGTAGCGGCCGGCATAGTTGCCGGGCGTGATCGCGGCGAGGTTCTTCGTCTTGGTGTTGTTGGAGGGCGTCAGGTCGGCGGAACCGAGGATCAGCTCGGGCACTACTGCCGTCACCGTCTCGAGCACCAGTTCGCTCGCCTTGCGGGTGGCGAGCGTCGGCTTCTCGGTGGCGAGCTTCTCCTTCAGCGCGGCGATCGCGGTTGCGAGATCCGCGGGCCGCGTCCGGGCGATACGGCGCTCGAACTCGGCGCGTTTGGGCGATGCCTGAAGCCGCGTCTGCCAGGCTTCGCGCGCCGGCCTGCCGCGCGCGCCGGCCTTCCGCCACGCATCCAGAATGTCGGCTGGAACCTCGAACGGCGCCGAATCCCAGCCGAGCGCGGCGCGCGTTCCGGCGATTTCCTCCTCGCCGAGCGGCTCGCCGTGGGCCTTCGACGTGCCGGCCTTCTTCGGTGCGCCGTAGCCGATGGTGGTCCTGCACGCGATCAGCGTCGGGCGGTCCGATTTCAGCGCCGCCTCGATCGCCTTGGCGACGGCCTCCTGGTCGTGACCGTCGACGCGCGTGGCCGCCCATCCGGCGGACTCGAAGCGCTTCACCTGATCGACCGAGTCCGACAGCGTCAACGGTCCGTCGATGGAGATGCCGTTGTCGTCGAACAGGAAGATGAGCCGGTTCAGCTTCAGGTGCCCAGCGATGGCGATGGCCTCCTGGCTGAGGCCCTCCATCAGGTCGCCGTCGGAGCACAGCACGAAGGTGTGGTGGTCGACCACGTCGCCGCCGAACTCCGCCGCCAGCATGCGCTCGGCGAGCGCCATGCCGACCGAGGCGCCGACGCCTTGGCCGAGCGGCCCGGTGGTGGTCTCGACGCCGGCGGTGACGAAATTCTCGGGATGGCCCGGTGTCTTGGAGTGAAGCTGGCGAAACTTCTTCAGCTCCTCGATCGGCATCGACTCGTAGCCGGTGAGATAGAGGAGCGCGTAGAGCAGCATCGAGCCGTGGCCGGCCGAGAGCACGAAGCGGTCGCGGTCCGGCCAGCGCGGGTCGGCGGGATCGAACTTGAGGTAGCGGGTGAACAGCACCGTGGCGACGTCGGCCATGCCCATCGGCATGCCAGGGTGCCCGGACTTCGCCTTCTCGACGCCGTCCATCGCCAGCGCGCGGATGGCGTTGGCCATGCGCTTATGCAGTGCAGCATCGGTCATGGCGGATTTTTCGGTGCCGGTCGCCAGAGAAAACGGAAACAAAGACCGCGCAGCGGCCGGCCGCAGGGAATACGGGAGTCAGGCGAGGTGAGTCAATGATGTGCGCCCGTCAGCGCCCTCCTGACAGAAATCCGGTTGCGCCTGTGCTAGCGAGCCTTACCTAGTCCCCGCACGTTCCTTCGCGCACGGGCACGGAGATCCGGCGACATGTCCCGAAATGCGGCCAACGCCATCGAGACGGAAAGCCTGACAAAACTGTTCGGCGACAACCGAGCGGTAGACGGCATAGATCTCGTCGTGCGGCAGGGTGCCATTTTCGGCGTGCTCGGTCCGAACGGGGCCGGCAAGACCACCACCGTGCGCGTGCTCGCCACGCTGCTCGCC
>CAZXKZ010000237.1:0-2073 GCA_964641825.1 uncultured Bauldia sp.
TCGAACTCCTGCGCTTCGATATGTCGGAGTACATGGAGCGGCACACGGTGTCGCGCTTGCTCGGTGCGCCTCCCGGCTACGTCGGCTTCGATCAGGGCGGCCTGCTCACCGATGGCGTCGATCAGCACCCCCACTGCGTGCTGCTGCTCGACGAGATCGAGAAGGCGCATCCGGACATCTTCAACATCCTGCTTCAGGTGATGGATTCCGGCACGCTCACCGACACCAACGGCAAGAAGATCGATTTCCGCAACGTCATCCTGATCATGACGACCAATGCCGGCGCGGCGGACCTCGCCAAGCCGGCCATCGGCTTCGGCAAGTCGGTGCGGCAGGGCGACGACATGGAGGCGATCAACCGCCTGTTCACGCCCGAGTTCCGCAACCGGCTCGATGCGGTCGTCGCCTTCGGCAGCCTCCCGCCGGCGGTCGTTCATCAGGTCGTGCAGAAGTTCGTGCTCCAGCTCGAGGCGCAGCTTGCCGACCGGGGCGTCACTTTCGATCTCAGCGAGGACGCCATCCAGTGGCTGGCCGACAAGGGCTACGACGAGCGCATGGGCGCCCGTCCGCTCGCCCGCGTCATCCAGGAGCACATCAAGCAGCCGCTTGCTGACGAGGTGCTGTTCGGCAAGCTCAAGGGCGGCGGCACGGTCAAGGTGACGGTCAAGGAGGGCGGCGACGAACTCAACCTCGAAGCCCTCGAGGATGGTCCGGTCAAGCCCAAGCCCGAGCCGCTGCCCAAGAAGAAGCGTGCCGCGCCGCGGCGTCGCGCCAAGGCGACGGCCGCCGCCAGCAAGCGCCCGCCCGAGAAGAGGGGCGGCGGAGACGCCGGCGGCCGTGGCCTCGTCCCCAAGGTGCCGCTGAAGACGAACTGAGCAGCGCGTCGCAGACGACGGCGGTCGCTATCTCAGCGCCGCCGCAATCTTCTTGGGGGCAACCGTGCGCCAGGCAGTGGTCAGCGCGCTTCGCACGGTGGCGCTGTCGGCCTTCGCGAGGTGAACCTTCGTCCAGCCCTGGCGTCCCCACGCTCCGTCGATCGGCGAGAACAGCTCGGGCTCGGCGGCGCACAGCATCTCCTGATCGCCGGGCGTCAGCCTGACCACTGCCGTCTTCACGTCCTTCGTGCCGAAGGTCGCGAAAATCTTGCCGGCGACCCGAAAATCGGGGCCGCCCTGGTGGGCCCCTTCCGCCGTTTCTGGCAGCGAAAGGGCGATCTTGCGGAAGCCGGCGCGCGTCATGCCGCTATGCCAGCGCCTTCCTGATCTTCTCCGCGTTCGCCTGCAACACGGCCGCGTCCTCCATCTTCCCTGAGTGCGGCTTGAGCGCCACGCCCTCGAAGCGCGGGACGACGTGGACGTGCAGGTGGAACACCGATTGCCCGGCCGGGGCTTCGTTGAACTGCAGGATGGTGACGCCGTCGGCGTCGAACGCCTGCTTCACCGCCCGCGCTATCTTCTGCACCGCCGCCATCAGCGGGGCGAGCGTAGCGGTGTCGGCGTCGAGGATGTTGCGCGAGGGCGCCTTCGGGACCACCAGCGTGTGCCCGGTTCCCTGCGGCATCACGTCCATGAACGCCACGACGTGATCGTCCTCATAGACGCGCGTCGACGGAATCTCGCCGCGCAGGATCTTCGCGAAGATGTTCTGGTCGTCGTAAGCGGTCATTCGTCCGTTTCCCGGTCTCCCTGGCGGAAGGGAAGATACTCCGCCAGTGCTTCGCCGTCGCGCGCCACCTGCCGGCGCTCCTGCCTGAGGTAGTCGCTCACCGCACGGCGGAAGTCGGGATTGGCGATCCAGTGGGCGGAGTAGGTGGTGGTCGGGCGATAGCCGCGCGCGAGCTTGTGCTCGCCCTGTGCGCCCGCCTCGACGCACTTCAGGCCGTGCGCGATCCCCCATTCGATCGCCTGGTAGTAGCAGAGCTCGAAATGCAGGAACGGATGGTGCTCGATGGCGCCCCAGTTGCGACCATAGAGCGTGTCCGAGCCGATGAAGTTGAGCGCGCCGGCGATCGGCCGTCCGTTGCGGTGCGCCATCATCAGCAGGATGCGGTCCGCCATCCGCTCGCCGACCAGC
>CAZXKZ010000238.1:0-2069 GCA_964641825.1 uncultured Bauldia sp.
TCGGGCTCCAGTCCATCATCAACATGGGCGTCAACGTCCAGCTCCTGCCCGCCAAAGGCATGACGCTGCCCTTCATCTCCTATGGTGGCTCGTCGCTGCTGGCGATGGCGATCTCGATGGGCATGGTGCTGGCGCTGACACGCAAGCGGCCGGAAAAGCGCACCCAGATGGGCACAGCCTACATGGCGCATCGCGCCGTCGCGGCCGAATAGATGGAGAAGGGCGTCATCCTGCTTGCCGCAGGCGGCACCGGCGGCCACCTGTTCCCGGCGGAGGCGCTGGCGCACGAGCTGATCGCGCGCGGCTGGCAAGTCGATCTCGTGACGGACCATCGCGCCGAGCGCTTTGCGGGCAAGTTCCCGGCTACAGCGATCCACACCGTGGCGTCGGCCACGCCGGGTGGCCGCAACCCGGTGGCTCTGCTCCGCGCCGGCTGGACGATCTGGAAGGGTGTGCGCCAGTCGTCGGCGCTGCTCGCCCGGCTGAAGCCAGCCGCTGTCGTCGGCTTCGGCGGCTATCCCACGCTGCCGCCGCTGTTTGCCGCAACGCGCCGGGGCGTGCCGAGCCTCGTCCATGAGCAGAACGCGGTGATGGGCCGCGCCAACCGGGCGCTTGCCGGCCGTGTGACGGCGATTGCCGGCGGCTTCCTGCCCGCCGGCAAGGGACCGCATGCGGCAAAGATCGTCGTGACCGGCAATCCGGTGCGCCCGGCCGTCATCGCCGCTTCCGAAATCCCGTACGCGCCGGCAGAGCCGGGCAGCCCTTTCCGCCTGCTGGTGTTCGGCGGCAGCCAGGGCGCGCAGTTCTTCTCCGAAGCCATCCCGGCCGCGGTCGCCCTGCTCGACGCGCCAGCGCGCAAACGGCTCTCGGTGGTCCAGCAGGCGCGCCCGGAGGACGAGGCGAAGGTGCGGGAAGCCTATCGTTCGCTCGGCGTGCCGGCCGAGGTTTCGCCCTTCTTCGGCGACATGGCGGCGCGCATCGCGGCGGCGCATCTCGTCATCTCGCGGTCGGGCGCCTCGACGGTTTCCGAACTCGCCGCCATCGGCAGGCCGGGCCTGCTCGTGCCGTACCCCTATTCGCTCGACCACGACCAGGCGGCCAACGCGGCCGCGCTCGCCGCGTCCGGCGGAGCCGAGGTGAGACCGCAGGCGCAGCTTTCGCCGCAGGTTCTCGCGGATATCGTCGGCGGTGCCATGGCCGATCCCGGCACGCTCGCGCGGCGCGCAGCCGCGGCCAAGGCCACCGGCCTTCCGCATGCGACGCGGTTGCTCGCCGACCTGACAGAAGCTATTGCTGCGGGCATACCCGTATCGGAATTTGCAGGAGAGGCGCGCCGATGAGGCTGCCGCAGACAATCGGCGTCGTGCACTTCATCGGCATAGGCGGCATCGGCATGAGCGGCATCGCGGAGGTGCTGCACAATCTCGGCTACCGCGTGCAGGGTTCCGACCAGGCCGAGGGCGCCAATCTGGAGCGCCTGCGCGCCAAGGGCATCGCCTGCTTTGTCGGCCACAAGGCGGAGAATCTCGGCGAGGCCGAGGTCGTCGTCGTCTCCACCGCCATCAAGAAGTCGAACCCCGAGCTCGCCGCCGCCCGCCAGAAGCTGCTGCCCATCGTGCGCCGCGCCGAGATGCTGGCGGAGCTGATGCGCTTCCGGCAGGCCGTGGCCATCGGCGGCACGCATGGCAAGACCACCACCACCTCCATGGTCGCCACGCTGCTGGAGGCCGGCGGGCTGGATCCGACGGTCATCAACGGCGGCATCATCAATGCCTACGGCACCAACGCGCGCATGGGCGAGGGCGAGTGGATGGTGGTCGAGGCGGACGAGAGCGATGGCACCTTCCTCAAGCTGCCGGCCGACGTGGCTGTCGTCACGAATATCGACCCCGAGCATCTCGATCATTACGGCTCCTTCGACAAGGTCCGCGACGCCTTCCGCCAGTTCGTTGAAAACGTTCCGTTCTACGGCTTCGGCGTCATGTGCATCGACCATCCGGAGGTGCAGGCGCTAGTCAGCCGCATCGAGGACCGCCGGGTGGTGACCTATGGCGAGAACCCGCAGGCCG
>CAZXKZ010000239.1:0-1843 GCA_964641825.1 uncultured Bauldia sp.
TGCCTCGCCTGATGGCACGCGACATGCACGCCGCGATTAGGCGGACGATCATACTTTCAGTATAGAAGCGATCCCACCAACGCCCTGCCGGTGTCGCAGCGCATTTCTGCCCGAGGAGGCCCCGTTCCGTTGACGGACATCGCCAACGCCGTGCCCGGCGCCCCGGCCTCGCCTCGCCCTCGACCCGCACATGCAGGACCGCCCGCCCCGACCGGCCGGCGGAAAGACCCGCGCTGATGCTGCGCCGGCTCTACGAGAGAACGCTGGCGCTCGCCGCCGACCCGCGCGCCGAATTGTGGCTGGCGATCGTAGCCTTTGCCGAAAGCTCGTTCTTCCCCATTCCGCCGGACGTGCTGCTGATCCCGATGATCCTGGCGGACCGCACCCGGGCGTGGCGCTATGCGCTCATCTGCACCGTATCGTCGGTGGCCGGCGGCATCCTCGGCTACGCGATCGGGCTGTTCCTGTTCGAGACGCTCGGACGGCAGATCCTGGCATTCTACGGGCTTTCGCAGGAATTCGCGGAAGTCGCCGGAGGCTACAACCAGATCGGCTGGCTGATGGTCTTTCTCGGCGGCAGCGTCACGCCACTGCCCTACAAGGTCATCACCATCGCCAGCGGCGTCACGCACCTCGATTTCATGACGTTCGTGGCGGTCAGCATCGCCGCCCGCGCCACGCGCTTCTATCTCACCTGCGGCCTTCTCTATCGCTTCGGCCCGGCCGCCCGCGACTTCATCGACCGCCGGCTAGGGCTCGCCGTGACCGGCCTGCTGGTGCTCATCGTCGGCGGGCTGGTGCTGGCGCACTACGTGCTGTGACTATTCCGCACCGCTTCGCCGCATAGCGGCGAACCAGGGCGTTGCCCGTTTACAACCGCCTCGCGCCGCCGCTAGACTTGTCAAAGGCCACGACTGTTCTTTTCGACGATCTTTCAGATGCGGCGTCTACCGGGGAGTGGGCGCCATGATGGCGATGCGTAGCATGGGGGCCGGGATCGGGCTGATCCTGGCAATTCTCGCAGGCCCCGCCCTTGCGCAACAGGCAAGCGGCGTGGCGATTGCGGTCGTACAGTCCGCCAATATCGATGGCGTCTCGGGGCAGCTCGTGCTGCAGCCGGAGGCCCAAGTCTTTTCTGGCGACCGCATCGACACCGGGCCGGTGGGCGAAGCCCAGATCCGCTTCCGCGACGACACCAAGCTGGTGGTCGGGCCGAATTCGTCCATGGTCATCGACGCCTTCGTCTTCGACGACAGCGACACGGCGCGCGACATCTCGATCAACGTGGTGCGCGGCGCCTTCCGGTTCATCACCGGAAACAGCCCGAAGGACGCCTACACGATCACCACGCCGACCGCGACCATCGGCGTGCGCGGCACCGAGTTCGACGTGGCGGTAGAGCGCGAGGGCACCACGCGGGTCGCCAATTTCGAAGGCGTGACAATCATTTGCCCGCGCCTGCCGGACGGCACGCCGCGCGACCCGTCGCTGCGCTGCGTGGAGGCCATCGACCCCTGCACGCTCTCGGTCGTCCGCCCGACCCAGCCGGACGTCGTGCGCTACGGCAACGACGACATCGAGTTCCGCAACCGCCAGCTCCGCTACTACTTCCCCTATTTCCGCGACCAGAGCAGCCTGCTGGCCGACTTCAAGGTGAACGTCGAGCAGTGCATCGTGGCGAACCTGCCGGTTCCTGGCGGACACCACCCGCCCCCCGGCCCGCCGCCGCCGAACCCGCCCGAGCCGCCGCCGATCCCGCCGCCGCCGGTTCCGCCGAAGTTCTATCCGCCGCCGCATCCCTCGCCGGATTTCCGCGACCGCAACCGGCCGATCTACGACCACG
>CAZXKZ010000240.1:0-1781 GCA_964641825.1 uncultured Bauldia sp.
CGGCGGCGCGCGCGGGCGCACCGACGTGCCGAGGATCGTCGACTGGTACATGGACGGCAAGATCGAGATCGACCCGATGATCACGCACCTCCTGCCCCTGCCGGACATCAACAAGGGCTTCGACCTGATGCATGCGGGCGAAAGCATCCGCAGCGTCGTGGTCTATTGAGGCAACCCGACCGTGAACGCGCGCGCAGCCCCCTGGAACGCCAAGATTGCCGGTGAGCGCATCGACGCGCTCCGGCATCTCGAAGGGCCGCTGCTGCCGATCCTGCACGACCTCCAGAGCGTGTTCGGCTGCATCCCGGAAGAGGCTGAACCGCTGATCGCCGACAAGCTCAACATCACACGGGCCGAGGTGCACGGTGTCGTCACCTTCTATCACGACTTCCATCGCCACCCCGTCGGCTCCCATGTGGTTCGCATCTGCCGCGCGGAGGCCTGTCAGTCGGCCGGCGGCGAGGCGCTCGCCGCCCAGGCAGCGGCGGAACTCGGTCTCGCACCGGGCGAAACCACGCCCGACGGAACGGTGACTCTCGAAGACGTCTATTGCCTCGGCCTCTGCGCGCTGGCGCCCTCGGCAATGGTCGACGGCAAAGCCTTTGCGCGCCTCGATTCCGGCAAGCTCGGCGCCCTCATCGCGCGGGTGCGGCAATGACCGTGCGCATCTACGTTCCGCGCGATGCCGGCGCCGTCGCGGTGGGCGCGGACGATGTCGCGCACGCGCTTGCGGTGGCGATCGGCCGCCGCGGCATCGACGCGACGATCGTCCGCAACGGCTCGCGCGGCCTCTACTGGCTGGAGCCGATGGTGGAGGTGGCGACGCCCGCCGGCCGCGTCGCCTACGGTCCGGTCACCGTCCACGACATCGAGGCGCTCCTCGACGCAGGATTGCTCGACGGCAAGAGCGGCCACCCGCTCCACCTCGGGCCGACCGGAGACATTCCGTGGCTGAAGCGCCAGACTCGGCTGACGTTCGCACGCGCCGGTGTCGTCGATCCGCTGTCGCTCGAGGACTACCGTGCCAACGGCGGCATGAAGGGTATCGAGCGCGCGCTGTCACTCGGCGCCGAAGCAACGCTGGCCGAAGTCGAAGCCTCGGGCCTCCGCGGCCGCGGCGGCGCAGGCTTCCCAACAGGACGCAAGTGGCGCACGGTCGCGGCTGCCGTCTCACCGAAGAAGTACATCGTCTGCAACGCCGACGAAGGCGACTCGGGCACCTTCGCCGACCGCATGGTCATGGAAGGCGATCCCTTCTCGCTGATCGAAGGCATGGCGATCGCGGCCTTCGCCGTCGGCGCCGACAAGGGCTACGTCTACACACGGTCCGAATACCCAGGCGCCATTGCCACTTTCGACGCCGCTCTCGCCGCGGCGCGGCGCGGCGGTCTGCTCGGGCGTCGTATCGGCGGAACGGAATTCGCCTTCGACATCGAGCAGCGCGTCGGTGCCGGCGCTTACGTCTGCGGTGAGGAGACCTCGCTGCTCGAGTCACTCGAAGGCAAGCGCGGACAGGTGCGCGCCAAGCCGCCGCTGCCGGCGCACAAGGGCCTGTTCGGCAGGCCGACCGTCATCAACAACGTGCTGTCGCTGGCGACCGTGCCGTTCATCCTTGCCGAGGGCGCGAAGGCTTACGCCGACATCGGCTATGGCCGCTCGCGCGGCACCATGCCGATCCAGATCGCGGGCAATGTGAAGCATGGCGGCCTGTTCGAAACCGGCTTCGGCCTGACGCTTGGTGAGATCGTGGACGACATCGCCGGCGGCACGCGGAGCGGACG
>CAZXKZ010000241.1:0-226 GCA_964641825.1 uncultured Bauldia sp.
AGGAATACAAGTTCCAGGCGTTCCCGGTCGTGTTCTGGGACTTGTTCGGCCTTGAGGGCCATCCGGTCCGCACCACGGTTTCCGAGATCGGGCCGCTGCTCCTGTCGCGGATGCTCGACCTCAACGACACGCAGGAGGGGGTGCTCAACATCGCCTTCCGGCTGGCCGACGACGACGGTCTGCTGCTGCTCGACCTCAAGGACCTGCAGGCGATGCTGACCTATGT
>CAZXKZ010000241.1:236-1749 GCA_964641825.1 uncultured Bauldia sp.
GAGCGCGCCTCGGAACTCACCATCCGCTACGGCAACGTGTCGAAGGCGACCATCGGAACCGTGCAGCGCAAGCTGCTGGTGCTGGAGGAGCAGGGCGCTCAGAGGTTCTTCGGTGAGCCGGCGCTCGACATCGCCCAGATGATGCGCACCACCACCGACGGCCGCGGTGTCATCAACATTCTGGCGGCCGCCAAGCTGATGGAATCGCCGCGGCTCTACGCGACGTTCCTGCTGTGGCTGCTTTCCGAGCTGTTCGAGAATCTCGACGAGATCGGCGATCCGGAGAAGCCGCGGCTGGTCTTCTTCTTCGACGAGGCACACCTGCTGTTCGACGATGCGCCGAAGGCGCTGCTCGACAAGATCGAGCAGGTGATCCGCTTGATCCGGTCCAAGGGCGTCGGCGTCTATCTCGTCACCCAGAACCCGCTCGACGTGCCCGAGGCGGTGCTCGCTCAGATCGGTAACCGCGTTCAGCATGCGCTGCGTGCCTACACGCCGCGCGAGACCAAGGCGGTGAAGGTGGCCGCCGACACCTTCCGGCCCAACCCCGAGTTCGACACCTTCGAGGCGATCACGCAGCTCGGCGTCGGCGAGGCGCTGGTCTCGACGCTGCAGGAGAAGGGCGTGCCCTCGGTGGTCCAGCGCACGCTGATGCGCCCGCCATCGTCGCGGATCGGGACGATCTCGGAGGAGGAACGGCGGAAGGTCATCGCGCTGAGCCCGGTGGGCGCGATCTACGACACGCCGGTGGACCGCGAGTCGGCCTTCGAGGTCCTGACGGCGCGCGTCGAGACCAAGGTCGAAACGGAGGTGCTGACCGAAACGACGGTCGCCGCGCCGACACCGGCGCCACTTCCGCCGCCGACGGAGGCGCAGCAGCAGACCGCGCCGCGGGGCGGCATCCTCGACATGCTGTTCGGCGTCAATCGGAAGCGGGGCACGCGCCTCACCGCGACGCAGCGCGTGACACGCGAGGTGACCCGTACGGTCACCAACCGCGTCGCCGGCGGCGTGGCGGCCGAGATCGGGCGCCAGATGGGCGGCTCGATCGGCGGCTCGGTCGGGCGCGCGATCGTACGGGGCGTCCTCGGCGGCATCCTGCGGGGTAGCTGAGGAGGAAGGCCGCCGGATTTTTGACCCGTTGCTGCTGCCGGGCGCCGCCCTATGTTTTTTGCGCATTCCCTCTGATACGGTCGCGCCCGCGTGGCGCCCCGGCCATTTTCGGGCACGAGCATTCACAGGAGCTTGTCATGGCATTCGAACTTCCCCCGCTTCCCTATGACTACGAGGCCCTCCAGCCGTACATGTCCAAGGAGACCCTCGAATACCATCACGACAAGCACCATCAGGCCTATGTCACCAACGGCAACAACCTGCTGAAAGGCTCCGGTCTCGAGGACAAGAGCCTCGAGGACATCGTCAAGCAGAGCTATTCGAAGAACGCCGGCCTCTTCAACAACGCCGGCCAGCACTACAACCACATCCACTTCTGGAAATGGATGAAGAAGGGCGG
>CAZXKZ010000242.1:0-1687 GCA_964641825.1 uncultured Bauldia sp.
GAGACCGGCGGCATCAACGCCATGATCGTGGACTCGACCGCGCTCCCCGAGCAGGCGGTGCGCGACATCGTTGCCTCGGCGTTCCAGAGCGCTGGCCAGCGCTGCTCCGCGCTGCGCATCCTCTATGTGCAGGAAGAAGTCGCGGGCCACATCACCGACATGCTCACCGGCGCCATGGACGAGCTTACGGTCGGCGATCCGTGGGCCCTCGCCACCGATATCGGACCGATCATCGACCAGCCGTCACGGGACAGGATCGCAGACTACGTCGCAGCCGCGCGAGCGCGCGGAGCCGTGATGAAAGAAATCGCGGCTCCGGCGGAGGGCATCTTCGTCGGCCCAACGGTCCTCCGCGTCGGCGGTATTGCCGATATCCCGCACGAGGTTTTCGGGCCTGTGCTTCATCTCGCCACCTACCGGGCGGATCGGTTAGACGGGGTGATCGAAGCCATCAACGCATCGGGGTACGGGCTGACGTTCGGGCTCCATACGCGCATCTCCTCACGCGCCCGCTTCGTTTCCGCGGCGGTCCACGTCGGCAACATCTACGTCAACCGCAACCAGATCGGCGCCGTGGTCGGGTCGCAGCCCTTCGGCGGCGAGCGCCTGTCCGGCACCGGGCCGAAGGCGGGAGGGCCGCACTACCTGCCGCGGCTAAAGCAGTCGACAGCCGCCGCGCTCCCGGCGATGGAATCGAGCCTGCCCGGACCGACCGGCGAGTCGAACGTGCTGAGCCTCGTCCCGCGCGGCACGCTCCTCTGCCTCGGCCCTACCGATGGGGACCGCGCCGCACAGGCCGAGATGGCCCGCGCCACCGGGAACGCGGCGCTGACGCCCACGGAGACGGAGCGCGACCTTACGGAGCGCCTCCGCACCGGCGACGGTTTCGACGCGGTCGCGCATTTCGGTTCCGGTGAGACCGTGCGACCGATCCGCATGGCGCTCAGCGAACGCGACGGCGCGCGCATTCCCCTCCTCACCTCACCCGACGACCTCGGCCGCCTGCTCATCGAGCGCCATGTCTGCGTCGACACCACCGCTGCCGGCGGCAACGCCAGCCTGCTGGCGGAGGCGGAAAGCCAATAGAAAACGGGCGCCCGCGAGGACGCCCGTTCGATTTGAGTACCGGCTGGTGCTGGCAGTCGGCTAGGCCGCCTTCGCGCCCTTAGCCTTCTTGCCGCCCTCGACCTTCGGGAGGAAGAGGAGCTTGTCGGCGCCGCCGGTGATCTTGACCACCGAGCCGTCCGGAATGTCGCCGGCCAGGATCTTGTCGGCGAGCGGATCCTGCACCTCGCGCTGGATCACGCGCTTCAGCGGCCGCGCACCATAGACCGGGTCGTAGCCCTTCTCCGCCAGCCACGCCCGCGCCGACTCGTCGAGGTCGAGCGTGATCTTGCGATCCTCCAAGAGCTTCTGGAGCCGCGCGAGCTGGATATCGACGATCGCCGCCATGTCGCCGCGCTGCAGCCGGTGGAACAGGATGATGTCGTCCAGCCGGTTCAGGAACTCCGGCCGGAAATGCGCCCGCACGGCGTCCATCACCGGACCACGGACCGAATCCACGTCCTCGCCGTCGCCAAGGTTCGCCAGGAACTCGGCGCCAATGTTGGAGGTGAGCACGATCATCGTGTTGCGGAAGTCGACCGTACGCCCCTGCCCGTCCGTGAGCCGTCCGTCGTCAAGCACC
>CAZXKZ010000243.1:0-1675 GCA_964641825.1 uncultured Bauldia sp.
ACAATTGCTGTGGCGTCAGTCCGTGACGCCGGGCGATCTCAGACTGAAGTTGCCCCGGTTTGGTGGACATCCGACAATTTGGGTTTTTCGGAGTCCACGATGGCAAGGAAGCAGAGACCTTATGCGCCGGAGTTCCGGCTGCAGATGATCGAGCTGGTTCGGGCCGGCCGCACGCCGGAGGAATTGGCGAAGGAGTTCGAGCCGTCGGCTCAGGCGATCCGCAACTGGGTGGCGCAGGCCGACCGGGATGAGGGCCGCCGCGAGGATGGCCTTACGACGGCGGAACGCGAGGAGCTGAACCGCCTGCGGCGCGAGAACCGCCAGCTCAGGCTGGAGCGCGATATCCTCTCAAAAGCCGCGGCCTGGTTCGCTCGGGAGACGGATGTGATCCCACCGAAGGGTTCGCATTCGTGAGCGAGAACCGGGCCAGCTACCCCATCGCCGTGATGTGCCGCGTCCTGGGCGTCTCCCCCAGCGGCTATTACGCCTGGGTGAAGAGGCCGCCTTCCGCCCGCGCCGTGATGGACGCCGCATTGACCGAGGAGATCCGCTCGGCGCACACGGCGTCGAAGGGCACCTATGGAGCGCCACGGCTGCGGATCGACCTGGCCGAGGCCGGCATGCGGGTCGGTCGCAAACGGGTCGCCCGGCTGATGCGGAAGGCCGGCCTCGTCGGCGTGAGCCGTCGCCGGCACACCGTCACGACAGTGCGGGACAGGGCGCCTCAGGCGCCCGATCTGGTCGAGCGCGACTTCACCGCCGAACGCCCGAACCTGCTTTGGGTCGCCGACCTCACCTATATCCCGACCTCGGCCGGCTTCCTCTATCTGGCGGTGGTGCTCGATGCGTTCAGCCGCCGGATCGTCGGCTGGTCGATGGCGACCAGCTTGCACATGCAGGTGGTGCTCGACGCCCTCGACATGGCGCTCTGGCAGCGGCGGCCGAACGGCGTAATCCATCATTCGGATCACGGCTCGCAATATACCGCCATCGCCTTCGGCAACCGATGCCGCGAGGCCGGCGTCCGTCCTTCGATGGGCTCGGTCGGTGACGCCTATGACAACGCCATGGCGGAGAGCTTCTTCGCCACGCTCGAATGCGAGTTGATCGACCGGCGCAGGTTCAAGACCCGGGCCGAGGCGCGCATGGCGATCTTCGAGTTCATCGAAGGCTTCTACAATCCGCGCCGACGCCATTCATCGCTCGGCTATCTCTCTCCGATCGACTTCGAGCGCCGCCACGATCAAACCCCAGCTGATCCCGGCGCACATCATCGTGCCACCGGGCTCGGGACCGTCAAGGTGCGGCCTGGAATCGATGGAACCGGCATCAATGTCGGCGAAACGGCCGACCTTGACCGCCCCTTCGCCCGCCGGCATCGAGAACATGTGGGCCGGGACGGAGGAACGGGCTCCGCTGGGACCGAACAGAGGAACAGACCACAACAGGAGGAAAAAATGCAATCAGCTCAGACCCGCTGAAGCCAAGACCTCAACCGTCCATCAAACCGGGGCAAGTCCACTTTGGGCCTCGCTGATCAACTTGGCCGATGCAGTTGAGGAGGTCACGAAAATGCTCCTGCCGCCCGATCTGAGGGATACGCCACCCCCACTTCCAGACAGAAGCTAAAGCCGATCCACGGCATCGATGCGCTGGCCGATCCAGCGCATCGCGT
>CAZXKZ010000244.1:0-1660 GCA_964641825.1 uncultured Bauldia sp.
ATCCGGGCGATACCTTCATGGGGCTGAACCTGGCGGCGGGCGGGCATCTGACCCACGGCATGAAGATCAATTATTCCGGCAAGTGGTTCAATGCGGTCGCCTATAATGTGCGGCCCGACGACCACCGCATCGACATGGACGAGCTGCGCACGCTCGCGCATCAGCACAAGCCGAAGGTCATCATCGCCGGCGGTTCGGCCTATCCGCGCATCATCGACTTCAAGCGGTTTCGCGAGATCGCGGACGAGGTGGGGGCCTATCTGTTCGTCGATATGGCGCATTTCGCGGGGCTTGTTGCCGGCGGTGCGCACCCGTCGCCGTTCCCCCACGCGCATGTCGTGACCACCACGACCCACAAAACGCTGCGCGGACCGCGCGGCGGGGTGGTGCTGACCAATGACGAGGAGATCGCCAAGAAGATCAATTCGGCGGTGTTTCCGGGCCTGCAGGGCGGGCCGCTGATGCATGTGATCGCGGCGAAGGCCGTGGCCTTCGGCGAGGCCTTGCGGCCGTCGTTCAAAGTTTACGCGAAGAACATCGTAGAGAACGCGAAGGCGCTCGCCGAAACCTTGAAGGCGGCCGGCTATGACATCACCTCGGGCGGCACCGACACGCATCTGATGCTGGTCGATCTGCGGCCCAAGCGGCTGACCGGCAAGGTGTCGGAAGCGGCGCTCGGGCGCGCGCATATCACCTGCAACAAGAACGGGATCCCGTTCGATCCGGAAAAGCCGACGATCACGTCGGGCATCCGGCTCGGCACGCCGGCCGGCACCACGCGCGGCTTCGGCGTCGCCGAATTCAAGCAGGTCGGCGACATGATCGCGGAGGTGCTCGACGTGCTGTCGCAGAAACAGGTGGACGAGGATTCGCTGGTCGAAGCCGCGGTCCGCGACAAGGTGAAGGCGCTGGTCCAGCGGTTTCCGATTTATCAATAGGCGAAACGCGTCATGCGCTGTCCGAGCTGCGGCAGTCTCGATACCCAGGTGAAGGACTCGCGTCCGACCGAGGATTCCAACGCGATCCGGCGCCGCCGGGTCTGCCTGACCTGCCAGTTCCGCTTCACCACCTTCGAGCGGGTGCAGTTGCGCGAACTGGTGGTGATCAAGCGTAACGGCCGCCGCGTGCCGTTCGACCGCGACAAGCTGATGCGCTCGCTGCAGATCGCGCTGCGCAAGCGCAACGTCGATCCGGAGCGGCTTGAACAGCTGGTCTCGAAGATCGTGCGCGAACTGGAAAGTCTCGGCGAAAGCGATATCTCCACCGACGCCATCGGCGAGGCGGTGATGGCGCATCTGCGCGAACTCGACGATGTCGCCTATGTCCGCTTCGCCTCGGTCTATCGCAATTTCCGCGAGCCGAAGGATTTCGAGACGGCGCTTGCCGAGCTTGCCAGCGAAGAGGACGGCAAGGCCGTACCGCCGCAGCGCAAGTGAGCCCATCCGACGATCTTCGCTTCATGCAACTGGCGCTGACGCTCGGGCGGCGCGGGCTTGGCAACACATGGCCCAATCCCGCGGTCGGCGCGGTGGTCGTGAAAGACGGCGTCGTGCTGGGACGCGGCTGGACCCAACCCGGCGGGCGCCCGCATGCGGAGACCGAGGCTTTGCGGCGTGCGGGTGAGCAGGCGCGCGGCGCGACACTTTACGTCACGCTGGAG
>CAZXKZ010000245.1:0-1641 GCA_964641825.1 uncultured Bauldia sp.
TGAAGGCCTCGAAGCGGCGGAGGATGACGTCGCAGTAGAGGGGATCGAACTCGATGAGCCGGGCGGCCCGGCCCGTCTTCTCGGCCGCGATGAGCGTCGTGCCGGAGCCGCCGAAGGGATCGAGCACGAGGTCCCCGCGCTTCGTGACGTCGAGGAGCGCATCGGCGACGAGCGCGACCGGCTTAACGGTCGGATGCATCTCGAGCTCGTCCCTGCGGCCGGCCTTCATAGTGTTGACGCCGGCATAGTCCCAGACGTTCGTGCGGTAGCGGCCGCCATCGCCGAGGCCGAAGGTATTCGTGTGCGGCGCCGTGCCGGCCTTGAAGACGAAGACCATCTCGTGCTTGGAGCGGTAGAACGTGCCCATGCCGCCGTTGGTCTTGTTCCAGACGCAGACGTTCTTCAGCTCGGTGAAGACGGCCTCTCCGGCCGCTATGAGTTCGCCCATGTGCCGCCAGTCCATGCAGACGAAGGCGATCGCGCCGTCGCGGCAGGCTGCGGCGGCAGGACCGAGCGTGGCCTTCAGAAATGCCGTGAACGCATCCCGGCTCATCTCGCCGGCGGCGAAGGCAAACTCCCGGTGCCTGGCTGCGCCGAGGCCGCAGACGTGGCCGTCGATCGGCACGTTGTAGGGCGGGTCGGTGAAGACCGCCGCGACCGTCTCGCCGGCGAGAAGACGTGCAAAGGCGCTCGGGTCCTGGGCGTCCCCGCAAATCAAGCGATGCCGGCCGAGCTGCCAGACGTCGCCCGGACGGGTGACGGCGGCGGCCGCCGGCGCGGGGCAGGCGTCCTCGGCCGCGTCCGATCCGGTGGAGTGTGCTTCCTGAGCTGCCTGCAGGACCGCATCGACCTCGCCGACGGTAAAACCCGTCACCTCGACGCTGTAGTTCGCCTCGATCAGCCCCTGCAGCTCGATGGCGAGAAGCTCCTGGTCCCAGCCGGCGTTGAGGGCCAGCTTGTTGTCGGCGAGGATGTAGGCCCGCTTGTCGATCTCCGAGAGATGGGCGAGGCGCAGGCACGGCACCTCGGCGAGGCCGATCGCCTGCGCGGCCAGAACGCGGCCGTGGCCGGCGATGATGCCGTTGGCTTCGTCGATGAGGACCGGGTTGGTGAACCCGAACCGCTCGATCGACTGGGCGATCTGGCGGATCTGCGTCTTGGAGTGCGTGCGGGCGTTGCCCGCGTAAGGCGTGAGGGCTCCGGGAGCCAGGCGCTCGATCCGGTCGTGATCAATCAGTGTCATGGTCGGAACTCCTTCGCGACAAGAGGGGGGAAAGGGATCAGCGGTCATCGGGCGTCTCCGCCTTCGTCTTCGCCTTGGCCGCCGTCTCGGCGGCTTCGGCGGCTTCCCATTCCGCCTCGAGGTCGAGGACGGCCTGGGGCTTGGGGCCCTTGCGCCAGGTCGGGGTGACGGGCTGCGGCTTGCTGCGGTCGCGGAGCCGCCGCTCCGGCTCGTTCACCGCCTCGTGGTGCTCACGCCCGCGCAGCAAGGCGTACAGCCGGCGGTACTCGTCATAGAGACGCTCATCGATCTGGCCGGTCTTGTCGTGGTGGGCGAGGATCTGCCGGCCGAGGTGGCGCAGGTGGAGCTCGGCCTCGACGACCGTGTCATCGGACTGCTCGAAGCGGTCGAAGAGCTTG
>CAZXKZ010000246.1:0-1281 GCA_964641825.1 uncultured Bauldia sp.
CGGTCGAGACCCGCGCGCTCTTTCCCGCTGCCAACCGATGGCGCGGGCTGAGGCCGCTGACGAACTGCTCGGAGTGTCCGATCCGTCCGGCCAGCATCTGTTCCGTCCTCAGCAGTTGCGAATTATCCGAATTCGAGGGCATGGGGCGCGGCGCGAGCTTTGCGCCGCGGTCGGCGATCTTCATGGAGGGCGACCCGGCGGATGCCGTCTACAACGTGACAAGCGGACTGGTCCGCCTGTTCCGCCTCCTGCCGAACGGCCGGCGGCAGATCGTCGGCTTCAGACTGCCCGGCGATTTCCTCGGACTGCCTTCCGGCGAGCGCTACGGCTATTCCGCGGACGCCGCGGTGAGGACCACCGCCTGTCGGTTTCCCCGCCAGAGCTTCGTCGCCTTCGCGGAGAGCCACGGCTTCTTTCTCGGCCGGCTGCACGACGCGGCCGCGCGCGCGCTCGACCTCGCCCACGATCAGATGATGCAACTTGGTCCGCGCCGCGCCGACGCCAAGATTGCCGCATTCATCCTGTCGATGCGTGACCGCTGGGCGCACATCAACGAGGCCGGCGCACTGGTGCCCCTGCAGATGGGCCGGCAGGACATCGGCGACTACCTCGGCCTGAGCATCGCCACCGTCAGCCGCACGCTGCGCCGCCTCGATCGCGAGCGGTCGATTCTCATTGTACCGAAGGGCGTGCGCATCCTCGATCTGCCGCGCGTCGAGGCACTCGCTGCGGACTGAGGCTCAGGAGCGCCCGGTCAGGCGTCCGTCCATGACCCAGTCAGCTCCCGGACGGCCATGGATGAAGCCGTTCGCGAACGGCGCATGAGGAAACAGGCGGCCGAGCAAAGCTATCCCTTCCACTATCCCGATCTCCTTGTCGAGGATACTGCGGAAGACTGCTGCGACCGCAACCATGTCGCAAGACTGCGGCGAGATGCGAACCGCACCGACGCCGATCGATGCAAGCCAATCAAGCTCGCCGGCGAGATTGATGCACGCATGGGAAAGCGTCTGCACGCCATTGACCGCGACGAATCTTTCGCGGTCGAGCGTCTCCACCGTCAACCCGTCCGGATCCCGCTCGCAGACGAAGCGGCAATTGTCCTTGGCAAGCCCTTCGGCCCGGGCATGATAGCAGCGCGCCGAGATCGCCAGCGGAGCGCGGCCGAAGCCGAGCACTTCGACCGTCGCTTCGGGGACCGCCGCAGCAATGGCTGCGATCGAGGCGGCGGGCAGCTCCGGCGTCAGGCAGATGCGGATGGCGCCGCGGTTGGCGAGATAG
>CAZXKZ010000246.1:1291-1624 GCA_964641825.1 uncultured Bauldia sp.
GACGCGCTCGGGGGACGTGCCGCGCGAGAGCCCGGCGAGATAGCGGGCCGTCCCCTCATTGTAAACCTGGATAAGCGGGCCGATCGCATGGAGACGGCCCGCAAGTGCGGCGAGGCAGGCGACGTCGTTGGCCTCGACGGGAAGGCCGTCCACGGCGAGGGTCGCGGTCGCGCGTCGCTCGCGCTCAAGGGTGACGAGCGCCAACGAAGCAAGGAGCACTTCCTTACCTCCGCGCTGAAGCCGCTCGATCACGCACGGCATCGCGCTTTCGAAGAAGGGCATTCGCTTCGAGCAGACCACCTCGCCGACGACCACGGTGTCGACCGCCGCCTC
>CAZXKZ010000247.1:0-1600 GCA_964641825.1 uncultured Bauldia sp.
GTCATCTACACGATGTGGCTGAAGCGTTGGACGCCGCAGAACATCGTCATCGGCGGGGCGGCGGGTGCGCTGCCGCCAGTGATCGGCTGGGCGGCGGTGACGGGCTCGCTCGCGGCCGAGCCGATCGTGCTGTTCCTGATCGTCTTCCTGTGGACGCCGCCGCACTTCTGGGCGCTCTCGCTCTACCGATCGGAAGACTATGCGCGCGCGGGCGTGCCCATGCTGCCGGTGGTGGCGGGTGCGGCGCGGACCAAGCGCGAGATCCTGGTCTATTCGGTGATCCTGACGGTGACGGCGACCGCTGCACCGACCCTGCTCGGCTTCGCAACGCCGGCTTATGCCATCGTGGCGTCTGCGTTGGGGGCCGTGTTCGTCTGGCTCGCGGTCCGTGTTTACCGCATGCCGGAAGGCGACCGCGAGATGCGGCCGGCGCGGCAGCTTTTCGCGTGGTCGATGCTCTATCTCTTCCTGTTGTTCGCGATCCTGCTCGTCGAGAACGGCTTCCGCGGATGGGCGGCATGAGCGAGGCGAGCTTGACGGAGAACCACGACGGCATCCGCCTGACGCCTGAGCAGAAGCGCCGGCGCAAGGCCCGCTCGGTAGCGATCGCCGTGGCGCTCGCGGTCCTCGTCGCCATGTTCTATGCCGTGACCATCGCCAAGCTCGGCGTCAACGTCATGAACCGGCCGCTCTGAGATGGACGCCCAGCGCCCCCGCAGGACCCTCGGACTGACGGCGGCGGCCTGCGCCGTGTTCGTGGCCGCCATGGTGGGCGCGGCGTTTGCGGCCGTGCCGCTCTACCAGGTCTTCTGCCAGGTGACCGGCTACGGCGGGACCACGCAGCGCGCCGACAGCGCACCCGAAACCACGCTCGACCGCGTCATCACCGTCCGCTTCGACGCCAACGTCGGCAACGGCCTCGGCTGGAGCTTCCGCCCGGCGCAGCGCGAGGTGCGCGTGAAGCTCGGCGAGATCGGCGAGGCGGCCTATGTCGCGGAGAACCGGACGCGGCTGCCCTCGAGCGGCAGCGCGGTCTTCAACGTCACGCCCGGCGAGGCCGGCGTCTACTTCAACAAGATCGCCTGCTTCTGCTTCAGCGAACAGACGCTGGCCGCCGGCGAGAAGGTCGACATGCCGGTAACCTTCTTCGTCGATCCGGCGCTCGCCGACGATCCCGACCTGAAGACGATCGACACCATAACCCTGTCCTACACGTTCTATCCTCTCGCCGGGCCGGAAGTGCCGGTCGCCGAGGCGGGACGTGCGGGTCAGGAAGCCCTTTGACACCGGAGCACTGAACGATGGCCGAGGCCCACGCGCACGCCAAGCCGCAGCATCCGTACCATCTGGTCAACCCGAGCCCGTGGCCGGTGGTCGGCTCGATCTCGGCATTCGTGATGGCGGTCGGGCTGATCGCCTTCATGCACGGCTACTCCGTGTGGCTGACCATCCCCGGCCTGCTCGGTGTGCTCTACACGATGTTCATGTGGTGGCGGGACGTCATCCTGGAATCGAACGAGGGCTACCACACGCCGATCGTCCAGCTCGGCCTGCGCTACGGCATGATCCTGTTCATCGCCTCGGAGGTGATGTTCTTCGT
>CAZXKZ010000248.1:0-1549 GCA_964641825.1 uncultured Bauldia sp.
CGCCGCAGGGTCGGGAAGGTTCACCGTGCCGGCGAGCAGGGCCGCGAGGCCGGTGCTCCTCAGCGAGCGGAAGGCGGCGAGCACGTAGTCCGCCAGCGGACGGGCCTCCGGCGACTGCTTCCCGTAGACGTTGCGCTCCATGGCCGCGGCAAGACCCTCCCTGTCGCCTGCATCGAGCAACGCTCCGTAGGCGCTGGCACGGCCGTAGAACCTTTCGGCCATCTTCTTCATGCGCTTCGGCACGCCGAGATCGCCGACGCCGAGCTCGCGCAGCGAGCGGTCCATGTCCGTGTTGTAGAGGTCGAATATCTTCTGCGCGATCGCCCGCTCCCGCTCGCCGCCTTCCTGCAGGCGCCCGACGACGAGCACGGTGTGGAGGACGACCATCTCGAAGCGTCCGTCGACCGTATCCGCGACGCCAAGGGCCGTGTAGAGGGCAGGATTGCGCGCCTGCGCCACGATCGCGCCGTAAAGGCTCGCTGCTATGGCGTCCGACTCGGGATCGCGTCGAAACAGGCGTCCGAACACAGGGGAATCCTTGTCAGGGCAACGGTCTACCGTTGCAAGCTGGCCTAGCCCACGCTAGGGGAAAAGCCAAGGTACGCAACGATATGGGTAGAGTCGGTTGAAAAAACACCGGCTGGCACGAGGGACGATGAGCGCACGGGAAGAAATGCTGTCTCGATCGAGCGGACGCGGCCTTGCCGCGGCCGCCGTGGTCGCCCTCCTCCTCGGCGTCGCTGGCTGCCAGAGTTCCGGCGGCGGCGCCGGCTTCAACCAGGTGACCCAGCACGGCTATGTCGTCACGCCCACGGCGCTCGAGCAGATTCCCGTAGGATCGAGCCGCGACCAGGTGCTGATCGCCCTCGGCTCGCCCTCGACGACCGGCAGCTACGGCAACGAGGTCTTTTACTACATCAGCCAGACGCGGCAGCGCGCCGCCGCTTTCATGCCCGACAAGGTGATCGACCAGCGCATCGTCGCGGTCTACTTCGACTCCAAGGGCAACGTCGAGCGCGTGGCCAACTACGGGCTCCAGGACGGCAAGGTGTTCGATTTCATCTCGCGCACCACGCCCACCGGCGGCGCCGACCAGAACTTCCTGCAGCAGGTGCTGACCGGCGTGATCGGCATGGGTCGTCCGCTCGGCTCGTAGCGGCCGGCGCGGCGCAAGCCACGGAGCGATCGCTCCCGAAATCACGGCCGTATGTGGGGGCGGCGCAGGCGCCTGTGCCTCGCCCCCTCTGCGCGCGGCAGCGCGGCGTGACCGCCCCATAATTTTCAGGCTGAAGTGTCGCGACGGCGGGGAGCGATGTCCCCGCCGCAATCGCCCCTTAGTGCGCCAGCACCGCCAGAAGCAGCAGCGCCACGATGTTCGTGATCTTGATCATCGGGTTGACGGCCGGGCCGGCGGTGTCCTTGTAGGGGTCGCCGACGGTGTCGCCGGTGACGGCGGCCTTGTGCGCCTCGCTGCCCTTGCCGCCGTGGTGTCCGTCCTCGATGTACTTCTTGGCGTTGTCCCAGGCGCCGCCGCCGGTGCACATGCTGA
>CAZXKZ010000249.1:0-1541 GCA_964641825.1 uncultured Bauldia sp.
TCGCCGGGACCGCCACGGCGACGGTGCTGGCCGCAGGGACGGCGGCCGGCGCGGCGACGGCGATCGCGGGCAGCGGCGGCTGCTTGGTGTCGATCACGACCGTTCCGACCGGCCTTATGCGCGCCGCGACCGCAGCTTCGGTGTTGCTTTCGCCGTGGTGCCCGCTGGACATGACCAGCGACGCCGCCGCCGCGATGCCCAGGATCGGCACGAGGAACGCGAGGACCACGACGACGATCAACTGCTTGGGAGTCTTGATGGCGGACTGGTGCTGGTGGTCTTCGCTCATGGCTGGCGGGCAGGGGCTTGGCTGGGGGCGGCTGGGGGCAGCGGCTCGGGACGACCGTCGATTATACCGCCCAGCCAACCGGCTGGCGTCCGTTTCCCGGGCGGCGGGGCCGCCGATCGGCTAGAATACAGCCGGCACGCGCCCGTAGCTCAGTTGGATAGAGTGTTGGTTTCCGAAGCCAAAGGTCACAGGTTCGACTCCTGTCGGGCGCGCCATTTCAGTACAGAACTCTGAACGCCGAACGCCGCCGATTTCCCGCTCGAAGCGGCGATGAGCGTTCGCAGCAATTCCGACTTCGATCCCATGATACGGACTTCCTTGTCGGCGACCTCGACACGCTGAGCCAGCGCGCGCAGGTGGTCGCGGCGGTAGCCGCCGCCTTCCAGCCGCATGCGCTGGCGAGCTGTGCGGGCGAAGGTTTCGACCATATCGGGGCTGATCGCCTGGCTGCCGGCATGGTCGAGCGCGGCCTGGACGCGTTCGGCGTCCGCCTTCGCCTGATCGCGGATGGCCTTGAGGCCAGCGATTCGCTCTTTCAGGGAATCGTCACTCAGATCGGCAATGCCGGACTCGATGGCCTCATAGAGCCGGTTGAGCCGCTGCTCGGTTTCGGTGATCCGCTTGTTGAGTTCGGCAAGATGCGCGCGGCGACGCTCGGCGCGCTCCTGGCGGCGATCGAGGACGCTGGCGAGGACGGCTTCCAACCGCTCGGGCTGAAGCAGGCGCGTTTCCAGATGGCTCGCGACCAGTTGGTCGAGCCGGTCCATCGGGATCGAACGGCCCTCGCAACCCGTCCTGCCCTGCCGGGCCTTCGTCGAACAGGTATAGTAGCGATATATGCCGCCCGCGCTGCCCTTGCCGGTCCTGAGCGTCATTGCGCCTCCGCATTTGGCGCAGAAGCAGATGCCGGTAAGGAGGGTGGGGCCACTGGAGACACGCGCTGGCGTCATCCTGGGATCGCGGGCCTTGAGGCGGGCCTGCACCGCCTCCAAGGTCTTACGGTCGATGAGCGGCGGGCAGGCCATGATCGCCACCTCGCTCTCGGGCTTCTTCTCCCGGTCCTTGTGCGAGCGCGTGTTGAACCTGTGCTCGCCGATATAGGTCGTGCGGGTCAGGATGGCGTGGATCTGTGCGAGCCCCCAGCGGCCACCGTCGCGGGTGAAGATACGGCGTTCGTTGAGGTAGCAGGTGATGGCCTTGACGCCCATCGGGCCGGTGGTGCCATCGCCCTCGAGGAATAGCCGATAGATCA
>CAZXKZ010000250.1:0-1539 GCA_964641825.1 uncultured Bauldia sp.
CGCGCGGATCGGACTCTACCGCGGCGCCATCGACGGCGTGTCCGGCCCGCGCACGGAGGCCGCCATCCGCGAATTCGAGGCAGCCGCCGGCGTGGTCGTCACCGGCATCCCGCGCGCCGAGCTGCTGACGGCGCTCCGCCAGCCTCTGCCGCCGCGCCAGACGCAATCGATCGCGGCCGCGACCGACCAGGCCGCGGAACTCACCCGCCGCGAGCAGGAACGCGCGCGGCTGATCGCCGAGGACCAGCGGCGGCAGGAGGAGATGCGCCTCCGCGAGATGTATTCGGTGGTGCAGACCGCGCTCAACCGGATCGGCTACGGCCCGCTGCCAGCGGACGGGACGCCCGACAGCGCGACCGAAGACGCCATCCGCCGTTTCGAGCTCGACAACGGCATGCCTCTCACAGGCAAGGCCGGCGATGCCCTCATCGCGCGGCTGTTCGCCATCGGCGCGATCAAGCCCGGCTAGCTTGCGCGTCAAGTCCGCGATCTGGGTCAGCGCTCTCATCCGCCGCTGCGGCACGGCCGGCGTGGCGACTGCGATGATGCGGCGGGGTGCGGAGGAGGCCGGCGCGATCTTCATCGTCATCGACCGGCTCGACGGCAGCTCGGATCTCTACGGCCCGGCGCCGCAATCGGCGTTCGACGACACGGGTCCGAGCGACCGCAAGTTCCAGCAGCTACTGGAATCCGCGGCAGCGGACGCGGTTGCCGAGCGCCTCGAACGGGAAAAGCGGTTCGACCCCGACCTATGGGTCGTGGCGATCGAGGACCACGACGGGCGGACGTTCTTCGAGGTGGTCTAGGTCAGGCGCGCTTCGCCTTGTCGTCGGACGACGATTCGCGCCGCGGCTCGGCGTGAGTGCCGGCGACGGGACGGCGGGCCGTCGCGGGATCGGCGAAATGCGGCTGGTGGTGGGGAGCGCGCTGGACGCCGGTCGCATCGCGCCACGCCGCGACAAGCGCCTCCGCGACGATCACCTCGAGCCCGGCGTAGACGTCCGACAGCGGGAAGAAGGTCGCCACGTCCTTGCCGGTGGGGCTCGCCAGCAGGAGAACCTGGCGCGCCTGATCGTCGGTGAGGCGGAGCGCCTTCAGCATGATGGCGAGCAGCTCGCCACCGGGATCGGTGACGGCCGCGGCAACGAGATCGCGCGGGAGATCGAGCCCCTCCACAATCGCCTCGACGATGGCAGGTAGCTGTCCGCTTTGCGCGAAGCCGACGATGCGCGCCGCGCCGAGGATCGCGCGGAACGCGAGATCAGGGCTGGCAGACACCTCGGCGAGCGTCGCCTGCCGCGATGCCAGATCGGCGATGATCGCAAGCCGGCCGCGCCGGTCGAGGCCGAGGAAGCGCCACGGATCCAGCGGCGCTGGCGGAGCGCCGGGGCGGTAGCGCGGCGGCGTGGCGGGGGCGGGCGCTGGTGCGGCGTTGCCGGCGGGCGCGCCATCGAGGACGGCGATCGTTTCCGGGTCGCCGGTGAGGCGGAGCGCATGCGCGAGTTCCGCCGACAGCGACGGCCGGCGTGCGATGATGCG
>CAZXKZ010000251.1:0-1518 GCA_964641825.1 uncultured Bauldia sp.
TCTACGACGCCGAAATTCGACGCATCGATCCGGTAGAGCGTCAGCCGAAACTGCGGCAGGACCAGCTCGGGCTCCGAATTGTCGCGGAGCGCACCGAGGCTGAGCGTCGTGTACCGCCCCTCCGTGCGGCCGCCGAAAACGGTCTGCACGGGATTCGACGGCCCGGCGAAGATGCTGAGGCCGGCCGACAGGAAGCCGATCAGGATATCGCTCGCCGACGGCTGCTGTCGCTGCACGGTCGAGCGCAGGTAGCGGTTGCCGGGATCGAGACGCACCCATTCGACCCGCAGATCCGGTTTGTATCCGCCGCAGGTCGCCTCGGCCCAGTCGTCGCCGACTTCCATCAGGTAGGCACCCTTCGGGAAGAGCGCGAGCGTTTCTTCGTCGATGTCGAGATCGGTGTTCACCTGGGGAAGCGGCGGCATCTCGGCGAGCACGCGCGCCTCGGTCTCCGCGACCGCCTGCGCCACGGCTTCGGCGACCGCGTCATCCACCGCAACGGCGACGCCTGCCTCGATGGCCGCGGCCTGCTCGGCCTCCATCGTCGCCCGGGCGTCGGCGACGGCGGCAGCGACGGCCTCGGCCTGACGCCCGCGCTCTCCGAGCAGATACATGCCGACGACGACGATGACGGCGGCGGCTACGAGCCACCCGAGTTTTCTCACCACATTTCCCATTTCGATCGATTCTCTTTCGCTGAATCTCCTGACGATGGCCCAAGGGGCGATAGCCGGTCAAACCCGCGCTCTACCGCCATTCGCGAGTTCCGCCACCGGCCGCGTCATCGCTGACACTCGCCCTTGGCGCAACGAGGACGCTATACTTCCCCAGAACACCCCGGAGCCCGAACGCATGCCCACCATCAACCGCTTCGCCGACCTCCATGACGACATCGTCGCCTGGCGGCGCGACCTCCACAGCCACCCCGAAATCCTGTTCGACGTCCACCGGACGGCCGCGACGGTGGCCGACAAGCTCCGCGCCTTCGGCGTCGACGAGGTGACGACGGGGATCGGCCGCACCGGCGTGGTCGGCCTCATCAAGGGGCGGAGGAACACCAGCGGCAGGGTGGTCGGCCTCCGCGCCGACATGGACGCGCTGCCGCTGACCGAGAAGACCGGCAAGCCCTATGCCTCGACCGTGCCCGGCAAGATGCACGCCTGCGGACACGACGGCCACACGGCGATGCTGCTCGGCGCCGCGCGCTATCTCGCCGAGACGCGCAACTTCGACGGCACCGTCGTGGTGATCTTCCAGCCGGCGGAGGAAGGCGGCGGCGGCGGCCGCGAGATGGTCAAGGAAGGGCTCATGGAGCGCTGGGGCATCCAGGAGGTCTACGGCATGCACAACATGCCGGGCCTCGACGTCGGCAAGTTCGCGATCCGCACCGGCGCGCTGATGGCCTCGACCGACGAGTTCAACATCACCGTGAGCGGTGTCGGCGGCCACGCCGCCAAGCCGCACACGACAGTCGATCCGATCATCGTCGGCATGGCGATCGTGCAGGCGCTGCAGACG